>NZ_JADBRJ010000004.1:0-460312 GCF_014930585.1 Enterobacter cloacae complex sp. P43RS
TGCCTCAGTTGTAAGTGTCTACCATGTCCCCGAACAAGTGTTCACTATGTCCCCGGACCGTACAGTGGGAGAGGGATGGGGTGAGGGCACCAGGCCGCACTCAGTCATCTCTGTTCGTCCAGCTGCAACGCGACATAGAGCAGCAGCCTGTCGTCAAAGTTCCCCAAATCCAGCCCCGTCAGCTCCGAGATCCGGTTTAGCCGGTACTCAAGCGTATTGCGGTGAATAAACAGCGCTTTTGAGGTCGCCAGCGGTTGCACGTTATGGCGAAACCACGCCTGCAGCGTCCGGCGCAGCAACCCATTGTTGTCCATCGCCTTCAGGCGCGCTAATGGCCGCGCCAGCTCATTGGCCTGCCAGCCGCCGCGCAGGCTGTCGAGCAGCACCGGCAGCATCAGATCCTGATAGAAATAACTGCGGCTCTCCGGCATCCGCTGCTTGCCCACCATCATGGTGGTGCGCGCGGTACGCCAGGACCGGGCGATGCTGCCCGGCCCGGTAAAGTAATTGCCCAGGGCAACGCGAAAACGCAACTGGCCGTTCTCCTGCATACGGGAAATCAGCAGTTCCACGCGACGCCGATGATCTTCCGCATCCCAGCGGCCGAACGCATTGAGCGCGGGTTTGAGTACCACCATTTCCGTCAGCGAGACGATCGCCACCAGGTTGTCGCGCTCCGGCGTCGCCAGCGCATTTTGCAGCTGCTGCAGCTCGGCCATCGCGCTGTCTACGCCAAGCTGTCCGCTATCGACCTCAATCACCGCCACCACGCGCGGCTGGTTCAGATCGATCCCCAGACGCTGCGCCCATTCGCTGAGTGCAGGCGTATGTTCTTCCGCCTGAATCAGGTTCATCACCAGCTCTTCACGTAAGCGGCTGTCCTGAGCAAGCAGATGCATCAGACGCGACTGCTCCAGCATCATTTCCGCCGTCATACAGACCAGCTCGCCGTATTTACGCAGGGATTCCGGTTCGCCCGTCAGGCCGATGACGCCAACAATTTCCCCTTCCAGACGCAGCGGCAGGTTGATCCCCTGACGCACGCCGTGCAGGTGTTTCGCTACCGCATCATCGATATCAACCACGCGGCCCTGAGAGAGCACCAGCAGGGCTCCTTCGTGCAATTCCCCAATACGCTCGCGATCGCCGCTGCCAATAATGCGCCCGCGGGCATCCATTACGTTGATATTGGTATCAATGATGCGCATGGTGCGCGCCACGATATCCTGCGCCATTTTGGTATCAAGATGCCAGCCAGCCATGTAACCCTCCTGTGAGCAGAGCTCAAGCATAGGGAAGTTCAGCAGCGACTGCATTGTGCGAATGCACAAAGTGAGAGGGGGAAATATGGAGTTGCGGTAGGCGTCACAGAAACAAGAAAGCCCCTGCGTACAGGGGCTTAAGTGAATTACTGCATCAGCAGGTAAATTGAGGTGTCACCGCGCTGGATATTCAGCGCCAGCACGGACGGTTTGCTATCGAGAATTTTGCGCAGTTCAGCGATGTTTTTCACCGGTTGCTGGTTAGCCCCCATGATCACATCGCCTTTTTTCAGGCCGATACGGGCAGCAGGTGAATTTGCTTTCACGTTGTTCACCACCACGCCTTTGTCCTGGCCCTTGTTACTCATCTCTGCGCCTTCAATTCCGCTGAAGATGGTGCTGGAGTCCACCTGATTCTGGCTGCTCTGCTGCAGCTCCAGGCTTACGTTAACCGGTTTGCCGTCACGCAGCAGGCCAAGGGTCACTTTGCTGCCAATTGGCATCGAGCCCACTTCCGCACGCAGGGCGGCAAAGCTACTGATCGGTTTACCGTTCAGAGAGGTGATCACATCACCCGCTTTAATGCCCGCCTTCGCTGCAGAGGAGTTCGGCATAACCTGGCTGACGAACGCACCGCGCTGCGCATCCACCTTCATCGCTTTCGCCAGCTCGGAGTTCAGCTCGGTACCCATAATACCCAGCTCACCGCGTTTCACCTGGCCGTACTGCACCATCTGAGCAGTCAGGTTTTTCACCATGTTACTCGGGATAGCAAAGCCGATCCCGATGTTGCCGCCGTCCGGTGCCAGAATAGCGGTGTTGATTCCGATCAGCTCGCCGTTCAGGTTCACCAGCGCACCGCCGGAGTTACCACGGTTAATGGCCGCATCTGTCTGGATGAAGTTTTCATAGTTTTCCGCATTCAGGCCGCTACGGCCCAACGCAGAGACGATACCCGAGGTCACGGTTTCACCCAGACCGAACGGGTTACCGATAGCGACGGTGTAATCACCCACGCGCAGCGCGTCGGAGTCGGCAATTTTAATCGCCGTCAGGTTCTTCGGATCCTGAATCTGGATCAACGCGATGTCGGAGCGTGGATCTTTACCCACCACTTTAGCATCGAATTTACGACCATCGCTCAGCTGAACTTTAATGGTGCTGGCGTTATCCACAACGTGGTTGTTGGTGACCACGTAGCCTTTTGCGGCATCAATAATCACACCGGAACCAAGCGCCATGAATTTCTGTTGCTGGCCGCCGCCCTGGCCGTCATCCCCTGCGCCACCGCCCTGACAGAACGGAGAACTCTGGAACGGCGAACCGTCCTGGCAGAACGGTGAATTGTCACCGAAGAACTGCTGGAAGTTACGCGGCATGCGCGGCGTATTGACGGTCGTGCTGCCCTCAACGTTAATACTCACCACCGATGGCATCACTTTTTCGAGCATCGGTGCCAGGCTTGGCATCTGCTGCGCGGTTGCTGCCGACGACGCGGTCTCGGCTGCAGTAGCAGTCAGAGGAGACAGCGCTAAACCTAAACTCAGAGCCAGTGCACTCATTGCTAATGTGGTTTTTTTCATGTTTCTCAATCTCGATTTACAGGTAACGCAAAATTGCTGTGTAACTCAGATTCATTTTATACCGCTTAGTTCCGGCCATAAGTTTATGGAAAAGGTAAAAATTTATTGGCCTTCTTTACAAAACTCCGGAATTATTCCACGGCCATGAGCTTGCGGTATTCATCCCAGGCATACAAATCGGTCATGCCGCTGATATAGTCCTGGATTAGACGGCAGCGATAATAATATTCCATCACCGGCCATTCCAGAGCGTGGCGATCCAGCTTACCCATCGCTTCGACATACGCCAGCCGATGGCGGGTAGAAAGTTTCTGATAAAGCCGGGATTCGATAGGAATTCGCCGCACGCGTTCTTTTTCCACCAGCTCGCTAAACTCCTCGACGGAGAGCTGAAGCAACGGTGAATAAATTTCCAGTAATCCACTGATTACACGGTATCCCTGCAGTTCCAGCTGCTCGACATCAGGATGGCTGAACACATGCCGCATCGCCACATGTTTATAAAGCTCAAGGAGTTGGCTAAAACTGCTGTCATCTTCCAGCAGCGCATGATTGAATTCCCCGCTAAAGATTTGCGGCAAATTATCAATAAAGCGCGAGGCGGCATACGGCACCAGTTTATTTAATGTATTGACCCGCAAATACATAAAGAACTGATCTTCCGTACTGCGGCTCAACGTATTTGAGCGCGATTTTTCCCAGGCATTTTCGACAACCTGCGCAAACAGCGATCCTTTTTCATGGGTTCCCCATGCCGCATAAAGATGCTGATAAAGCTCCTCGACGCTAAATATTCTTTTCTCAACGGCATCTTCCAGGTCAGCCACGCAATAGGAAATATCGTCGGCGGCTTCCATAATCCACGTCAATGGGAATCGGCCGTTTGGCGTCAGGGAAAGTTCTTTACGCAGCCGTTCTATATAGCCCTCTTCGGAAAGGTAATAGCCCGGTTTTTTCATTAAATAGCTGTGGGATGCGGGCGTCTCCCCCATCCACCACGCGGGACGCGTATATTTCAAAATGCAGCCAACCTGCGCCCAGGTCAGGTTCATGCGCATCAGGGAGTGCACCAGCCGGATCCCCTGCGCGTTGCCCTCAAAGTGACAGAGATCCTGGCGCACTTTGCGGCGCAGATCGTTCAGCCCTTCTTCGCCTTCACGCAGGCGTAAATCGCGCACGATGCAGCGGTCATCGCTGAGTGGCTGGCTTGCCGCATCCGACGGATAAAGCCGTTGTTTAAACCAGTCATTAATAGCCGCCTCGCCAAAATGGCCAAAAGGCGGGTTGCCGATGTCATGCATCAGGCAGGCCATCTCAACGATGCTCTCGAAAGGCCCCGTCAGCTCATCCAGGCCATAGGTTTCCAGTAAACGCTGCTCTTTGAGGCGGCTTAAAATCTCTTTGGCAATATAACGCCCGACCTGCTGCACTTCCATGGAGTGGGTTAAGCGCGTGCGCACCGCCGCGTTACGCTCCAGCGGGAATACCTGGGTCTTTTGCTGCAGACGCCGGATGGCGGGCGAGTTAATAATCCTGCCGCGATCGCTTTCGAAGATACGCAGGATCTCATGTTCGCTCTTTTCGCCCTGCGGCGAACGGAAACGACGGTGCCAGTTAATTTTGGTACGAAAATCGATTGGTGACATGTGCTCCCCCGCGTGAGAATGCGTTTCCCCTTAACCGCATGATAGACTATGCCTCTTAACAAGGCACATCGCGAGTAAATCTATGAAAATCGGCATTATTGGTGCAATGGAAGAAGAAGTTACGCTCCTGCGTGACAAAATTGAGAACCGTCAGACCCTCTCTCTCGGGGGTTGTGAGATCTACACCGGACAGCTGAACGGTGTTGAGGTGGCTCTGCTGAAATCAGGCATCGGTAAAGTGGCTGCTGCGCTGGGTGCGACCCTGCTGCTTGAGCGCTGCAAGCCGGACGTCATCATTAACACGGGCTCAGCAGGCGGTCTGGCACCGACGCTGAAAGTGGGCGATATCGTTGTCTCCGACGAAGCGCGTTACCACGATGCTGACGTCACCGCGTTCGGCTACGAATACGGCCAGCTTCCGGGCTGCCCGGCAGGGTTTAAAGCTGACGATAAACTGATAGCGGCGGCTGAAGCCTGCATTGCTGAGCTCAATCTCAACGCGGTACGCGGCCTGATTGTCAGCGGTGATGCGTTCATCAATGGCTCGGTCGGTCTGGCGAAAATACGTCATAACTTCCCGCAGGCGGTTGCCGTAGAGATGGAAGCGACCGCGATTGCGCACGTTTGCCACAATTTCAGCGTACCGTTCGTGGTGGTTCGCGCCATCTCTGACGTGGCAGACCAGCAGTCTCACATCAGCTTCGACGAGTTCCTGGCCGTTGCGGCAAAACAGTCCACCGTGATGGTGGAACGCCTGGTGCAGAACCTGGCGCGTGGCTAAACGGTCTATCAGGGCGCTGGCCGCCCTGCTGCTGCTTACACCGGCGTGGCTGTTCGCCGCGCCGCGTGTGATTACCCTCTCTCCCGCTAATACCGAACTGGCGTTTGCCGCCGGGATCACCCCCGTTGGCGTCAGCAGCTTTTCAGATTACCCCCCACAGGCGGCCGGCATTGAGCAAGTGGCAACCTGGCAAGGGATGAACCTTGAGCGCATTGTAGCGCTTAAGCCGGATCTCGTGCTGGCCTGGCGGGGCGGTAACGCCGAGCGGCAGGTTAACCAGCTCACCTCGCTTGGCATCAAGGTCATGTGGGTTGACGCGGTAAGTATTGAGCAGGTCGCTCAGGCTCTGCGCGCCCTGGCCCCTTATAGCCCTGCGCCTCAAAAAGCCGAGAGTGCGGCGAACCAGATGCTCAGCGACTATGCCGCGCTGAAAGCCCAATACGATACGCCAGCCAAAAAGCGCATCTTCCTGCAGTTCGGCAGCCAGCCGCTGTTTACCACCGGAAAAGGCTCGATTCAGAACCAGGTGCTGGAAGTGTGCGGCGGTGAAAATATCTTTGCTGCCAGCCGGGTACCGTGGCCTCAGGTGAGCCGTGAGCAGGTTCTGGCGCGCCAGCCGCAGGCCATCGTCGTGGTCGGAAATGCGAGCGAGATTCCTAAAATTAAACAATTCTGGCAGAGCCAGCTAAAAATTCCGGTGATCCCACTCAACGGTGACTGGTTTGAACGCGCCAGCCCGCGTATTATCCTCGCCGCAAAACAGCTCTGTGCCGCCCTGGCAGAGGGTCATTAACATACGTTCGAGGATTTAACGATGCTCGTTTATTGGCTGGATATTCTTGGTACAGCCGTTTTTGCTATCTCCGGCGTCCTGCTCGCCGGAAAACTACGCATGGATCCGTTTGGCGTGCTGGTGCTTGGCGTGGTGACCGCCGTTGGCGGCGGGACAATCCGCGATATGGCGCTGGCAAATGGCCCGGTGTTTTGGGTGAAAGATCCTACCGATCTTGTGGTCGCGATGGTCACCTGTCTGTTAACCATTGTGCTGGTTCGCCAGCCCCGCCGATTACCCAAATGGATATTGCCGGTACTGGATGCCGTCGGTCTGGCCGTGTTTGTCGGTATTGGCGTCAATAAGGCGTTTAATGCGGGCACCGGCCCGATGGTGGCGATCTGCATGGGCGTGTTAACCGGCGTGGGCGGCGGCATCATTCGCGACATTCTGGCGCGGGAGGTGCCGATGATCCTGCGTACTGAAATTTACGCAACGGCCTGTATTGCGGGCGGCATTGTCCACGCGACCGCGTACTACACGTTTGCAATTCCGCTGGAAAACGCCGCGATGCTGGGGATGGTCGTGACGCTGGTGATACGTTTAGCGGCGATACGCTGGCACCTGAAGCTGCCGACGTTTGCGCTGGATGAAACTTCAAGATAGGCGTCGTTTATAAGCCCGGAGGCGCTTCGCTTACCGGGCCTACAATCCGCATCCAGGCTTAAATGCTGAACGAAGAACCACACCCGCAGGTGCTTGTTGCGTTCGGGTTGGTCACCACAAAACGCGAACCTTCCAGACCTTCGGTGTAATCCACCGAACCGCCCACCAGATACTGCAGGCTCATCGGGTCAACTACCAGCGCGACGCCTTGCTTCTCGATGGTCATATCGCCGTCGTTCACCTGATCGTCAAAGGTAAAACCGTACTGGAAGCCGCTGCAGCCGCCACCGGTAATATAGACACGCAGTTTCAGATCCGGATTGTCTTCGTCGGCAATCAGGGTTTTCACTTTGTTGGCTGCTGCTTCGGTAAATTCCAGCGGCACAGCTACGTCATCACTCATCTTATGCTCCCATGAATACTGCTATTGGGTAAAATTCACCCAATTCTTTTCGTCATTATCTAATACCCTGGTAATTCATTCAAGTATTCTGCGTGGCGGCCCGCTCCGCCTCTTGTTTTGCCAGGGTACGCGCGAGGATGGTGGAGTATAGCGGTTTTCCACCCAGGAATTGGGCTAATAGTGTCGCGCCGAGACAGGTAATGATCATTGGCAAAATGAGCTGGTAATTATCCGTCATCTCCAGCACCAGCACGATGCCGGTTAACGGCGCGCGCAGGGATGCGGCCAGCAGCGCCCCCATCCCGGCTACCGCAAAGGTCCCTGCATCAAGGTGATAGGCGGGAAAGCCCGCTTCAGCCGCCATACCAAATGCGGTGCCCAACAAGGTTCCCAGCGCCAGCATCGGGGCGAAAATCCCGCCGGGCGCGCCGGAGGAGAAGCACAGTACCGTCGTAATGACCCTGGAGAAAAACATAAACAGCAGCAAACCCACGCTGAAATTTCCGGCTGCGGCAATGGGAATCAGCCCGAAACCGCCGCCCGCGGCATTCGGTTCGATAAAGCCGAGCACGCCACAAATGCCGCCCAGCAGGCCGCCCATCAGCACCCATTTCGTGGTATTGCCGCCGTGAACGCGCTGGAACATATCCTGAGCGCGTAAGATAAAGGTGTTAAACAGCGGGCCCACCACACCAAAAATCATGCCGAGGATCAGGTATAGCCACAGGGTGTTAACCGGTGCGTTGGTCAGTTTACCGACTTCAATCACCGCCCCTTCGCCATTAAAGATGCGAAAGACGATGCTCGACATAATGACGCCGGTAAAGACCGCTTTAATGGAGATCAGGTTGTAGCGGAACTGCGCGCGCATCTCTTCGATGATGAACAAAATACCGGCCAGCGGCGCGTTAAACGCCGCAGAAAGCCCCGCCGCTGCACCGGTGGCCAGCAGCGTATGGCGCGCCTCGGCGCTGCGCATGCGGAACAGATCGCCCACCATGCGGCCGACGTTCCCCCCAAGCTGCACCGTTGGCCCTTCCCGGCCGAGCACCATCCCTGCGCCCAGCGTCCCCATGCCGCCAATAAACTTAACCGGGATCACCCGCCACCAGCGCACCGGGCGCAGCTCCTCCAGCGCGCCTTCAATTTCCGGGATGCCAGACCCGCCCGCCTCCGGGGCGAATTTACGCACCAGAAAATACCCCACCATGGCAAACAGCGCAGACAGGCCGAATGCCGCTACCCAGACCAGCCATTCGCGATCGGCAAAACCGGCTACGGTACCCACTCGCCAGTTGAGTACGGCATTAACCGCTTTTTCAAACGCCACGCCAACCAGCCCTGCAAGGGTACCCACCACCGCAGCAGCAAGCAGGATCGCCAGCGGCGTTTTATCGCGATTAAGCAGCCGCCGAATGCTGATTCGGTGCTGGGCGCGCGTAAACTGTTGTTCTTCAAAAGACGGGGAATCTGATTTCATGTCCTGTTCTTATTCGTCATACAAAAAGCCGCGAAGATTTTACCAGAGACCTTCCCTGCGACGCCTGAAAAATACTTAACAAATCTTAAAGCATTAACAGGCTAAAAATTTCATAACCTTCTGCGGATCACTTAGAATAGTGTGCTTAATCATTTTATACGAACCAGGAACGACGCCATGAGCAAGTCTGAAAACCTCTACAGTGCAGCCCGCGAGCTAATCCCCGGTGGCGTGAACTCGCCAGTACGCGCCTTTACCGGCGTGGGCGGCACGCCGCTGTTTATTGAACGTGCTGACGGCGCGTATCTGTATGATGTCGATGGCAAAGCCTATATCGATTACGTCGGTTCCTGGGGGCCGATGGTTCTCGGACATAACCATCCCGCCATTCGTAACGCGGTCATCGAAGCCGCGCAGCGCGGCCTGAGCTTCGGTGCGCCGACCGAGATGGAAGTGAAAATGGCGGAGCTGGTTACCGAACTGGTGCCGACCATGGACATGGTGCGTATGGTGAACTCCGGTACCGAAGCCACCATGAGCGCCATCCGTCTGGCGCGCGGCTTTACCGGTCGCGACAAAATCATCAAATTCGAAGGCTGCTACCACGGCCATGCAGACTGCCTGCTGGTGAAAGCGGGCTCCGGCGCGCTGACCCTCGGCCAGCCAAACTCGCCTGGCGTACCTGCTGATTTCGCGAAGCACACCCTGACCTGCACCTATAACGATCTGAACACCGTTCGCGCGGCGTTCGAGCAGTATCCGCAGGAGATCGCCTGCATTATCGTTGAACCGGTTGCGGGCAATATGAACTGCATCCCGCCGCAGCCTGACTTCCTGCCGGGCCTGCGCGCGCTGTGCGATGAGTTCGGCGCGCTGCTGATCATCGATGAAGTGATGACCGGCTTCCGCGTGGCACTGGCGGGCGCCCAGTCTTATTATGAGGTTGAGCCGGACCTGACCTGCCTCGGCAAAATCATCGGCGGCGGCATGCCGGTCGGTGCTTTCGGCGGTCGTAAGGACGTGATGGAAGCCCTGGCACCAACCGGCCCGGTTTACCAGGCGGGCACGCTCTCCGGTAACCCAATTGCCATGGCTGCGGGCTTCGCCTGTCTGACCGAAGTGGCGCAGCCGGGTATTCATGAAACCCTGACGGACCGCACCACGCAGCTGGCAAACGGTCTGCTGGAAGCCGCAGAAGAAGCGGGAATTCCGCTGGTTGTTAACCACGTGGGCGGCATGTTCGGGATTTTCTTCACCGATGCGAAAACCGTGACCCGCTATCAGGACGTGGTGAAGTGCGACGTTGAGCGTTTCAAGCGCTTCTTCCACCTGATGCTGGAAGAAGGCGTGTACCTGGCACCGTCCGCATTCGAAGCGGGCTTTATGTCCGTGGCGCACAGCGAAGAAGATATCAATAACACCATCGACGCGGCGCGTAAGGTGTTTGCGAAGCTTTAAGGGCATTGCCGGGTGGCGCTAACGCTTACCCGGCCTACGATGTTCTCCCTCTCCCCGTGGGAGAGGGTATCAGGCCGCACCTGACTACCGACTCTGCTTTCTCAACAGATAGATAAAGTAAGGCGCACCGATAAAGGTCGACAACAGGCCCGCCGGGATCTGATACGGGAACAGCACCATCCTTCCACACCAGTCGGCAAACACCAGAATGGCCCCGCCCGTCAGGGCCGACATCACAATATGTGGCATCGTCCGTCGGAAACCCATCATTCTGGCGATATGCGGCGCCATCAACCCTACAAAGCTTAGTGGACCGATGGTCATAGTGGCGGTTGCCGTCAGACACGCCGCCAGCAGAAGAAGCGCGACGCGCGTTGGCGTCAGCGCTAAGCCAACCGCACGCGCGGTTTCGCCCCCCAGCGGCAGAATGGTCATCCAGCGACGGCACAGCGGTACCATCGCCAGCAGCACGATCATAACGCTTCCTGACCAGGCAACCTGGCTGGCGGTGGCGTTGTACGTTGAGCCGGAAATCCAGGTCAGGATCTTCGCCATGCGCGGATCGCCGCTCGCCTGCAGCATCATCAGCAGCATAGTAAAGGCGGTGCTGAGCGCCATACCAGCCAACAGCATGCGGTGCGGAGAAAATCCGCCGCGGCCAGAGGCAACCAGAATAATCATCAGCGTGGCCGCCGCACCGATACTCCCGGCAGGCATCAGCCAGCCAAACGCATTGCCCGGCACCAGGAAGAGCATCAGCACCACGCCAAAGGCCGCGCCGGAGCTGATCCCCAGCACTTCAGGGCTTGCCATCGGGTTACCGGTCAGACGCTGAATAATACAGCCCGCCACCGCCAGCATCACCCCGGCAATCAGCGCGGAGAGAATACGCGGCCAGCGCCACTGCAGCAGTTCGTTGAGTAAGTCACCCGTTGCCCAGTGCCAGCCTGCGGCATCGCGCCCAAACGCGAGGGCGGCAAACGAGGCGATAAGCAACACCGCCAGACCGGCAAGGCTGAACCACAGCACCGACTGACGTTCAGCGTAGACCTTATCACCCGCGTCCATCGCTGGAGCGCTGATGCTGCGCAGGCGCGGGAGCAGCCACAGCAGCAGCGGCGCCCCAATAAGCGCCGTTGCCGACCCGGTAGACACTTCCATCCAGACGCGCGCCAGCCAGAGAATGATCTGATCGGAAAGCCAGAGGATCAGCGCCCCGATCAGCGGCGCCAGCAGCAGACGTGCCAGAAGGCGACGCGCCCCGAGCATTTTCGCCAGCAGCGGCGCAAAGAGGCCGATAAACCCGATGATGCCAACCGCGTTAACCAGCAGAGCGCTTAACACAATCGCCAGCGTGAGCGCCGCCAGACGAGCCAGCGACAGCGCCAGCCCCAGGTTGCGCGCCACGCCATCATCCAGCCCCATCAGCGTCAGCGGGCGCAGCAGCAGCAGCGTGAGCACCACGCCGCCAAACAATTGTGGCCACAGGCGCTGGACGATACTCCAGTCGGTCTGGGTGAGCGTGCCGGTGCTCCACATAAACATGCTTTGCAGCTGGTCGTGGTGAAACAGCACCAGAAGCTGGTTGATCGCGCCGCAGTAGAGGCTGACGACCAGCCCGGCGAGGATCAGCGTGACCGGCGAGAGACGTTTTCCCCAGGCCACGCCAAAGACCAGCGCGCCCACGACGCAGGCACCTGCCAGCGCGGCAAACTGCGAGGTTAATGCCCCCGGCAGGGTCCAGAGGGTGGTGATGGTGATCCCCAGCTGTGCCCCCGTCGCCACGCCCAGCGTGGTTGGCTCCGCCAGCGGGTTACGCAGCACCTGCTGGAACAGCACGCCCACCAGCCCCAGCCCCGCCCCGACCAGCAGGGAGATGCTAAGACGCGGCAGCAGGCTGTAGTGGAACAACATCTGCTGAATATTGTCGATATCCGGAGCGGCAAACGCGGCCGCCCACTGCTCGCGCGGCAGTGCCGTGGAGAGGTTGAACCCGGTTAGCGCCAGCGCCGCCAGAAAAATCAGCCCCAGCAGCAGCGCCGGGAAACGGGCAATACGCGTACTCATGCTTTGCCCCCCATCACGTTGTCCAGCACGCGGGCAAAGTGCATTGCCGACAGCGTCGCGCCGTAAAACCATACCGCAGGGGCGCGCAGGAAGCGCTGCTCGCGCACGAACGGCATCGCCTGCCAGAGCGGGGTCGCCATCAGGGTTTGCATTTCACGCTCGTTGCCGTGGTCAAAGCACAGCACGTCGACGTCGCGAAACGCCGCCAGGCGGTCGATGCCCACGGCGGTGCTTCCCCAGAAAGTCATCTCGCCTTCCCAGGCGTTGCGAATGCCGAAGTTGTCGAGCACTTCCTGGAACAGGCAGTTCTTTCCAAAGACCAGCATATGGCGGGCATCCAGCAGCGTCACCATCAGCAAAGGCCGATCGCCACGGCGGGCAAAGCGCGGCTTAAGAGACTCAATCAGCGCGTCAAACTCATCGAGATGCCGTTTTGCTTCCGCTTCCCGGTTGAGGAACTGGGCCATCTCATGGATGGAATTTTTTGCCATGGTCAGCGGCTTTTTACCGTCGCTAAAGGAAAAGCCTCGTCCCGGCGCAATCTTCGCCATGATCTCTTCCGACGGGCCATACCCCGCAGACCAGAACAAATAAGACGGTTTCATCTGCGTGAGAAGCTCAAGGTTTGGCTCCGTGCGCAGACCGATGTCGATGACCGAGTCCGGCAGTTTTGGCTCATTCACCCACAGGGTGTAGTTGGGAATGTCGGCCACGCCGTAGGGCGTGATACCCAGGGCCATCATCAGCTCGACGGGTAACCACTCCAGCGCCACGATGCGGTGCGGATCGATAGCGGCGGCGCGGGCCGGGGCCATCTTCAACAGCAGCGGCGAGAGCGCCATGGCCGTCAGCAGGCGACGGCGGCTAATGTATGTTGAATCCAGCATCAGTAGACAAAGCTCACGGGAGCTGCCCCGGCAGGGTGAGGCAAAATACCCATCGGAATACCGTAAATATGTTCCAGCGTTTCGCTGCGCATCAGCTCAGACGGCGTGCCCTGAGCGATCATTTCACCGCCGCGCAGCGCGACGAGGTAGTCACAGTAGCGCGCCGCCATGTTGATATCGTGCAGGACAGCGATCACCGTCAGGCCGCGCTGCTGGCTTAAGCGATGCACCAGCGCCAGCACGTCGACCTGATGGGCGATATCCAGCGCAGAGGTCGGTTCATCCAGCAGCAGGCAGCGGCTGTCCTGCGCCACCAGCATCGCAATCCACGCCCGCTGACGTTCACCGCCGGACAGACTATCCACCAGGCGATGCGCCAGCGGTTTTAGCCCTACCAGCGCAATCGCCTCTTCTACTTTCTCCCGGTCGGCGACGCCGAAGCGGCCAAGCGCCCCGTGCCACGGATAGCGGCCAATCGCTACCAGCTCACGCACCGTCATCCCTTCCGCCTGCGGCAGCTGCTGCGGCAAGTAGGCCACCTTGCGGGCAAAGGCTTTACTGCTCCAGCCCTCCAGCGGCCGATCGTCCAGCAGAATATCCCCTTCAGAAGGTGGCTGGTGGCGTCCCAGCATCTTGAGCAGCGTGGATTTACCGGAACCGTTGTGGCCAATCAGGCCCGTCACTTTACCGGCAGGAAACGTCAGAGAGAGCGGATGCAGCAGAGTGCGCCCGGGTACGCGAAAGGAGAGATTATTGAGCGTAAAGGTGGTGTCGGATTGCGTTTTATTATCCTGCATGTCAGCCAACTTAAATAAAAAGGGCACGGCGAACCGTGCCCATAAAGAGGTTAGAAGCGGAAGGTCGCGGTGGCGACAACCTGGCGTTCAGCACCCCAGAAGCAACCGTAGGTGTTGAAGCAGCTGGCAACGTACTCACGATCGAACAGGTTGTTCACGTGAAGCGCGACGTTTGATCCGGCCATGCCTACACGCGCCAGATCGTATCTGACCAGTGCATCAACCAGTGTATAGCTTCCAACAGTGAAGCTATTCGCCGGGTCACCTTTGCTGGAGCCGGTATAACGCACACCGGTACCCAGCGTCAGGCCAGAAAGTGGGCCGTCAAACATCGTGTAATCACCCCACAGGGATGCCATATGTTTTGGCACCTGCGCCGGCGTGTTGCCTTTGTAGTTGGTGTCGGTGGTGTATTCCGCATCGGTATAGGTATAAGAACCGACAACGTTCACGCTGGCAGATAACGCCGCTTTGGCTTCCAGCTCTACGCCACGGGCGCGGATCTCGCCGCCTTCAACGGAGAAGGGTGAGCCAGTTGGGTCAGCCATCAGGTTGTTGGTTTTGGTCAGCTGATACACTGCACCGGTGATCACGATCGGACGATCGTTAGGCACGTATTTCACGCCCGCTTCGTACTGTTTGCCTTTAGACGGTGAGAATGGTTTACCTTGAGCGTCGGTCAGGGAAGCCGGTTCAAAGGATTCGCTGTAGCTGAAATAAGGAGTTACCCCGTTGTCGAACAGGTAGTTAACGCCGCCACGCCAGGTGAACTGAGTATCATCACGCTTGGCGGTGGTATTTAATACGCGGTTGTAGGACTCCTGATCGGCCCAATCGTAACGGCCGCCCAGTGTCACCAGCACTTTATCCCATTCGATCTGATCCTGAGCGTAAACGCCGGTCTGCTTCTGCTTGTTCAGCACCTGGTAAGCACCAGATGGTCCAGGGTGTGAACCGAAATCGAAATCGCCACGATCGAGATCGTAAATATCGGATGGCGCAACGGAGCCGGCATAGCCGAACCAGGAGTTAATGTCATTACGCATGCGCATGAAATCAACGCCTGTCAACAGAGTATGGTCGAGAGCCCCCGTCGCGAACTTGCTCTGAAGCTGCGTATCAACGGTGAAGTTTTGCAGCTTCTCGTCATCGATCACATACTGGCGAGTCAGCGTATGCCCCCATTGTGACTGAGGAATGCTCGCGCAAGGGCTGGATGCCGGATTACTCGAATAGAGCGGATCGGAACACATGCCGTAGCCGTAAACGCTGTTTTGCGAGGTTTTGTTCTCGGCAAAGCGCAGATTCTGACGCACGGTGAAAGTATCGTTGAATTCGTGGTCGAAGCTGTATCCCACCATTTTCTGGTTACGGGAATAGGTGTTGTTCTTCGCGCCTTCATTGAAGTTAGTCGGCAGACGATCGCCGTTTGGCAGCGGGTCAACCGTCCCCTCTTTTGGCAGCCAGCCGTAGTAGCCCGTTTCAGGCTCGTTCTGGAAGTAGGAGAGGAACGTGAAGGTGGTTTTGTCATCCGGACGCCAGGAGAAGGATGGCGCGATGGCATAACGCTGCTCGCCCTTATCTTCCTGCTGCGAATTGTTCGAGCGCGCAACGCCCGTCAGGCGGTATGAATAGACACCGTCATCGTCGATCGCATCGCTGAAGTCAAAGCCTGTCTGGAACAGGCTGTCGGTACCCACTTTAAACTGGATCTCTTTCAGCGGCTCGGTTGTTGGGCGCTTACTTACCATGTTCAGCAGGCCGCCTGGGCTGCTTTTACCGTACAGAACGGAAACCGGACCGCGCATGATTTCGGCGCGCTCCAGCATGTACGGGTCAATTACCGCGTCGTTGTAGAAGTTCCCCTGCATTTTCATGCCGTCGAGGTAGTTGTTTTGGCTCTGGCCATCGGCCGCGAAACCGCGAATAACCAGGTAGTCGTAAGTATTGGAAGCACCACGGGTGCCTACTGCAACCCCCGGGGTATAGCTCAGAGCTTCTTTAACGGAACGTGGCTGATGCAGCGCCATCTCTTCGGCCGTTACCACAGAAATAGACTGTGGAACCTTTTGAATTGGGGTGTCTGTTTTGGTACCGGTCGCAGATTGGCGAGCGGCGATAGTCGCAGCAGGTCCCCAGGCACTTTCCTGTGCAGCAGGTGCAGCGGTAACGGTAATAGTATCTTCTTTTTTCGGGGTTTCGGCAGCGTGAGCAAATGCAGACATGCCGGCAACCGCTGTGGCTACGACAACCGCGACTTTACGCAGCGACGTGTTAATTGGCTGAGCAGTATTGGAAAGCGCCATGTTTATCTCTGATGGAAAAGTGAATGATAACGTAAACGAGAATTATTATTATGACCGCAGAATAATATGCGAAACGCTGGTTGCATAGCAAGCAGTAAGCGGCCCTACAAGATTTAAGGGTTTAAGAATTAACCAGATGAAAAGAGAGGGTTAACGAAGTTAGTGAAATGATCCTTAGCCCGCCAGAGCGGGCAGGATGAATCAACGGTAAAAGAGCTCGAACGTCGCGACAGAATCGACTTTGCCGGCTTTTATCTCCCCCGTCCTGACGTAGCGAGCCTTGAGTGGGATCTCGACAGGAACGTTGTCCTGCGTGCCGGTTATCGCCGTATAGTTCCGATCGAACTGCAGTACCGTATCATTCTGGTCAAGGATCTGAATGCCGACGCCTTCAGCGGCGGAATCTCCGGAGGCGATCCCCAAAATATTGCCGTTCGTGACGCCCGTTGATCCCGCGCTGGTAAACTGATAATCCACCTTTGTGCCTGCCGCGCAGTCGGTGATCTCAATCTTAAAGCTGCCGTCCGTGAGGATGTCAGAGTATTGGCCGCTAAAGTCCTGGGTATTGACCGTTTTCAGCGGCACATAGATGTTGCGATCGACCAGGTTACAGGTGTTTGTGGTGATGCGAATAGTGGTGGGAGAGAAGCGCATTTCACCGATCGGCGCGTTGCCCAGGATATCCATTGAGGTTAACCGTGAGGTATCAAGATCGCCCTCCTGGATAGCGCCCGTGACGACCAGCTGGGCAGCGGCGCGAAATACAGATGTACTTTGCGAATAACCGTGGATCGATCCCAGAAATTGCATGGGCCGGACTAAATCCTGTTCAGTGTAACCGGGAAGCCGTTCGGTCGACGACGCCGCGCGGATGCCAATACCAGGCACATTGGTCTGATAAACCCCGCTCATCACACCTTCGCGCGCATCCGCATCCGTGAGGTACAAATACCCGCGTCGAATTTGCGCGTCACCGCTACAATCCACCGTTACCGCTTTACTCTCGACTCTGGCGTCATAAAGCACGGTGCCGACGGGCGTGTCGGGGGCGACAATAATGACCGGGGGAAGCTGAAACGTCACCACGGCATCCGCGTCAGCGCTGCCGTTGAAGGTACAATCTGCCCGGGCTGAATGGCAAAATGCCCCCGCCAGCACAAGCAGTACCGGTGGCAGAAATGTGTTAACGATACGTCGTAGGTTCATGAGATACCTCAGTTAAGGCAGTTGACCGTGGCTTTCACGATCCCTGCCGCGCTGTGCGAGGGAAGATCCAGCGTCCCGTGACACTGCCGATCGCGCTCTTCTCCCCACTGCACGCTAAACGTTGTTTTGCCGGACAGCCCTGTCAGGTAAACCTCCCCATCATCGCCCACGATGGCCGTGGTGTTGTCCAGCGCCACCAGGGCACCAAACGGCACGGGCTTACCCGCGTAGAGCAAGGTCACCAGCGCGCGTCGTCCCACGCGCGCGTCGAACGTGGCCGGCACTGCCGCCCCTTTCGTCGGCACGAGATCCAGCGTTGCCGCGTCGATATCAATATCTTCCCGATCCTGCGTATTCACGGTGATGATGTTGTGCCGGTAGGCCGTCAGAGAAGGAACAATCGCGTTACCAAAACGGTCCGTCGTGATACCGCGCCCATTTTGCACTTTGACGTTATCACCATCTTTAATGTGCACAATGGCGAAGGCGTCGCGTACGGGTTGCCCCAGCGTCACGCCATGCTCGTGAGCAACGATTGACCCCTGAGCGCTGTAGTTCCACTGCCGATTGTTACCACCGTAGCTGTACCCCATCCCTACCTCACCGGAAGCCCCGCGATAACGCCCGGACAGGCTGCCGCCGTAGCCCGTATCCTGGTTGGCATAGGTCTGCTGGAGGTTGTAGCTCAGCTTATTGTCTTCCAGCGCGGTACCGCCAAGCCCAACCTGATGCGAGACAAATCCGCCACTGGAGGTATTGGCACTGTAGGTTGCCCAGGAATTCGGCAGCCACTTTGATAACGGAATGTTGACCGTCAACGCCATTTGCCGGTCGGTATCGGCATCTGGCGTGCGGGTCAGGTTGTAACTTATCGACCAGGTGATGTCGCGCCAGCTGGAGCTGAACCCCGCGCTGACGCTACGCTCATGGCCGTCCATATCCCAGTAGTCCTGCTGATAGCCGTTGAGATAGGCCGAGCCCCAGTCAGAAACCCGCTGGGAAAGGTTGAGCTGCATGCGGCTACGGCGGTTATTAGTTCTGCGGTAGGTATAAATGCCGTCATCGATTTCGCTGTCACGCTGATCGATAGCTTCCTGAAAGGTATAGAACCCCGATGTGGAGTAGCGATAGCTGGCAAGCGTAATGGTGGTATCCGTGTCGGGAATATCTTTTGAATACTGCGCCCGCCAGGATAAACCGCTGGCATCGTCACGCCCGTCATCAAACGCGGTACGCGCGGCCGTGAGGTCGACAGAGGCGGAGCCGAAATGCCCCAGATCGGCTCCGAGCCCCAGCAGCAGCGCGTGATAAAGTGATGAACCCAGCGCGCCGGTATACGCCGTGACGCCGTAAGGCAGACCATAGATGGCCGTGCCTTGCGCAAAGGTGGGTTCGTCTTCACCTTCATTACCGCGATAGCGCCCTGCGGCCAGCGAATACTTAAAGCCGCCTTCCCGCTGTAACACCGGCACCGACGCGCTGGCCTGGATGAAGCTATGCTCGCTGCCGTCCGCCTCTTCGACAGTCACTTCCAGATCGGCTCCGGATGTTACCTGGCTTAAATCGCGGATCTCAAACGGCCCCGGCGAGACGTTTGTCTGATAGATGGTGTAGCCGTTTTGCTTGATAGTGACTTTCGCATCGCTATTGGCAATACCGCGCACGACGGGCGCAAAGCCCTGCTGACTAACAGGCAGCATAGAAGTATCCGTTTCCAGCTTCACGCCGGTCATCTGGACGCTGTCAAAAAGTTCACCATTGGTATATGTCTGACCAATCTCAAGCTGGCTTTTCAGCGTTTTGATGTCGCGTTGTAACGTGCTGGCAATGCCCTCCCAGCCAGAAGCGTCGCTCCAGGTGCTGTTATTCCGCAGCCGCCACGCCCCAAGGTTAATCCCCGACTCCAGGCCAAGCCAGGTCGAAGAGGTTTTGCCCGAACTGTAGTGCTGCTGAGAACCGCTGAGTTGATAGCTTGTCCAGGCGGCAGGCGCGCCGTCATCCCAGAATTTTGGATGTATCGCGCCAGCGGCAGCATGGTCACGATACGCCTGCGGGATGACCAGCTTCAGGGTCTGGTCATCCTGATTGTATTCGTAACGGGCATTTTCAATGAAATGGGAGATATCGCGGACATAAGCGCCGTCATCCAGATCTTTTAAGTCCGGGATCGTGTCGACTTTTACGCCGTAATCGCGCAGATCCGCTTTCGTCAGCTCCGGCAGCAGGCGCTGTTTATCGTCAGACAGCACGAAAGCGATGGGACGTTTATCCACTACATCCCGATCCCACATAACAGTCGTAAGGTAGCTTCCGGCAAGTAGCCCGTTATCGTTAATGAAGTTTTTTAATGTAGAGGTATTTTCGAGGGGCGTATCCAGCTCAAGGATCCGCAGGTTAAATTCGTCATCAGCACTTGCAGGCTGGATCGCGGCGAGCAGCGTCAGCGCGATCCCGTACAGTACCTGTTTGTGAAGCAGAGATGACGACATAAAATACCAACATGATGATTTAAAGAGCCTGCTTGCGCTGCGGGGTTTGCCCACCGAAATCATTGATTGCCGTCCAGGTCACCGCGCCCTTTGCTGAATTCGGTAACGCGAAACGCTGCTCGCTGAACGGAGCCACCATCATTGAAATGGCGCCTGGCGTGGTTTTGGTCTCTTTCACCGGAACACTTTTCCCACCAACGGCCAGCTCGCCAAACGAGACGTAAAACGGGGTCGGGTTGTTTGCAATTAGCGTGTCGCCCTGACGCTGGAATGTGATTTTTGTGTAGGCTTCCAGGGCATCGCTTTCCTTCAGCTGAGCCGGACGCCAGAAAAGCTTCAGGCGCGTTTTCATCGCAAATTGCAGCGTGTTTTTCTCTTTCAGCTCCGGCGAGAGTGCCGATACGGATTTAACGTTTGCCAGAAACAGAGATTCCCGGTCTGCGGGCAGGCTTTTTTGATCGCCGGTAAAAATAACGTGCAAAAGGGTTTGACGATTTTCCTGCAATTTGTAAACAGGAGGAGTAATAATAAATGGCGCTTTCGCATCATTGGGGTAACTGACCCAGCTTTGCACCAGATAACGTGTATGCGGATCTTTATTTTTAAGTGCTATCTGAACTTCTGATTTATTCGATGGATAAATAATTCGCGTACCACCGAGAACAACACTTGCCTGTACTGAACAGCAGGAAATAATTAAACAACCACATAACAATTTAAATAAAGTCTTCATACAATGTTCCAAAAAGGCAGCCGTTCAGGCTGCCCGTCATTGCTTAGCGATAGACAACCTCGAATGTTGCAGAGGAGGAGTAATGGCCCGCGGTTGGCGCGGTATCCCCCACCTGAATCACTTTCGCGGTGTAGTTAAAGACAGAAGCCGTTGCCCCGGTCGCGTCGTTATTCACATCGGTACCCGTATCCGGTACTGAACCGTCGAAAACAACATCGCCTTTAGCGCCGTTCTCATTGCTGACGATGATGCCAACGTTGGTCGCATTGCCTGCGCCAGTCAGATCGTTCTTCAAGCGCTTGTTAGCGGCGTCTGTTGTCGTGCCGCTAAACTTGAGGTTCAGTTTAGCGACCAGCGGGTCACATTTTTTCACTTCAATCTTAAAGGCTTTTGAGGTGCCAACCGTACCGTCAGCGCCAAAATCCGAAGGATAGGTATCTGCGAAAGTGACGGTGGAAGTGTTAGTCCCTGTGCCATCAACGTTAATTTCACAGGTATCGGCAACAATTTTTCCGGCGAAGTTCACCGTACCGGAATCGTTTGATGCAAATACAGGCAGAGACAGCGCGGCCATAACGCTTCCGGCTAAAAATGTAGAGACAATTTTTTTGTTCATGAAAAATATCCTTATATTTGACAATTGTGGCATCCATTCGCACTACAAATATTTTGAGTCGAAATGTTATCCAGCATGTTACACATGACTGACTAAATAGGAATATCCTATGAGCCAGTGAATTTCTTATGGCGATTACATCAGATTATTCTTCATTGTGTCCAGAGAGGATAAAGTTACGCAACATGTAGAAGATTTCAAATGCATGTTTTAGATGCAAAAAATGAGAACTTAAAAATTCTAAATTAGATATTTAATTTTTTTAAAAATTGCAGGATGTAAAAAACAAAAAAGCCGCTTTATATTAAAGCGGCTTTTTATTCAGGGAATTAATTAATTCCCACCAAACATATCCTTGATCCAGCCGGCCACGCCATCACTGTCTTTCTTCTCGTTCTGCTGCTGGGCCGGTTGTTGCTGCGGCTGCTGCGGCTGAGAAGATTGATCGAACGGGTTGCCCGTTGGCTGTTCAGGCTGGCTCTGCTGGCACAGTGAGTCCGGGTTGGTCGTCCAGACCGGGAGGGTTCGCATCCCGCCGCCGCAGATAAAGTTCCCGGAACCATCCACGCCCATATCGACGATATCTTCCGGCGCGACCAGGTTCAGCGGCACAGGTGACTGGTTCGCCAGGTAGCGCTGGTAAATCGACATCGCCCCGCTCGCCCCGTAAAGTTTGGTCGGCTGGTTGTTGTCACGGCCTACCCAGGTAATCACCACTTCACGGCCATCAATACCGGCAAACCAGGTATCGACGTTGTTGTTGGTGGTCCCGGTTTTACCCGCCAGATGCAGACCAGGATACTTCGCCCCCAGCTGACGACCGGTACCGCGCTGCACAACCTGCTGCATCGTCCACAGCGTCATGTAGGCCGCCTGAGCAGGAACGGCACGTTCAGCCTGCGGGAAGCTCTGATACAGCACGGAGCCATCTTCGGCAATCACCGAACGCAGGGCAGAGAGCGGTGCGCGGTTACCCCCGCTGGCAATGGTCTGGAACGCCTGCGCCACTTCGATCGGCGTCAGGTTAAGCGCCCCCAGAATCATCGCCGGAACAGGGTGCAGCTGATCTTTCGGTACGCCCAGCTTCTGCCAGGTGTCGACAATGGCCGGCAGGCCCAGCGCCATACCGAGGTTAACCGTAGGTACGTTCATGGAGCGGGTTAACGCATCCACCAGCATCACCTGGCCGCTGAACTGTTTATCATCGTTCTGCGGTGACCAGACCTGGCCGTTAGGCTGACGCAGGGAGATTGGCGCATCGGCGATCCAGGTGTTCAGGCGATACAAATTCGGCTGGCTCAGCGCGGTGAGATAGGTCGCCGGTTTAGCCAGAGAGCCAATCGAACGACGCGCCTGCATCGCGCGGTTGTAGCCCGCATACTGCGGCTCTGCGCCGCCCACCATCGCGCGCACTTCGCCGGTGTTACGGTCAACCACCACCATCGCGGTTTCCAGATCGCTCAGCTTGCGCTGTTTCTTCAGCGCCGGAATGCCTTCCACCGCCGCTTTTTCTGCAGCGTCCTGGGCTACCGAGTCAAAGGTTGTGAAGATCTTCACGCCGGAGAGATCTTTGACCTTATCACCGAGCTTGCTTTGCAGCTCCTGGCGCACCATCTGCATGAAAGCAGGCTGCGGAGAGATCACCCCACCGCGCGGCTGCACGCCCAACGGACGTGCGCTAAGCATGTCGTATAATTCCTGGTCAATCACCTGCTGCTGTTGCAGCAGACGCAGTACCAGGTTACGACGCTCCAGCGCCAGTTTCGGGTTGCGCCACGGGTTATAAATGGACGCCCCTTTCACCATGCCCACCAGCAGCGCCTGCTGGTCAAGGCTGAGCTCTTCCACCGGACGGCCAAAGTAGTACAGGCTCGCCAGCGGGAAGCCGCGGATCTCGTTATCGCCGCTCTGGCCGAGGTACACCTCGTTCATGTACAGCTCAAGGATACGATCCTTGCTGTAGCGCGCATCCATCAGCACGGCCATGTAGGCTTCGTTGGCTTTACGCCAGTAAGAACGCTCGCTGGAGAGGAACAGGTTCTTCACCAGCTGCTGGGTAAGCGTACTCGCCCCCTGCACGGTACGACCCGCAGTCAGGTTCGCCAGCACCGCACGGCCGATGGAGTAGAGACTGATACCGTCGTGCTCGTAGAAATGGCGGTCTTCGGTTGCCAGCAGGGTATCCACCAGCAGATCCGGGAAGCCGTTACGCGCCACGAACAGGCGCTGTTCGCCATTGGCGGACGAGAGCATGGTGATCAGACGCGGATCAAGACGGAAGAAACCGAACTGGCGGTTATTGTCCATGTTCTCAATGGTTTCCAGCCGATCGCCGTCAAAAGTCAGACGCGCGCGCACCTGCCCCTCTTTGCTGTCCGGGAAGTCGAACGGGCGGCGGATCATCTCAATGCTCTTCGCCTGGACGGTAAATTCGCCCGGGCGGGTCATTTTCGTGACCTGACGATACTGCGTAGCTTGCAGCAGTTTCACCATCTCGTTCTTGCTGATGGACATGTCCGGCTCAAGGTTCACCATGCGACCATACACTGCCGCCGGCAATTGCCAGACTTTCCCGTCGATACGGCTGCGGATCTTCTGATCCAGATAAACGCCGTAAATCGCGATCAGCACAACAAAAACAATGAACAGCTTCAGCAGCAGCCAGAACCAGCCGCGCTTCCCACGAGGCTTACGCCCTTTGCCTTTTCCTTTACGCGGCATGGGTTCTTCATCCTCATAATCGTCTTCATAGTCATCGTCATACTCCTCATCTCTGAGGCGACGACGGCTTACCTTTTCTTTCGCCGGACGCGCGGGTTTTCCCTTACGTCCTATTGGCTCGCGGTCATTCCCCGCCATGCTTTTTCTCCGCAACTTTCAGGCGCAAAGGCCAGATTTTCTTTTCTTCCACAGGCCTGTGAAAGAAGAAATCTCTCAAAATTGGTTTTCTCCCTCTCTCCGTGGGAGAGGGTCGGGGTGAGGGCATCAGGCCGCACTTGCCCCACTACGAATATTTCTTCGTCCGCCGCGTCGGCGCCGTATTCGCCGGATCGTCCGGCCATACGTGTTTGGGGTAGCGCCCTTTCATCTCTTTCTGCACTTCACGGTAGCTCCCCGCCCAGAACGCTCCCAGATCGCGGGTGATCTGCAACGGACGATGCGCAGGCGAGAGCAGCTCAAGCACCAACGGCACCCGCCCTTCCGCAATAGACGGCGTGGTTGCCTCACCAAACATCTCCTGCATCCGAACCGCCAGCGCCGGAGGATTATCCTCATGATAACGAATGGCAATCCGGCTCCCGGTGGGCACAGTGTAATGCCCAGGAAGCTCACTATCCAGACGTTGACGTAATGACCAGTCCAGTAAATTCTGTAACGCGGTCTTAACATCAAGCGCCTTAAGGGCGCGCAGAGAGTGCACGCCGCTCATTTGCGGCAGCAGCCACTGCTCAAGCGTCGCGAGCAGCGTCTCATCATCCACCGCGGGCCAGCCGTATTCCGGTAGCCACTTCGCGGCGCAGTGCAGACGAATGCGATACTGTTCAGCTTCCGGCGTCCAGTTCAGGACGTTAAGGCCCTTTTCCCGAATGCCGTTCAGCATTGCCTGGTGTAACTCTTCTTCCGACGGCTTCGCCAGCGGTTTCGTCCCGAGGATCAGTTTGCCAATCTGACTACGCCGAAACGCCTTTAGCGTCCCCTGAGCGTCATCCCATTCCACGATGTCCGATTGCTGGAGCAGCTGCGGGCAGGTACGCGTCAGGGCATCTATGTCTACGGCAATCGCCTGTAAAATACGGGCATCAGGAGACTGGCTGCCCTGAAGCAGGAGCGGCGCGAGCAGCCATTCATGTCGCGTCAGGGCATCATCGCTGTCCAGCATCGCCCCCATGCCGTTTGCCAGCTGGTAGCGTCCATCCAGCCCGCGGCGGCGCGCAATCCTGTCCGGGAAGGCCAGCGCCAGAAGGGAGGCAATCTTATCGCCGTCAGGTGAACCGCCCCGGCAGTTCAGGCGTTTGCACAGCTGCTGCGCCCGCTGCTGCCAGTTTCCCTGATTGCGCGAAAACGCCTGCCCCAGATCGCTGCTGCCTCCGCGCGGCGGCTCCTCAAGAATAGCCGCCAGTTTCGCCGCTGTGGCAATTTCATCTTCGCCCTGCGCGGCCACTAGCATCGCCGCCAGACGCGGATCGTTGCCCAGCGCCGCCATTTTCTGACCGCGCGCCGTCAGACGTTCACCTTCCAGCGCGCCAAGCTGGGTGAGCAGGCTGCGCGCGGCGGCGAGATTCACGACAGGCGGCGGATTAAGCCAGGTGAGCTGTTCAGGATCCGGGCAGCCCCACAGCAGGAGATCCATCACCAGCCCGGAGAGCTCGCTTTGTAAAATCTCCGGCGTGCTTTGCTGTGCCGCGCGTTCAGCCTGCTCCGCGCTGGTCAAATGCAGGCAAATACCCGGCTCAAGACGCCCCGCACGGCCCGCGCGCTGCACCATTGACGCCTGACTGATGCGTTGTGTCAGCAGTTTAGTCAGCCCGGTTCGCGGCTCAAAGCTCGCCACCCTCTCCTGCGCGCTATCCACCACCAGGCGAATGCCTTCGATGGTCAAACTGGTTTCGGCAATGTTGGTTGCCAGGACGACTTTACGCTGCCCCGCCGGGGCGGGAAGGATGGCTTTACGCTGTTCGGTCAACGACAGGGCGCCATAGAGCGGGCAAAGCAGTACGTCACTGCCCACCCTGGCGGCCAGCCGCTCCTGCACGCGCTGAATCTCCCCCACGCCAGGTAAAAATAGCAGCAGCGAGCCGGGCGCCTGGCGAAGCAGGTCAGCAGTGGCAATTGCTACCGCTTCGTCAAAGCGCTGATGGGCAGGAAGCGGCTGATAGCGACGCTCAACAGGAAATGCCCGTCCTTCTGAGCTGATGACCGGCGCATCGGGTAATGCCTGTCGTAGCCGCTCGTTATCCAGCGTCGCCGACATAATCAGCAGCCGCAGATCGTCGCGCAGCCCCTGCTGAACGTCGAGCAACAGCGCGAGGGCCAGATCGGCCTGCAGGCTGCGCTCGTGGAATTCATCCAGGATCACCAGCCCGACGCCGTTCAACTCCGGGTCGTTTTGCAGCATGCGGGTAAGAATGCCCTCGGTGACCACCTCAAGCCGCGTGGACGGGCCGACGCAGGTTTCGGCGCGCATCCGGTAGCCTACCGTTTCGCCCGGTTTTTCATTCAGCAGTTCCGCCAGGCGCTGCGCCACGTTGCGCGCGGCCAGCCTGCGCGGCTCCAGCAGGATAATTTTCCCGGCAATCTTCCCCTCTTTAAGGATCTGCAGCGGCAGCCAGGTAGATTTACCAGCCCCCGTAGGCGCGTTAAGCAAAACCTGCGGGGCATGTTGTAAGGCAGCGAGAAGCTCAGGAAGAACGACGGCGACCGGCAATGAGGACACTAACAGCTCCAGAGGGTTAACATTAGTCGGCGTACATTGTAGCATCGGCGCATATCATTACCGAGTCCCCCGTATGTCTGATTCGAAACGGCTGTTTTTTGCCATTGAATTGCCCACCACCCTACAGCGGCAAATCGTTCGCTGGCGCGCGGAACATTTTCCACCGGAGGCGGGCCGACCCGTTGCGGCGGCAAACCTGCACCTGACGCTGGCCTTTTTGGGTGACGTGAGCGCCGAAAAACAGCGGGCATTAGCCGCCATGGCCGGGCGTATTGCCCAGCCGGCGTTTACGCTGCACCTTGACGATGCGGGTCAGTGGCTGCGTTCGCGCGTGGTCTGGCTGGGTACGCGCCAGCCGCCGCGCGGGTTGTTACAGCTCGCCAATATGTTGCGCGCGCAGGCAGCGCGCAGCGGCTGTTACCAGAGCCCGCAGCCGTTTCATCCGCACGTCACGCTGCTGCGCGATGCCGGTCAGGCCGTTGCCATTCCGCCGCCGGGTTTTCACTGGGCTTTTCCGGTTAATGAATTCGCGCTTTATGAATCCGTCTTTGCACGGGGACGCACCCGCTACAGGCCGCTACAGCGCTGGACGTTGGGCGACACCACAAGGAATTCCGATGAAGTTTAGTCCTGCACTCCAGTCCGCCACGCTGATCCAACGCTACAAACGCTTCCTCGCCGACGTGGTGACGCCGGAAGGCGAAGAGCTCACCCTGCACTGCCCCAACACCGGCGCCATGACCGGTTGCGCCGCGCCGGGTGACACGGTCTGGTATTCCACTTCAGAAAATACTAAACGCAAATATCCCCATACCTGGGAAATAACCGAAACGCAAAACGGGGCGTTTATTTGTGTTAATACTCTGCGTGCAAATCAGCTGGTTAAGGAAGCGCTGACGAATGGCGCCATTCCCGAACTGGTGGGTTACGGTACGCATAAAACAGAAGTGAAATACGGCGATGAAGGCAGCAGAATTGACTTCATGTTACAGGCGGAAGGCCGTCCTGAGTGCTATATTGAAGTAAAATCAGTGACGTTAGCGGAACAGGGAAACGGCTTCTTTCCGGATGCGGTAACGCTACGCGGGCAGAAGCATCTGCGAGAGCTAATGAGTGTTGCGGCGGCGGGCAAACGCGCCGTATTGCTGTTTGCGGTGTTGCATACAGCGATTGAACGGTTTTCCCCTGCCCGCCATATCGATCCTAAATACGCACAACTGTTGAATGAGGCACAAAAGCAGGGGGTAGAGGTTTTAGCTTATAAAGCGGAACTTTCTGCCGATAATATGACTCTGAGATCGTCTCTTCCCATTGTCTTATAAGGGATTAGACGATTGATGAATAAGTGTTCTGGCCGCGTGCGCAAATACGCTTTTCCTCACAGGCTTGTCAAGTGTTACGTTTAGATAATTGCCATACGGAAAAGCATCTGCTATTTATAGCGACCTGATTTTTCCCCCAACACGGGGATCGATAGTGCGTGTTAAGGAGAAGCAACATGCAAGAAGGGCAAAACCGTAAAACATCGTCCCTGAGTATTCTCGCCATCGCTGGGGTGGAGCCGTATCAAGAGAAGCCGGGCGAAGAGTATATGAACGAAGCCCAGCTGTCGCACTTCAAGCGTATTCTTGAAGCATGGCGTAATCAACTCAGGGATGAAGTGGATCGCACCGTTTCGCATATGCAGGATGAAGCTGCTAACTTCCCGGATCCGGTAGACCGTGCCGCTCAGGAAGAAGAGTTCAGCCTCGAACTGCGTAACCGTGACCGCGAACGCAAGCTGATCAAAAAGATCGAGAAAACGCTGAAAAAAGTCGAAGACGAAGATTTTGGCTACTGCGAATCCTGCGGTGTTGAAATCGGTATTCGTCGCCTGGAAGCGCGTCCAACCGCCGATCTGTGCATCGACTGTAAAACGCTGGCCGAAATCCGCGAAAAACAGATGGCCGGCTAACGCCAGCGCTGTTTATACACTTCAAAGGCGGGAGTCTCTCCCGCCTTGTTACTGTTGATATGTCTGAATCACACTATATCGGGCGCTTTGCACCATCTCCTTCCGGTGAATTACACTTCGGCTCATTAATTGCCGCGCTTGGCAGCTACCTGCAGGCTCGCGCCAGTCAGGGTAAATGGCTCGTCCGCATCGAAGATATTGACCCTCCGCGTGAAGTTCCCGGTGCTGCAGACACCATTCTGCGTCAGCTGGAACATTACGGTCTTCACTGGGACGGCGACGTTCTGTGGCAGTCACAACGTCATGAGGCTTATCGGGAACGTCTGGCCTGGCTCAGCGCTCAGGGGCTCTCCTATAACTGCACCTGCACCCGCGCGCGTATCCAGAGCGTGGGAGGTGTGTATGACGGCCACTGCCGCACGCTGAATCTTCCCCCGGAAAATGCCGCCGTACGCTTGCTACAGCGCGCGCCCGTCACCCGCTTCCACGATCGGCTCTCCGGTGAGATTAGGGCGGATGAACGTCTGGCATGTGAAGATTTTATTATTCACCGTCGTGATGGTCTGTTTGCGTATAACCTGGCGGTGGTCATCGACGATCATTTCCAGGGCGTGACGGAAATTGTGCGCGGGGCGGACCTGGTCGAACCGACCGTACGGCAAATCTCGCTTTATCATCAGTTTGGCTGGACGGCGCCGGATTACATTCATCTGCCGCTGGCGGTCAATGCGCAGGGCGTTAAGCTCTCCAAGCAAAACCACGCCCCGGCCCTGCCAGACGGCGATCCGCGTCCTGTTTTGATCGACGCGCTGCGATTTCTCAACCAGAATGTAACCAACGAATGGCAGGATCTGCGCATTGACGAATTGCTGAAAATAGCCATTGCCAACTGGACGCTCGCGGCAGTGCCAAAAATCCAGCATTCTCAAATGCGTTGCGCTGAGCTATGATTAGCCGCTTTTTTCATAACAAAACACACTACGAGGTGTACCATTTTTACCCGAGTCGCTAATTTTTGCCGTAAAGTGCTAAGCCGCGAAGAGAGCATGGCGAACGACGCTATTGCACAGCCACACATGTCGGTTATTCCGCGTGAGCAGCACAATATTTCCCGCAAAGATATCAGTGAAAATGCCCTCAAGGTACTCTATCGTCTGAATAAAGCGGGCTACGAGGCCTATCTCGTTGGCGGTGGGGTGCGTGATTTACTGCTGGGCAAAAAACCGAAAGATTTCGACGTGACGACCAGCGCCACGCCCGAGCAGGTGCGTAAATTATTCCGCAACTGCCGTCTCGTTGGCCGCCGTTTCCGTCTGGCTCACGTGATGTTTGGGCCGGAAATCATCGAAGTGGCGACCTTCCGCGGCCACCACGAAGCGGGTGCATCCGACCGCACCACGTCACAGCGCGGCCAGAACGGTATGCTGCTGCGCGACAATATCTTCGGCTCTATCGAAGAAGATGCCCAGCGTCGCGACTTCACCATCAATAGCCTTTATTACAGCGTGGCGGATTTCACCGTGCGTGATTACGTCGGCGGCATGCAGGACCTGAAAGAGGGTCTGATCCGCCTGATCGGCACGCCGGAAACGCGCTATCGTGAAGATCCGGTGCGCATGCTGCGCGCCGTGCGTTTTGCCGCCAAGCTGAACATGCGCATCAGTCCGGAAACCGCAGAGCCGATCCCGCGTCTGGCGACGCTGATTAACGACGTGCCGCCTGCCCGCCTGTTTGAAGAGGCGCTGAAGCTGCTGCAGGCCGGCTACGGGTTCGAAACCTACAATCTGCTGCGCGAATACAACCTGTTCCAGCCACTGTTCCCGACCATTACCCGTTACTTCACCGAAAACGGCGACAGCCCGATGGAACGCATGATTGCGCAGGTACTGAAAAATACCGACACCCGCATCCATAACGATATGCGCGTGAACCCGGCATTCCTGTTTGCGGCAATGTTCTGGTACCCGCTGCTGGAAACGGCTCAAAGAATCACCCAGGAGAGCGGCCTCGCCTATTACGATGCCTTCGCGCTGGCCGCGAACGATGTATTGGACGAAGGGTGCCGCACGCTGGCTATCCCAAAACGCATTACCACGCTGGTGCGCGACATCTGGCAGCTTCAGCTGCGCATGTCCCGCCGTCAGGGCAAACGTGCCTGGAAGCTGATGGAGCATCCAAAGTTCCGCGCCGCCTTCGACCTGCTGTCGCTGCGTGCGGAAACTGAACGCAATCAGGAGCTGCAGCGCCTGGCGCAGTGGTGGGCCGAATTCCAGGTTTCCGCCCCGCCGGAGCAGAAAGATATGCTGACCGGGCTGGATGAAGAACCTGCCCCGCGTCGCCGTCATCGTCGTCCGCGCAAACGCGCACCGCGTCGTGAAGGGACAGCATGACCCTCGCGTATATCGCCATCGGCAGCAATTTAGCCTCTCCGCTGGAGCAGGTGAATGCTGCCGTACAGGCGCTGGGTGAGATCCCGCAAAGCCGTATCGTGGCGGTCTCCTCCTTTTACCGCACGCCGCCGCTAGGCCCGCAGGATCAGCCTGATTATCTGAACGCCGCCGTGGTGCTGGAAACATCCCTCGATGCCGAAACGCTGCTGGACAACACTCAGCGCATCGAACTGCAGCAGGGGCGCGTACGCAAAGCCGAACGCTGGGGGCCGCGCACGCTTGATCTCGATATTATGCTGTTCGGCCATGAGGTGATTAACACTGAACGCCTCACCGTACCGCATTACGACATGAAAAATCGTGGCTTTATGCTCTGGCCGCTCTTTGAAGTGGCGCCCGATCTCACCTTCCCGGAAGGCATCCCGCTCAAGGCCGTTCTGGACAACCTGAACGCGGAAAGACCCGCTCGCTGGTGATCCTCTTCCCTCACCGGTTGACCCCAGAATAATTGTGGTTAATCGGTTGCCTAAAATCATTGTTCCCTCGAATGTTACTGTTAGAATGCGCAAAGATTCGCTTTTGGGCTATCAGGAAACAGTATGAAACCAACCACCATCTCCTTACTGCAGAAATGCAAACAGGAAAAAAAACGCTTCGCCACCATCACCGCGTATGACTACAGCTTCGCCAAACTGTTTGCTGAAGAGGGTATCAACGTCATGCTGGTCGGAGATTCGTTAGGGATGACGGTACAAGGACATGATTCCACCCTGCCGGTCACGGTCGAAGATATTGCATATCACACCCGTGCGGTACGCCGCGGTGCGCCAGGCTGCCTTCTGCTTTCCGACCTGCCGTTTATGGCTTATGCCACGCCAGAGCAGGCATTTGAAAACGCGGCGGCAGTGATGCGCGCTGGCGCTAACATGGTCAAAATTGAAGGCGGCGCCTGGCTGGTGGAGACGGTGAAAATGCTCACCGAACGCGCCGTGCCGGTGTGTGGTCATTTGGGCCTGACCCCGCAGTCCGTCAACATCTTTGGCGGGTATAAGGTGCAGGGCCGCGGCGACGCAGCGCAGACTCTGTTTGAGGATGCCCTGGCGCTGGAAGCCGCAGGCGCCCAGCTGCTGGTGCTGGAGTGCGTGCCGGTTGAGCTGGCGAAACGCATCACCGACGCACTCTCCATTCCGGTGATTGGTATTGGTGCAGGCAACGTGACCGACGGTCAGATTCTGGTGATGCACGACGCCTTTGGTATTACTGGCGGGCATATCCCGAAATTTGCCAAAAATTTCCTCACTGAAGCGGGCGACATGCGCGCTGCGGTCAGGCAGTATATTGCCGACGTTGAATCCGGTGTTTACCCGGGTGAAGAACACAGTTTCCATTAAGGAGTCTCGTTGTGCTAATCATTGAAACCCTGCCGCTGCTTCGCCAGCATATCCGCCGCGCGCGTCAGGAAGGTAAACGTATCGCACTGGTCCCGACCATGGGCAATCTGCATGACGGCCACATGAAGCTCGTCGACGAAGCCCGTGCGCGAGCAGATATCGTGGTGGTCAGTATCTTCGTGAACCCCATGCAGTTTGACCGCGCCGACGATCTGGCACGCTATCCGCGCACCCTGCAGGAAGATTGCGAGAAGCTCAAAAAACGCCACGCGGATATCGTCTTCTCACCTGCACCGGCGGACGTTTACCCGCAGGGTACCGAAGAGGCGACCTACGTTGACGTCCCGGGCATTTCCACCATGCTGGAAGGAGCAAGCCGTCCGGGCCACTTCCGCGGCGTCTCCACCATCGTCAGCAAGCTATTTAACCTGGTGCAGCCGGACGTTGCCTGCTTCGGTGAGAAAGATTTCCAGCAGTTGGCGCTGATCCGCAAGATGGTTGCTGACATGGGTTACGATATTGAGATCGTCGGCGTACCGATTGTGCGTGCGAAAGACGGTCTGGCGCTCAGCTCGCGGAATGGTTACCTGACCGCCGAACAGCGTAAAATCGCGCCGGGCCTGAGCAAGGTTATGAACACCATGGCAGAGCAGATGCTGGCAAAAGAGTTAACAGCAGAAGAGATTATTGCCCTTGCCGAGCAGGCGCTTAACGATAAGGGCCTTCGTGCTGACGACGTACAAATTCGTGATGCTGATACGCTGCTGGAATTAACCCAGAACAGCAAGCGCGCAGTCATCCTGGTGGCGGCATGGCTCGGCCAGGCACGCCTGATTGACAATAAAGTGGTTGAGCTGGCGTAGTTCTTCACCCTTGATAATTAAAGGTAAACGTAATGATTCGCAAAATGCTGCAAGGTAAGCTTCACCGTGTGAAAGTCACGCAGGCCGACCTGCACTATGAAGGCTCCTGCGCCATTGACCAGGATTTTCTCGACGCGGCGGGTATCCTTGAAAACGAAGCGATTGATATCTGGAACGTGAACAACGGTAAACGCTTCTCTACTTATGCGATTGCCGCCGAGCGCGGTTCTAAAATCATCTCCGTTAACGGCGCTGCGGCGCACTGTGCGGACGTGGGCGACATTGTGATCATCGCCAGCTTCGTGATGATGTCTGACGAAGAAGCCCGCCGCTGGCAGCCTAAAGTGGCCTACTTCGAAGGCGACAATGAAATGAAGCGCACCGCAAAGGCGATTCCGGTTCAGGTTGCCTGATTCCAACAAGGAGCGGAACCCTCTGGATCCGCTCCTTAACAGGAAAAAACACATCATTCTGAATTATGTAAATAGCATCTCTTTACTCATTTCTCTTATTTTCACCTCTCTTTTCGCGTCTCCTTTCTTAAATAAACATTCCCCTCAGTTATATACGAAGGGAAAATGATCAATGCCATTAATAATCCAAGCCTGCCAATAGCATATCAACGCAATAAAAAATAACTCCCAGTGTTTTTTTTGAGATCATTTTCAAGATCTTTTTCAATGACTTATCAATCTTTAATTTTTTCTAATTATAACTTTTAGTAATTCTAAATACCCAACGTATACAGAGATCCCTATCATCATTTTGCTTGTATTAAATCATTACAATGTTTTTTAAATGGAATTTCAATTATGTTAAAAAAAACGTTATTAGCTTCAGCTATAGCTTTGTTTGCAGTAGGTTCTTTTTCAGCAATCGCAGATACGGATCTTGGTTTAATCACCTTTGATGGTGCGGTAACAGACACAACATGTAATATTTCCACCTCTAATGGTGAATCACAAAGCAATATTACTATTACCTTACCCGTCGTTAAAAAATCTGAAGTTGAATCCACAACTATTGATACTGGCGTCGGTTCCAAAAACTTTGAACTGCTGCTCACCAATTGCCCTGAGACATTAAAGAATGCCTCTGCAAGCTTCATGTCAAAAAATATGGGCGCTATTGCGAACGGTACTATTGAACCCGATGCTAACGTACAAGGCTCTGCAACCAACGTTGCACTTGCCCTGTTTAACAATGCCCCAACCGTTTCATCTCGTATTATGGTAGGCCAGCCTGACAATAATACGCAGAAAACAGACCTGAAAGCCGGCTCCGGTAAACTGTTCTACCGTGTTGCTTATGTCCCTGGCTCCAACTGGGTGAAAGATACTAGCCCTGTGCAGTCAGGTAAAGTTAGCGCCAACGCTTACTTCACCATGAGCTACGAATAATTTTATTCGTCCTGTTAATGTGCCCAGCCGGGCACATTTTTTCGTATTATTTGAGAGTAGACATGTACTTACTGAATATTAAGAGCGGATTAAAAGCCCTGCTGCTGGCCTCGGTGAGCGTTTTTGCTCTTAACGCCAGTGCAGATATTGTGATTTCCGGCACCCGTGTCATTTATCCAGAATCGGCAAAAGACGTAACGGTGTCTATGGATAACCGTGGCACCAGACCTTTACTGGTACAAACCTGGCTCGATGACGGAAGAGATACCACTAATCCTCAAGAGCTGAAACTTCCCTTTATTGTCACGCCTCCTGTATCGCGTGTAGAACCGCAAAAAGGGCAAACGGTCAGAATCACCTGGCTTGGTCAGTCATTGCCAAAAGATAAAGAATCCCTGTTCTGGTTTAACGTTCTGGAAGTTCCGCCAAAGGCAAAGGAAAGCGATACGCAAAGCATGCTTCAGCTGGCATTCCGTACCCGCATAAAACTCTTTTTCCGGCCTACAGGTTTGAAAGGAGAACCGACAGATGCGGCTAAAAATCTTAAATGGACTGAAACCCGGCAAGGTCAAAATATCGTTTTAAGTGCGAAGAATGATTCACCTTATTATGTATCACTGGCGGGGGCAACGCTTATTGCTGGTGCTAAAAGCTACGATATTGAAACGCATTATATTGAGCCATTCTCAAGCCAGACTATGAACGTAAAAAATCATAACACCCTGGGGTATAACAAAATCACCTGGCAAGCCATCAATGATTTCGGTGGAATTGATAAGTATGAATCCATACAGAATTGATTATTTATCCGCCTCGTATCATTCGGAATAACTATAATTAGCTTAACTCTGGGACAGAGTACATCATGCGGTTTAAACGTTCACTACTATGTTTATCGATAAGTGCGGTATTGCCGTTTTGTGCATTTGCTGCTGAAAATAATAAAGAAGAAGACGTGCAGTTTAACGATCAGTTTCTTTATAACACCGGTACATCAATTGATGTCAGCCGTTTTTCAAAAGGCAACCCTGTTCTTGCCGGGACGTATAAGGTGAAGGTGGTTATTAACGGGAAACCTTCCATTACCACGGATCTTGTGTTTAAGGAGAATGGTACACCGCGCGCCACGCCCTGCATCACGCGTAAACTGCTCACTCAGACAAATGTAGCAACCGAGCAACTTAAACCAGCAGGGGATGATTCCGAAGATACGTGCATCTCTGTGTCAGACGCCTATCCCGGCTCACGTGTGGCTTACGATCCTTCCACACAGGAGTTGGACCTTTCTATTCCCCAGGCTTTCGTCATTCAGCGCCCGGCGGGATTTGTCGATCCTTCACTTTGGGAAGACGGGATCCCGGCGGCGATGCTCTCCTGGGATCTTAACGGCTGGCACGCGGACACGTCTGATTACAGCACCGATACGGCCTACGCAGGGTTGCGCTATGGAGCAAACCTGGGCCCGTGGCGGCTCCGGGCACGAGGTAATCTGAACTGGGATCGGGATTCCGGTACCCATTACGCCAGCCAGGACATTTATCTCCAGCGTGATATCACGCCGCTGAAAGCACAGTTTATCGCAGGAGATTCCTACACCCGTGGAGATGCTTTCGATTCCATTAGTCTGCGCGGGGCGCGTTTATATAACGATGATCGTATGCTTCCTAATGGCATATCGACTTATGCGCCGGTGATTCGGGGTGTGGCAAACAGCAACGCCAAAGTCACGATCGCCCAGAGCGGAAACACGATTTACGAAACCTCCGTCCCGCCGGGGCCCTTTGAAATCTCAGATCTCAGTACGACGGGTTATGGCAGCGATCTTATCGTCACTGTAGAAGAAGCGGATGGCAGCAAACGTTCCTTCTCGGTCGCGTATTCCTCGGTCGCGCAAATGCTGCGCCCGGGCTACTCCCGATGGGATGTCGGCGTGGGTGAACTGCGTGACGATAACCTACGTGACAAGCCAAAGGTAGGTTACGCCACGGGCTATTATGGATTAACCAATACCTTCACAGGTTATGCGGGTCTGGAGTACACCGATAGCGATTTTTACGCCGCATTGGTGGGTTTGGCTATGAACACCCGCATTGGCGCATTCGCCTTTGATGTCACGCATTCTGATGCCCGGATCGACGGCTTACGGCATCTTAAGGGTGAGAGTTATCGTATCTCCTACAGCAAACTCATGGAAGCCACGAATACCTCTTTCAACGTAGCAGCATACCGGTTTTCGACATCTGACTATCTCAGCCTGAGCGATGCAGCTTCCTTGACCAACGAGATCAAATACCGTGACAGGGAGCTTAACCCTGACCGTGATAACAGCGATGTGTACCAGACTTTCCAGCGCATGAAGAACCAGATCCAGGTGAACATCAGCCAGCCGTTGGCCTTTAACGGCCTTGATTTGGGATCGCTGTATGTCAACTCCACCTGGCAGGACTACTGGAATGAAAGCAGCTCATCAGCGCAGTACTCGGTTGGCCACAGTCAATCGTTAAGCTGGGGAAGTTACAGCCTCTCCGTGCAGCGCACCTACAACGAGTTCGGGGAAAAAGATGATAGTGTCTATCTGAGCCTCACAATTCCTTTCGACACGCTGATGGGTAACGGCAAGCGTGCAGGCGGGTTCTCATCCCTCACCACGGGCATCGGCAGCGATCTAAAAGGCGGTGGAAGTTTTAACGCCAGCGCCAACGGCAACACCGAAGATAACCGGTTCAGTTACAGCATCACCGAAAGCACCACGCGTAACGACGATACATTAAATCAGCTAAGCGGTTACGGGAGTTATAACGGCCCGCATGGACCGGTGAGTCTTTCCGTCTCCGCATCCGATGACGATAGCCGACAATATTCCGCCAGCTATAGCGGCGGGATGATTCTGCACTCTGGTGGCATAACACTCGCCCCTGGCAGCATTAGCGAAAGCGATACGCTTGCGCTGATTAAAGCTGAGGGAGCAGAAGGTGCCCGAGTCTCCATCGGTAACGGTGAAATTGGCTCTTCAGGCTATGCCCTTATGCCCTATCTGTCTGCCTACCGTGAAAACAACGTCGGTCTTGATATCAGCGATATGCGCTCTGACGTTGAAGTGAAAAATACCCGTTCCACTACTGTCCCTCGTAGCGGTGCCGTTGTGCTGGTTAATTTTGAGACCGATCAAGGGCGTTCAGTGTTAATGGAACTGACGCGTGACGACGGTGGGTTTATTCCGCTTGGTGCCGATGTTCAAACTGAGCAAGGCGTATCCGTAGGTAGCGTAGGCCAGGCCGGGCAAGCCTGGATTCGCGGAATTGAAGATAAAGGGTTGTTAAAAATCGTCTGGGGAAGTGAGTCCGGCACATCCTGTACTGTCTCCTATCAGATTCCGCCCAATGCGAAAAAGATTGGACCAACAACGCTGCTGACAGGCCAGACCTGCCGCATCACAGTATTATAAAAGGAGTTAGAGCATGCTTTTTAAACCTGGGAAAAAAACAGGATTATGGGTATTAAGTTCGAGTCTGATGGCGCTGTCGCTCGGAACATACGCCGATAATCTCGATATTACCTTTACCGCTAATATCCGTGACACCACCTGCGATATGAAAATTGAAGGTGGCAGCGGTGATGGCTCCAGCAACGTTATTCCCATTGGCACCGACGGCAAGGTACGCCTGGATTACATCATCCTCAAAAATGCCAAAGCAACAACAAATTTTAAACTCAAAATGGTCTCATGCCCTTCGAGTCTGACAAAGCTGAACACGACCATTAGTGGTAGTGCCAGCCCACTGAATACGGCAATTAAAAATTCACTCTCCGGTGAGGGCAGCGCAGAAAATATTGGCGTGGCGATTTCCCGCACCGCCACTCCGGATGCCCCTTTTGTCATTAATTCATCCACTGATACTCAGCGCCTCGTCTGGTCGAGCGGAGAAATAAGTGCTGGCGAAGTTCAACTCCTGGCGACGCTGGTGGAAACTGCAAGCGGGCAAGGCATGACTGGCAACTTTAGCGGTATCGCTACGTTTAATTTCACCTATGAATAACTGGCGCAATACGGAGCGTTAATATGAAAAAGAAAATGACATCACTGGTGTTTGCGATGACTGCCATCCTGCCTTCCGTTTGTTTGAGCGCCATTACGGGTACGACGAGCGTTCAGGCCACCTTTACGTCCACCATTGAAGCAGGAACCTGTAATGCCGAGATTCAGGATGCGAGCGGGGCTCCTATTAGCATTTTGCCGTTTGGCGATGTATTTAAGTCCGATCTGGTGAGCCAGAACCGAACAGGGGCATTCAAAATCGCGTTCACTAACTGTGCCGGGGTCAAAAATGCCTCCGTTCAAGCCACGCCGGGTGCTGGCGGGTCCTGTACTGGCAATGCCAAAAATGGGAACTCATATGCAGCCGGGCATAACGTTGGTTTTGAAATCTGGAAAGGTTCTGTCGACTCAGGTTCCCTGCTGAACTGCGCCACGGCCCCAATTTCTATCGTCAACCTGTCTAACGGGGCGGGAAAATTTGAAATGGATGCGCGCATCGTTATTGCTAAAGATAAAACCATTTCTGACGTGACCACTGGTTCGGTCAGCGCCCCTGTGACTTTTATCGTGACCTATCAATAATGTTTATTAAGACTGATAGCTTAAACAGGATGTTCCACTCCCGCTTAAACTTTAGAAGTGCGATGTTATGGCTCGCCTGCTGTCTGGGGTTTCCCGCAGCAGGTTTTGCCTCGAGCCTGGAGATGGATATGACGGCAAACATCATCAACAATACGTGTCAGGTAAGTATTCCGAATGATGGCAAAGTTATTTTACCGATCGTTGGCAAAGGTTGGTTTTATAACTCCGACGGCAGCCCACGGCTACAACCCGGTGACGCAGCTGGGGGAACTCGCTTCGAAATTCAGCTGAAAAGCTGTGCGGAAAGTGAATCTGGACTGGCAAAAACCCTGCATTTTGAGTTTAAACCTCAAAGTGGGATAGTTATCGGAAGCTCTCAACAGGTGTTCGCCAATGAAATTCCCGCCTCTGGGGGAGGAGCAGAGAACGTCGGCGTTGTGATTTTCTCAGAAAAAGACAATACCAATGTGGTCAATGCGTCAGGAACGTCAGATGTTATTTTTGATGTATCTAACCAAACCGAAAGCCAGTATTTAACAAATTATAATTTCTATGCCCGTTATCAAGACACAGGGATTGTCAGCGCGGGGAAAGTTACCACAAGCGTGCTGGTCAGCGTTACTTACAATTAAAATATACCAAGCATCGGATATAAGGAATTTTTGAATGTGTTATATAGCAGGAGCCGGAACAAGTCATTTCTTCATAAAAGGTGCAGGCCTTGCTTTGTCAATTCTTGCAATTAGTTTTTCTGCATCGGCCGATTTGTATGAATGCAAATTTAATGGTTACAGTGTTCAGCCTATTTCGGATGTCAAAGGTGCAAAGCCCAAGATCGTTCCCCTGGAGAGCGTCAGCGCGCCAACAAAAATAAGCGGCCTTATTGATTTGCAGGTGACTCCGGGCCTCTACTCCTGGTGCTCAATGGGTAGAGATGGCGAGCGCGTCTATCAGAAAACGGACAGTACACTGGTCGTCGGTGGCGTGGACGGTAAAGCACTCTTTAAAACTAACGTAACGGGGATCGCCTATACGCTGGCCATGTACCCGACCAACAACGCTTTTAATGCCTTTTTCCCTTCGACTACAGGAAGTTACGTAGAAACGGCCAATCAGGGGGATAATTCGGATCTGGTTAAAGCAGTATGGTGGTATGCCCGTATGGAATTTTATCAATTACCCTCATATGCTGGCGTGCCCGCAAGCGTCACACAGATTGGTCCAGTGGCCGGGAATATTGGCAATATTGTCGTAGGTAACCCCTGGAGCTCAGATGAAAGTGACCATCCACGTCCGTTAATCACGATACCCGATATGGCCTTCAATGTTCCTGTTGAAAAACCGACCTGCACTCTTACGGCTCCTAAAAGCGTAGATCTGGGGGAGTATGATGTTTCCGATGTCGAGAACGATAACACGCAAAAAGTCTCTGCTACCGTGTCAGGGAATTGCACCAACACACGCAAAATTACGATGAAGTTGACCACCAGCAAGACAACCGGGACTGATGGCTCTTTACTCGCGAACACCGCATCGTCGAATGCGGCAAAAGGCGTGGGCGTGTTGCTGAAGTGGCCGGACAACAGCCTGGCGGTGCCTAATTCAACTAACAACTATGCGACAAAAGGGAACACCATCATCCCGTCATTTAGCGAGTCTCTCACGGCTCAGTTGGTTAAATCTGGTACAGAAAAAGTCACTTCAGGAACGTTCAGCGCTATCGGCACGTTGCAGATCACCTACGAATAGCTTATCCCTGCGGCTGATTGCTGATCAGCCGCGACATCGTCTCCAGCGAATCCGTTCTTAAGATATAGAGTCGTTTCAGTAAAAACGGATTATCCCCCGGCTTCACCTTCCCCTTCACCGTGGTCACGGCCAGATGGAAACCGGCATCATTCGCCGCCTTGATCGCCTTATTGTCATAGCCGCCAAAGGGATAAGAAAGGTAGAGCACACGCGGGTTGAACTGTGACAGCGCGCGACGAGAACGCTCAAAATCAAACAGGATCACGTGATAGCTGCGGCTCAGTAAGATCGGGTGTTTATACCCGTCCACGCGGTGCAGGAAGTGAGTGTGCGACTGAATGTCGAACACATCCTGAATGCCTTTGATTTCCTGAACGCTCATAAACTGCAGCGATTTAGGATCCCACTTCTGCGGATGGCCTTTAATACGTGACGAAATGATAAACGCCGTCGCGTTGAAGCCATACTCTTTCAGCACAGGATAGGCGTAACGGCTCACCGACTTCAGGCCGTCGTCAAAGGTAATCACCACCGCCTTCGCGGGCAGGTTCATCTTGTTGCGCACGTAGCCTTCCAGCTGATACATCGTCAGCGTGGTGTACCCCTGGTCGCGAAGCCAGGTCATCTGGTTGCTGAACGCGCGCACGCTGGTGGTGGTGGAGGTATGACGAAAACGGGTGTTCTCCTCATCGCGCAGGATATGGTGATAGGTCAGAACCGGAATGCCGTTATCTTCCTGCGCGTCCAGGCTGCTTATCCACGCCAGGCGGTTGCCGATGCGGATCTGATACCAGGTCTGGTTCAGGCGATCTTTGAGTTTATTCAGAATGGGATAGCGCAGGTTGGCGCTCAGGGTGCCAAAGGGCGCGCTTCCGCTGCTGGGCGCGTTATAGACGGGCGTATCTTTCCAGGTGATGAGGTTCTGGTTACTGAGCGGCTTGTTCAGGTCGCCCAGGCTGTCCTCAACGCGTTGCTTACCCTGCACTTTCTCAAGGTGGTCTTTATCAATAAAGCCGGTACCGAACCCGAAGCGAAATTCGTAATAATCCGCCGCCGCGGGAAAGACCGCGATGATCTGCCCTGCGCGAATATTGCCCACATTAACCACGGAGTTACCTACCTGAGCCCAGATGGCAGCATCCTCAGTGGTTTGCATATATTGAGCAGGAAGCCCTTGCTGACTTATCAGGCTGGCAGACGCCCCGCCGGAAATCAGCAGCAAAAGGAGAAAGAACACGCGCATGAACATAGGATATAAATCGACACGGGAAATCAGTCGCCATTGTAGCAAAAGCGACATCAATACCAATGTTTAATGCTTATACAGATCGTGAAGCAGAACGAAAGGCGGGTTTTTCTGCTGCTGGTGCCACAGGCTGCTCACCTCCGGCTGGCCCTCCGCCACGATAGCGTGCCGAAACTCTGCGCTGCTCAATGAGGCGCGAAGCGGATAGAGGGCTTCGAGTAAAGACAGGCTGATACCGGAGATCACTTCACAATTATCATGCTTGTGGCTCAGCAAAGCGGCCGCGCGGTAAGGCGCCGCGCCGGATTTATCGGTAAGAAAAATCACCCCATCACCGGTATCCGTTTCATGCAGGGCATCGCACATCATCCGGCTGAGCATGTTAGTGCTTAGCCCGCGCCAGTAGTTAACCACCCGGCATTGCGCCAGCGGGCCAAATTTGACCTCAAGCGTATCCAGCATGTCCTGCGCTCGTTCATCGTGGCAGGTGATCACCCATCCCAGCATAACTCTCTCCTTAGCAGGCAAGTAGTTTAGCGAAGTGAAGGTTTGCTTACGGTGATAACCGTCAAAGAAAGTGCCCGGCAACCAGAGCGTCGCCGGGCAGAGGGTTAACTACGCAGACCGCGCCCGCGCTGGATCAGATACCAGCACAGCAGGTAGAAGGCGATGATGAACACCACCAGCACCGCCACCGTGGTAAACAGCGGAACATCGGTAATGCCGAGGAAGCCAAAGCGGAAGCCGCTGATCATGTAGACGATCGGGTTCAGATGCGACAGCGCCTGCCAGAACGGCGGCAGCAGCGTCAGGGAGTAGAACACCCCGCCGAGATAGGTCAGCGGCGTCAGCACAAAGGTCGGGATCAGGCTGATGTCGTCAAACGTTTTAGCGAACACCGCATTCAGCAGACCGGCCAGCGAGAACAGAATTGCCGTCAGCAGCAGAGTCAGCGCCACGAACAGCCACGAGTGCACCTGGAACGGCACGAAGAACAGCGAAATCGCCGTCACCAGGATGCCCACGCACAGCCCGCGCGCCACGCCGCCGCCCACGTAACCGGCTATGATGACGTGCGTTGGCACCGGCGCCACCAGCAACTCTTCAATATTGCGTTGGAACTTAGCGCTGAAGAACGACGAGGCCACGTTTGCGTAGGCGTTGGTGATCACCGCCATCATAATCAGGCCCGGCACGATAAACTGCATATAGGTAAAACCGTGCATCTCACCAATGCGGGAACCAATCAGGTTGCCGAAGATAATGAAATAGAGCGTCATAGTGATGACCGGCGGTACCAGGGTTTGCACCCAGATACGCATAAAGCGGTTAATCTCTTTCGCCCAGATACTTTTCAGCGCGACCCAATAAAGATGCGTCATGCCTTGTCTCCTTGTTTATCCTGCACCAGAGAGACAAACAGCTCTTCCAGTCGGTTCGCTTTGTTACGCATGCTTAAAACCTGAATCCCCTGCGCGCTCAGCTGGGAGAACACGCTGTTGATCCCCTGCTCGCGCAGCACTTCCACTTCCAGCGTTGAGGTATCAACCAGGCGATACTGGTACCCTTCAAGCTTCGGTAGCGGGCTTTTTGCCGCCAGATCGAGAATAAACGTTTCGGATTTCAGCTTGGAGAGCAGATCCTTCATCGAGGTGTTCTCCACCAGCTCGCCGTGCTGAATGATGCCGATGTTGCGGCATAGCATCTCTGCTTCTTCAAGGTAGTGGGTGGTCAAAATGATGGTGGTGCCTTTGTCATTAAGATCCTTTAGGAAACCCCACATAGAACGACGCAGTTCGATATCCACGCCTGCGGTGGGTTCATCAAGGATCAGCAGCTTCGGCTCGTGCATCAGCGCACGGGCAATCATCAGGCGGCGCTTCATCCCGCCGGACAACATCCGCGCACGTTCGTTACGCTTTTCCCACAGATCGAGCTGTTTCAGGTACTTTTCGCTACGCTCAAGCGCCTCTTTACGCTCAACGCCGTAATAACCCGCCTGGTTAACGACAATCTGCTGCACCGTCTCAAACGGGTTGAAGTTGAACTCCTGCGGTACCAGCCCCAGCTGGCGCTTGGCGTTTACCACATCTTTTTGCAGGTCGTAACCAAAGACGCTCACCCGTCCGGACGTTTTATTCACCAGCGAGCTGATGATCCCGATGGTGGTGGATTTCCCCGCCCCGTTCGGCCCCAGAAGCGCGTAAAAATCCCCGGCCTCTACTTTTAGATCTATCCCGCGTAGCGCCTGAACGCCACCCGGATAGGTTTTTTTAAGCTGCTCAAGCTCCAGTGCAATTGCCATGAATTTAACTTACCTTCAGTTCTTACACACGTTGTGTGGTTTCATTAAAAGTCGGGTTACCCTATAGTAGCGCAACGCAATTACTTGGTTACAGGTCGCTAACCTCCATGAACGACATAGATACACTCATTAGCAACAATGCACTATGGTCAAAAATGCTGGTGGAGGAAGACCCCGGATTTTTTGGAAAACTCGCACAAGCCCAGAACCCGCGCTTTCTCTGGATTGGCTGTTCAGACAGCCGCGTACCTGCCGAGCGCCTGACCGGCCTTGAGCCCGGCGAACTGTTTGTTCACCGCAACGTCGCCAACCTGGTGATTCATACCGATCTCAACTGCCTTTCCGTGGTTCAGTATGCCGTTGACGTCCTGGAAGTCGAGCACATCATTATTTGCGGCCACTACGGCTGCGGCGGCGTGCAGGCGGCGGTTGAAAACCCGGAACTGGGTTTAATTGATAACTGGCTGCTGCACATCCGCGATATCTGGTTCAAACATAGTTCACTGCTCGGCGAAATGCCGCAGGAGCGACGCATGGACACGCTATGCGAGCTGAACGTGATGGAGCAGGTATATAACCTTGGGCATTCGACCATCATGCAGTCGGCGTGGAAACGTGGGCAGAAGGTTTCAATCCACGGCTGGGCGTACGGTATTCACGATGGCCTGCTGCGCAATCTGGAAGTCACCGCCACCAACCGCGAAACGCTGGAGCAGCGTTACCGTTCGGGGATTGCCAACCTCAAGCTTAAGCATGTGAACCATAAATAAAGCCGAGGGTTTTCGCCCTCTCCCCGTGGGAGAGGGTCGGAGTGAGGGCATCAGCCCGCAATTACTCGTCCAGCAATACCACTTTCCCAACATACGGCAGATGGCGATAACGCTGCGCGTAATCAATACCGTAACCCACCACGAACTCGTCCGGGATGGAGAAACCGACAAACTCCACCGGCACCTGCACTTCACGACGCTCCGGTTTATCCAGCAGCGTACAAATCGCCAGCGATTTCGGCTCGCGCAGGCTCAGGATCTCGCGCACCTTTGAAAGGGTGTTGCCGGAGTCGATAATGTCCTCAACGATCAACACATCTTTGCCACGAATATCTTCATCCAGATCTTTCAGGATTTTCACATCACGGGTTGTGGACATGCCGCTGCCGTAGCTGGAAGCGGTCATAAAATCGACCTCGTGCGGTACCTGCACTTCACGGCACAGGTCTGCCATGAACATGAAAGAACCGCGCAGCAGACCAACCAGCACCATTTCGCTGCCGCTGTCCTTGTAATGCTCGGTGATTTGACGACCCAGTTCGGCGATACGCGCTTTGATCTCGGCTTCCGGGATCATCACTTCAACAGTATGTTTCATATTACTAACCAAATGATTTTGATGAAAATCTTTCAATGCGGATGAATCTTGCTCCGGCATCGATACGCAAGCCAGCCATTATATCAGTAAATGGATAAGCCTGGCGTATGAGTTATAAAAAGCAAATATTGTGATTCCGATCACACTTGTTAACACCTATAATTAGTTGCTAGCAAATTATTAACAAAAACTGACGAGTACACTTTCTATGGCTGAAACAAACACTAAACAGCCGCGTCTACTGGTGACACTAACAGCGCTATTCGCCGCCTTCTGCGGCCTGTACCTGTTAATCGGTGGCGTCTGGCTGGTCGCGATCGGCGGCTCCTGGTACTACCCGATTGCGGGCCTGGTTATGCTTGGCGTAACCGTCCTGCTCTGGCGTAGAAAACAATCCGCACTGTGGCTGTATGCCGCCCTCCTTCTTGCCACCATGATCTGGGGCGTCTGGGAAGTCGGTTTCGATTTCTGGGCCCTGACGCCGCGCAGCGACATCCTGGTCTTCTTCGGTATCTGGCTGATCCTGCCGTTTGTCTGGCGCCGCCTGATTGTTCCTTCCAGCGGTGCCGTTGCAGCCCTGCTGGTGGCGCTGTTAATCAGCGGCGGCATTCTCACCTGGGCTGGCTTTAACGACCCGCAGGAGATCAACGGTACGCTGAACGCGGAGTCCACGCCTGCGGCAGCTATCTCGCAGGTCGCTGACGGTGACTGGCCTGCTTATGGCCGTAACCAGGAAGGTCAACGTTACTCCCCGCTGAAGCAGATCAACGCGGACAACGTTAAGAACCTGAAAGAAGCCTGGGTATTCCGTACCGGCGACCTGAAAATGCCGAACGATCCGGGCGAGCTGACCAACGAAGTGACCCCGATTAAAGTCGGTGATATGCTTTACCTGTGTACGGCGCACCAGCGTCTGTTCGCGCTCGATGCGGCTACCGGTAAAGAGAAATGGCACTTTGATCCACAGCTGAACTCCAATCCGTCGTTCCAGCACGTGACCTGTCGCGGCGTCTCTTACCACGAAGCGCGCGCCGATAATGCCAGCCCGGAAGTCATTGCCGACTGTCCTCGCCGCATTATGCTGCCGGTGAACGATGGCCGTCTGTTTGCCATCAACGCTGAGACCGGCAAGCTGTGCGAAACCTTCGCCAACAAAGGCATTCTGAACCTGCAGACCAACATGCCGGACACCACGCCGGGTCTGTATGAGCCAACCTCCCCGCCAATCATCACCGATAAAACCATCGTGATTGCCGGTTCGGTAACGGATAACTTCTCTACGCGTGAAACCTCCGGCGTTATCCGTGGTTTCGACGTGAACACCGGTAAACTGCTGTGGGCTTTCGACCCGGGCGCGAAAGATCCAAACGCGATCCCGTCTGACGAGCACACCTTTACCTTCAACTCGCCGAACTCCTGGGCACCAGCCGCGTATGACGCGAAGCTGGACCTGGTCTACCTGCCGATGGGCGTATCCACGCCGGATATCTGGGGCGGTAACCGCACGCCGGAGCAGGAACGTTATGCGAGCGCTATCCTGGCGCTGAATGCAACCACCGGTAAGCTGGCGTGGAGCTATCAGACCGTTCACCACGATCTGTGGGATATGGATATGCCGTCCCAGCCGACGCTGGCGGACATTACCGTTAACGGCAAAACCGTACCGGTCATTTACGCTCCGGCTAAAACCGGCAACATCTTCGTGCTGGATCGCAGCAACGGTAAGCTGGTTGTGCCTGCCCCGGAAAAACCGGTTCCGCAGGGTGCGGCCAAAGGCGATTACGTCAGCAAAACCCAGCCGTTCTCTGACCTGAGCTTCCGTCCGAAGAAAGACCTCAGCGGTGCAGACATGTGGGGTGCCACCATGTTTGACCAGCTGGTGTGCCGCGTGATGTTCCATCAGCTGCGCTATGAAGGCATCTTCACGCCGCCGTCTGAGCAAGGTACGCTGGTCTTCCCGGGCAACCTGGGAATGTTTGAGTGGGGCGGTATTTCCGTCGACCCTAACCGTCAGGTGGCGATTGCCAACCCAATGGCGCTGCCGTTCGTTTCCCGTCTGATCCCACGCGGTCCGGGTAACCCGATGGAGCAGCCGAAAGACGCGAAAGGCAGCGGGACCGAAGCCGGTATCCAGCCGCAGTATGGCGTACCGTTTGGCGTTACCCTGAACCCGTTCCTGTCTCCGTTTGGTCTGCCGTGTAAACAGCCAGCCTGGGGTTACATCTCCGGTCTGGATCTGAAAACCAACCAGATCGTCTGGAAAAAACGTATTGGTACCCCACAGGACAGCATGCCGTTCCCGATGCCGGTTCCGGTGCCGTTCAATATGGGTATGCCAATGCTGGGTGGTCCAATCTCCACCGCTGGTAACGTGCTGTTCATCGCGGCAACCGCAGATAACTACCTGCGCGCGTATAACATGACCAACGGTGAAAAACTGTGGCAAGGCCGTCTGCCGGCCGGTGGACAGGCAACGCCGATGACCTATGAAGTGAATGGCAAGCAGTACGTCGTCATTTCTGCGGGTGGTCACGGTTCGTTTGGTACGAAAATGGGCGACTATATTGTCGCGTATGCATTGCCGGACGAAGGCAAATAAAAGCAAAACGGCAACGAAAGTTGCCGTTTTTAGCAATGCAGGCCGGGTAAGGCGAAGCCGCCACCCGGCTTTTTTTATACGGTAAAACCGAGCATCATCCCCGTATCTTCATGCTCCAGCAGATGACAGTGCGCCATATAGGCAAACTCTTCAGGCGCTTCGTGGTCGAACTTCACCAGCACCTCGCTGACGCCGCCTTCCACTCTCACCGTATCTTTCCAGCCTGCTCGATGCGCTTCCGGCGCTTTACCGTTCTCAGACAGAATACGGAACTGCGTGCCGTGGATATGGAACGGGTGCAGCATCATGTCCCCTTCACCTGAAACCACCCAGCGCTCAAACTGCCCCTTCGTGGCGGCAAACATCGGCGTGTTCATATCGAACGCTTTGCCGTTGATCTTGTTGGCGTTGTGGAAATCGAACCCGTGACCGCCGTGATCCATACCGCCCATTTTGCCGTGGTCCATATTCATGTGGCCCATCATCTGGCCGTGGTGCATTCCCGCCATGGCCTGATTGCCATACTTTTTCATCAGCGCCTGCATGCCCATCATGTCAAGCATCGGGTCCATGGAGAGCTGAAGCTTACGCTGCGTGAGCCCATCCAGCGACGGGAGAGCTGGCAGCGTGGCTAAGGTGTCCGGCAGCATACCGGAGGCCGTGACCTGTAGCGGCTGAATGCGCAGCACCGGATGCGGTTTATCAAACGGCGCCACTGCCATCCCCATCTGGCTGACAGGCAGCGTTACCAGGTCAAACGGCTTGCCGTCGCTGATGTCCACCAGCACTTCGAAGCGTTCGCCCATCAGCATCGGCAGCTCGCTCACTTTTACCGGTTCCGGCAGCAGGCCGCCATCGCTTGCCACCACGTAAAGCGGGCGCTTATCGCTGGTGGCGAAGTTCAACGAGCGGGCGTTACAGCCGTTAAGCAAGCGCAGGCGCAGCCAGCCTTTCGGGGCGGCGTGCTGCGGATAGATCGCACCGTTGGCCAGAAGCGTATCGCCAAACCAGCCGACCGCCGCGCTCATCACGTCCAGCTGGTAGTCAATCTGCCCGTCCGCGCTGAATTTTTTGTCCTGCACAATCACCGGCACATCATCGATACCCCACTGTTTTGGCAGGCGCAGGAGACGGCTTTCGTCATCCTCAATCAACACCAGTCCGGCCAGCCCCATTGCCACCTGATGGCCCGTTTTGCCGTGCTGATGCGGGTGGAACCAGCAGGTTGCCGCCCGCTGGTCAGGGGTAAAGGTTACGCTGCGTTTACCCCCAGGCTTGATAACGCCCTGGGGACCACCATCCACTTCGCCCGGGACTTCCAGCCCGTGCCAGTGCAGCGTGGTCTCCTCGGCAAGCGTATTGTGGATATCCACCGTCACCGTTTTCCCTTTGCGTAACTGAAGTGCCGGGCCGAGCAGATTGCCGTTGTAGCCCCAGGTAGTAGCGCTGTGCCCGCCGAAGGAGGTTTTACCGGCCTGAACAACGAGCTGAATACGGCTACGGGCGTCTGCGGTCAGTAAGTCAGGAATGGGTAAGGCAGGCCTTTCAGCCGCAAAAACCGCGCGGCTCCAGAGTGGTAATGCGCTGGCAACCCCCAGCACAGCGGAATATTTTAAAAAATCACGACGTTGCATGTTCATTTCCTTATTTCCAGCAGGCGATCTTTTGAGCATAAACCCTCCCCTTACCGGAAGGTCAAGTAAAGCGGCAATAATAAAGATCGTCGCACTGGCATCAAGTGTGCTAACGTTAATTTTCCGTGAAGAAGTGGTAGAAGCAATGAAGACGTTTTTCAGGACAATTTTGTTCGGAAGCCTGATGGCAATGTGTGCGAACAGCTATGCGCTCAGTGAAAATGAAGCGGAAGATATGGCCGATTTAACGGCGGTTTTTGTATTCCTGAAAAATGATTGTGGCTACCAGAATTTACCCAACGGGCAAATTCGCCGCGCGCTGGTCTTTTTCGCCCAGCAGAACCAGTGGGATCTCAGCAATTACGACAGCTTTGACATGAAGGCGCTCGGTGAAGACAGCTACCGTGACTTGAGCGGTATTGGCATTCCCACGGCTAAAAAATGCAAAGCGCTGGCCCGCGATTCGCTCAGCCTGCTCGCCTACGTGAAATAACACTCCCGACGCCCCCTGTTCAACCTATACCCGTGCAACCACGGTTATAGTTAGCTATCATGTTTCGCTCATTTTTTGTGAGCGTTACGGATGTTAACAAAGGAGGAGTCCGCGTATGGCCGACCACACGTTGTGGCATGAAACACTGCATGACCAGTTTGGTCAGTACTTTGCCGTTGATAACGTGCTCTATCATGAGAAAACGGATCACCAGGATCTGATCATCTTCGAAAACGCCGCCTTTGGCCGCGTGATGGCCCTGGATGGCGTAGTGCAAACGACCGAGCGCGACGAGTTTATTTATCATGAGATGATGACCCACGTTCCGCTGCTGGCCCACGGACACGCGAAGCATGTTCTGATTATCGGCGGCGGCGACGGCGCAATGCTGCGCGAGGTTTCACGTCATCGTTCCATTGAAACCATCACCATGGTTGAGATCGATGCGGGCGTGGTCTCTTTCTGCCGCCAGTACCTGCCCAACCATAATGCTGGCAGCTATGACGATCCGCGCTTTAATCTGGTTATCGACGACGGCGTTAACTTTGTTAACCAGACCACGCAGACCTTCGACGTGATTATCTCTGACTGCACCGACCCCATCGGCCCTGGCGCGTCGCTGTTTACCTCCTCGTTCTACGAAGGCTGCAAGCGCTGCCTGAATCCGGGCGGGATCTTCGTCGCACAAAACGGTGTCTGCTTCCTGCAACAGGACGAAGCGCTCGACAGCCATCGCAAGCTCAGCACCTATTTTGGTGACGTCAGCTTCTATCAGGCGGCGATTCCAACCTATTACGGCGGGATCATGACCTTTGCATGGGCAACGGACAACGACGTGCTGCGTCATCTCTCTACCGAAATTATCCAGGCCCGCTTCCATCAGGCCGGGCTCACGTGCCGCTACTACAATCCGGCTATTCATACCGCAGCGTTTGCTCTGCCGCAGTACCTGCAAGACGCATTATCCACTAAGGGGGTGAGCTAATTGAAAAAGCTTAAACTACATGGCTTTAACAACCTGACTAAAAGCCTGAGTTTTTGTATTTACGATATCTGCTATGCCAAAACAGCGGAAGAACGCGATGGTTACATCGCCTATATCGATGAACTCTACAACGCCAACCGTCTGACCGAGATCCTGTCAGAAACCTGCTCGATCATCGGTGCCAATATTCTGAACATCGCACGACAGGATTATGAGCCCCAGGGTGCTAGCGTCACCATTCTGGTCAGCGAAGAGCCGGTCGACCCGCAGCTTATCGACAAAACTGAACACCCGGGTCCGCTGCCCGAAGTGGTCGTCGCCCACCTCGACAAAAGCCATATCTGCGTTCACACCTACCCGGAAAGCCACCCGGAAGGCGGGCTGTGCACGTTCCGCGCCGATATTGAAGTGTCGACCTGCGGCGTGATTTCCCCGCTGAACGCGCTGAACTATTTAATCCACCAGCTGGAATCGGACATCGTCACGATTGATTATCGCGTGCGCGGTTTTACCCGTGATATCAACGGCATGAAGCACTTCATCGACCACGAGATCAACTCCATTCAGAACTTTATGTCCGAGGACATGAAATCGCTGTATGACATGATGGACGTGAACGTGTACCAGGAAAACATTTTCCATACCAAGATGATGCTTAAGGAATTCGACCTTAAGCACTACATGTTCCACACGAAGCCGGAAGATTTAAGTGAAGAAGAGCGCAAGGTCATCACCGACCTGCTCTGGAAAGAGATGCGCGAAATCTACTACGGCCGCAATATTCCGGCCGTGTAAGTGTTGCCCGGAGCAGGGACGCTTCGGGGAGTTACTTCTGTTTCATAAACTCACGGTAGGCGTTCACCACCTGCAGAAAGTCTTCCACGCCGCACAGCGACAGGCTCTCTTCGTCGTAGTAGCTCATCCCCTCTTCCATCTCATCCCCTGAAAACTCAAGCTGGTTGGCGCGCACCATGACCTCTTCACCGTCCATCCACAGCGTATATTCGTGCCCGGCGCGTTGCCAGGAGCGCTCGCTGCCTTTCACCGTATTTGCCGCCTGTTCGACTTCATCAAGAAGGGCGAGATTTTCTTTCACCTCTTCGTTAAACCAGTGTCCAACGGCTTCGTGCCCCATCGACATGCGCACTTTCACCACGCCGGTGATGTCGCGCAAAAATTCGTAATCCATAGCGTTTTCCTCTGCAAAGCCATTAGGGTAATTATCGCAGCAGAGGGAAAGAAAAAAAGCGGGAGAGGTGGGAGGAATGAAAATAAAAAGGTGAGAGCAAGACCCTGCGGCCTGATGCCCTCACCCCGTCCCTCTCCCACGGGAGAGGGCGCAAATACTAAAAACCGTCTCGTAGAGACGGTTTTGCTGATTATACCGCCGTCTGGAAGATCACCCCGTCAGCCTTCTCGGTGTACTGAGAAAGCTGGTCGAAGTTCAGATAGCGATAGGTATCCACCGCCGTCTTATCCACCTGCGCCACGAAGGTCTGGTACTCTTCCGGCGTTGGCAGTTTGCCAATCAGCGCCGCAACCGCCGCCAGCTCCGCAGAGGCCAGGTAGACGTTCGCACCAGTACCTAAACGGTTCGGGAAGTTACGGGTAGAGGTGGAAACCACCGTCGCACCGTCGGCCACGCGCGCCTGGTTACCCATACACAGGGAGCAGCCAGGGATTTCGATACGCGCCCCGCTCTTACCGAACACGCTGTAGTAACCCTCTTCGGTCAACTGAGCCGCGTCCATACGGGTTGGCGGTGCCACCCACAGGCGGGTCGGCAGCTGGCCTTTGTGGGTATCCAGCAGCTTACCGGCGGCGCGGAAGTGGCCGATGTTGGTCATGCAGGAGCCGATGAACACTTCGTCGATCTTATCGCCCTGCACGTCAGAGAGCAGACGCGCATCGTCCGGATCGTTCGGCGCACACAGGATTGGCTCTTTAATATCCGCCAGATCGATGTCGATCACCGCCGCGTACTCTGCGTCTGCGTCAGCTTCCAGCAGCTGCGGATCCGCCAGCCATTTCTCCATGCCCTGAATACGACGCTCCAGCGTACGACGATCGCCGTAGCCTTCCGCAATCATCCACTTCAGCAGCACGATGTTGGAGGTCAGATACTCAATGATCGGCTCTTTGTTCAGCTTGATGGTACAGCCTGCCGCAGAACGCTCGGCGGAGGCGTCGGTCAGCTCGAACGCCTGCTCCACTTTCAGATCCGGCAGACCTTCAATTTCCAGGATGCGGCCAGAGAAGATGTTTTTCTTGCCTTTCTTCTCAACGGTCAGCAGGCCCTGTTTGATGGCATACAGCGGGATCGCGTGAACCAGATCGCGCAGGGTGATGCCCGGCTGCATTTTGCCCTTGAAGCGCACCAGCACGGATTCAGGCATGTCCAGCGGCATTACGCCGGTCGCCGCAGCAAACGCCACCAGGCCGGAGCCCGCCGGGAAGGAGATACCGATTGGGAAACGGGTATGGGAATCACCGCCGGTACCCACGGTATCCGGCAGCAGCATGCGGTTCAGCCAGGAGTGGATGACGCCGTCACCTGGACGCAGAGAGACACCGCCGCGGTTCATGATGAAGTCTGGCAGCGTGTGGTGCGTGGTCACGTCAACCGGCTTCGGATAGGCCGCCGTGTGGCAGAAGGACTGCATCACCAGGTCAGAAGAGAAGCCCAGGCACGCCAGGTCTTTCAGTTCGTCACGGGTCATTGGGCCAGTGGTGTCCTGAGAGCCCACGGAGGTCATCTTCGGCTCGCAGTATGCGCCAGGGCGAATACCGGCTACGCCGCACGCGCGACCCACCATTTTCTGTGCCAGCGAGAAGCCGCGGTTGCTTTCTGCCACGTCTTTCGCGTGACGGAAAACGTCGGAGTGCGGCAGACCCAGCGCTTCACGCGCTTTGGTGGTCAGGCCGCGCCCGATGATCAGCGGAATACGGCCACCGGCACGCACTTCGTCAATCAGCACGTCGGTTTTCAGTTCGAAGCTTGCCAGCAGCTCGTTGGTTTCGTGGTTGCGCACTTCGCCTTTATACGGATAGACGTCAATCACGTCGCCCATGTTCAGGTTGCTCACATCCACTTCAATTGGCAGCGCGCCCGCATCTTCCATGGTGTTGAAGAAGATTGGCGCAATTTTGCCGCCGAGGCACAGGCCGCCGCCGCGCTTGTTCGGCACGTGCGGAATATCGTCGCCCATGAACCACAGTACGGAGTTGGTGGCGGACTTACGGGAAGAGCCGGTACCCACAACGTCACCGACGTAGGCCAGCGGGAAACCTTTTTGTTGCAGCGCTTCGATCTGTTTGATCGGGCCCACCACGCCCGGCTGATCTGGCTCAATGCCTTCACGGGCGTTTTTCAGCATCGCCAGGGCGTGCAGCGGGATATCTGGACGAGACCACGCGTCCGGTGCCGGAGACAGGTCATCGGTGTTGGTTTCACCGGTCACCTTAAAGACGGTCACGGTAATTTTTTCCGCCAGCGCAGGGCGGTTCAGGAACCATTCGGCATCGGCCCAGGACTGCATCACCTGCTTCGCATAGACGTTGCCCGCTTTGGCTTTTTCTTCTACGTCGTAGAAGTTATCGAACATCAGCAGCGTGGAAGAGAGCGCTTTAGCGGCAATCGGTGCCAGCTTGTCGTTATCCAGCGCGTCAATCAGCGGATGAATGTTGTAACCACCCTGCATGGTGCCGAGCAGTTCAATGGCTTTTTCAGGAGTAACCAGTGGGGAGGTGGCTTCGCCTTTGGCGATAGCAGCAAGGAATCCGGCTTTTACGTAGGCAGCTTCATCTACGCCAGGCGGTACGCGGTTGATCAACAGATCTAACAGGAATTCTTCTTCGCCCTTAGGCGGGTTCTTCAGCAGCTCGACGAGCGCGGCCATTTGGGTTGCATCTAAAGGTTTGGGTACAATTCCCTCGGCGGCACGTTCTGCTACGTGCTTACGGTATTCTTCTAGCACGACGGTTCTCCTCGCTCTCATTGTCATATGCGGCGGGCGTTCTCTTCACGCTCCTGTGAGACAGCAGTTTGTAGGGTAAATGCCCGATACCGCGTCGGGCAGCATAGCAGGATTTCTGCACAGTGTTAATCCGTTTACAAAAAAGCAACATTAAAAAGTTTGCTGAATCGTTAAGCATGGTGTAGCGGGGAGACGAGGTGAATTTTGGGGACAAAAAAACCGCCTGGTAGCGGTTATTTTGTTGCCTTGCGGTGGTAGCACACCGGGTTGGCAGATTTGCGGCAATGCACTCGGCATGAATAATGCTCCTGAGTATGCAGATCCGCAAGCACATGTTTTGTGTTTACGAGCCGCCATCCAGTTTCGAATGTAAAAGGATGAAACTGCATTTCACCTTTTTTCAGTCCATTTCGGCTGTAATACTGTTGCCCCCGGCCTGCTTCGCTGGTGTAGCAACCAATCACCGGGCCCGGAAGCAGTTCCGTAACCTACGCGGCAATGTACTCATTTGCCTGGTTCTGCCTTTTCCGGTGAAGAAGGAACCCGCGTAGCCTGTACAGGAACGCACGCAATGGAGATGCGAATCACTGCGCTGATCGTTGCGATTGGTTTACTGCTAACTGCGCTGCACGGTGGCTGGAACATATCCGACATCTCGGTGCTGTTTGTCGTCAACCTCGGCAACTAGCTGCTGGCCGCTCGCAAGAGCGGCCTTCTGAATTCCCGGCGCCTTTTCCCGCATCGCATATAATTGTGTAATAAATACTCACACTCTTTATCCGGACGTACCGGACGCTTCCCAATAAAAGTCAAAACAGTAAAAGACGGGTGAATAATACTCACGCCAACCGTAACGCCTCACGGCACAGCGCCTGTCTCGTTGGAGTCATTTTATGAAGTTGCCCTTTAAGCCACATCTGCTTGTCCTTCTGTGCAGTGCCGGGCTGTTTGCCGCCTCAGGCGTCATGTTTGTCAAAAGTCGTGCAACGGAACCCGCTGCGTCGGCCCCCGTCGCGCAACAGCCAGTTGCTCCGGCTACGCCGGCAGTAGCACAACCCGCTCCTGTCGTCGCGCCAACCTACACTGCCGCGCAAATCGATCAGTGGGTTGCCCCCATCGCGCTCTACCCGGATGCTCTGCTGTCACAAATCTTGATGGCCTCGACCTACCCGGCCAACGTGATTCAAGCAGCGCAGTGGTCCAAAGACAACCCCAAAATGGAAGGGGACGCCGCGATTCAGGCCGTTGCCAGCCAGCCCTGGGATCCCAGTGTAAAATCCCTGGTCGCGTTTCCTCAGCTTATGTCGCTGATGGGAGAGAATCCGCCGTGGGTACAAAATCTGGGGGATGCGTTTCTCGCGCAGCCGAAAGATGTGATGGATTCGGTGCAACGGTTGCGCGCGCTGGCGCAGAAGACCGGCGCCTTGCAATCTACGCCTCAGCAGACGGTCACCACGGTAACGAAACCCGCACCGGCAAAAACCAGCACCACCGAGTCAACGTCAACCACCACGTCCGCGCCCGCCCCAACGGTGATCAAAATTGAATCTGCCGACCCGCAGGTGGTTTACGTCCCCACCTATAATCCCAATACGGTTTACGGGACCTGGCCTAATACCGCCTATCCGCCAACCTATCTCCCGCCGTCACCCGGGGAGCAGTTTGGCAATAGCTTCGTCAACGGCTTAGGTTTCAGCCTGGGTGTCGCCACAACTTATGCCATCTTCAGCAACATCGACTGGGATGATGACGATGACTGGGACCATCATCATGACGGTGACTGGGATAATCACGGCGGCTACAACCGCAACGGTGATAACAACATCAATATTAACGTTGAGAACTTCAATAAAATCAGCGGACAACGCCTGACGGACGCCAACCGTATCTGGCAGCACAACCCGGCCTATCGGGAAGGTGTCCCCTACCCGACAAACCAGCTCAACACGCGTTTCCACTCCACCAACACGGCCACGGGGCTTAGTGCAACGCAACAACCGGTTAATCGCGATAGCCAGCGTCAGGCGGCGCTGAGCCAGATGGAGAAATCGACAGGTAAAACCTTCCCACAGACTGCTCGCCCGGGCACGAAAGCGGCGCAGCGACAGGCCTCAAGTGAACAGCTGAAACAGATTTCTCAGCGCAATAACTACCGTGGCTATGACACCAAACCGCAGACGGCGAAGCGGGCCACCACGCAGCAGCGAGAAAACCGCCAGACCACCGCGCAGAGACAAGAGAAACGGGTCCAGCCTTCTCAGCAACGTCCCTTCCAGCAGCGAAACAGTCAGCTCCGGGCCAATGCACTGAGCGGCAACGACAGCCGTTCCGCCAACTGGCAGGCGCAGCAGCAGCGTGGGGCGCAAAGCAGACACCTCGCCGCTCGTCAGCAGCAGCTACCCCCGGCAGCGGCTGGACGTGCTGAACACCGTGAATTCCGTCATCGCTAAGGGAGCCGACATGAAACGTAAATTACTCAGTGGAATGGTGTTGTTCATGGTCTCGGCGACCGTCATGGCGCAGCAATCCTTCAGCTCACCAGAACAGGCTACCAATGCGCTGGAAAGCGCCATCCGCGATCAAAACGAAAGCGCGATGAGCAACCTGCTCGGTGAGAACTGGCGCGACTTCCTGCCCCCTGAAGGCGTTGATCCTGACGCAGTCGATCGCTTTCTGCGCGACTGGAAAGTCCGTCATAACACCATTGTCGAAGGCGATAAAGCGCATCTGGTTGTCGGAGACAGCGGCTGGCAACTTCCCATTCCGGTGATCAAAACCGCCTCCGGCTGGCAGTTTGACATCAAAGAAGGCGCCGAGGAGATCCTGACCCGCGAAATTGGGCGCAACGAACTCGCCGCCATTGAAGCTCTGCATGCCTACGTGGATGCGCAGCAAAGCTATTTTGCGATGAACCAGAAATACGCGGAGAAGATTGTCAGCTCTGAAGGGAAGAAGGACGGTCTGTACTGGCCCGTTTCGCCTGGTGAAGCGCCAAGCCCGCTTGGTCCGGCATTTAGCCCTAAAGAGCCAGGCGCGGGTTACCATGGCTATCGCTTCCGCATCCTGCCAGATAATCACGGTTTCGCGATGGTGGCGTGGCCTGTCAGCTATGGTCAGACAGGCGTCATGAGCTTTGTGATAAACCAGGACGACAAGGTGTACCAGTCCGATCTCGGCAGCGATTCGGAGCAGAAGGCCCGGGCGCTGGCCTCATACGCACCTGATAACACCTGGCAGCCTGTAGCACCCTGAACGCCGCGCATAAAAAAAGCGGCCTCAGGCCGCTTTTTTCTTCTGAAGAAACTTATTTCTTCTTCGCTTTCGCATTTGGCAGGTCAGTGATGCTACCTTCAAACACTTCAGCAGCCAGGCCCACGGACTCGTGCAGAGTCGGGTGCGCGTGGATGGTCAGCGCGATGTCTTCCGCGTCACAGCCCATTTCGATAGCCAGACCGATTTCACCCAGCAGCTCACCGCCGTTGGTACCGACAATCGCACCACCGATAACGCGGTGAGTCTCTTTGTCGAAGATCAGTTTGGTCATACCGTCTGCGCAGTCGGAAGCGATAGCACGGCCAGAAGCAGCCCACGGGAAGGTGGCGGTTTCGTAGCTGATGCCTTTCTCTTTCGCTTCTTTCTCGGTCAGACCGACCCATGCAACTTCTGGCTCGGTGTACGCGATAGATGGGATCACTTTCGGATCGAAGTAGTGCTTCATGCCGGCGATAACTTCAGCGGCAACGTGACCTTCGTGAACACCTTTGTGCGCCAGCATTGGCTGACCGACGATATCGCCGATAGCAAAGATGTGCGGCACGTTGGTGCGCAGCTGTTTGTCAACGCGGATGAAGCCACGGTCGTCCACTTCCACGCCAGCTTTGCCCGCGTCGAGATTTTTACCGTTCGGTACACGACCGATAGCCACCAGCACGGCGTCGTAACGCTGTGGTTCAGCAGGGGCTTTTTTGCCTTCCATGGAAACGTAAATACCGTCTTCTTTCGCTTCAACGGCAGTCACTTTGGTTTCCAGCATCAGGTTAAACTTCTTGCTGATGCGCTTGGTAAAGACTTTAACGATGTCTTTGTCAGCAGCCGGGATAACCTGGTCGAACATTTCAACCACGTCAATGTCTGAACCCAGCGCATGGTACACGGTACCCATTTCCAGACCGATGATACCGCCGCCCATAACCAGCAGACGCTTAGGAACGGTTTTCAGCTCCAGGGCATCAGTGGAATCCCACACGCGTGGATCTTCATGTGGAATGAATGGCAGTTCGATTGGGCGAGAGCCTGCCGCGATGATCGCGTTGTCGAAGTTGATAACGGTTTTGCCGTTTTCGCCTTCCACTTCCAGGGTGTTCGCACCGGTGAATTTACCCAGACCGTTTACCACTTTCACTTTACGGCCTTTGGCCATACCCGCCAGACCGCCGGTCAGCTGAGTGATAACTTTCTCTTTCCAGGTACGGATTTTGTCGATATCGGTTTTTGGCTCGCCGAAGACGATACCGTGTTCAGCCAGCGCTTTGGCTTCTTCGATAACTTTCGCTACGTGCAGCAGCGCTTTAGAAGGGATACAGCCGACGTTCAGACAAACACCGCCGAGGGTGCTGTAACGTTCTACGATGACGGTTTCCAGACCTAAATCCGCTGCACGAAATGCTGCGGAGTAACCTGCCGGGCCTGCCCCAAGTACTACGACCTGAGTTTTGATTTCTGTGCTCATCATGACCTCTTAGTTTATACCCGTCGTCCACCGGGTCGTTCTATCCGCCCGCAGTTTACAAAATTGTTAACAATTTTGAAACAACAAACGGCTCACGAATTGTCGCTTTCACCAATAACCTCATAAACACCATGAGATTATCAGAAAAAAGCCGGCCGACTGGCCGGCTTTTCGATTACATCACCAGGCGGCGAATGTCGCTCAGCATGTTGTTGATGATGGTGATGAAACGCGCACCATCAGCCCCGTCGATCACGCGGTGGTCGAAGGACAGAGAGATTGGCATCATCAGACGCGGCACGAACTCTTTGCCATTCCACACCGGCTCCATCGCGGACTTGGACACACCGAGGATAGCCACTTCCGGCGCGTTCACAATCGGCGCGAAGTGGGTAGTACCCAGGCCGCCGATGCTGGAGATAGTGAAGCAGCCGCCCTGCATTTCGCCGGCAGTCAGCTTACCATCACGCGCTTTCTTGGAGATGGTGGTCAGTTCACGGGACAGCTCAGTGATGCTCTTCTTGTTCACGTCTTTGAAGACCGGAACAACCAGACCATTTGGCGTATCTACCGCAACACCGATGTTGATGTATTTCTTCAGCGTCAGCTTCTGGCCGTCTTCGGACAGGGAGCTGTTGAAGCGTGGCATCTGCTCCAGAGCAGCGGCAACGGCTTTCATGATGAAGACCACTGGGGTGAATTTCACGTCCAGCTTACGCTTCTCGGCTTCGGCGTTCTGCTGTTTACGGAACGCTTCCAGATCGGTGATATCGGTTTTGTCGAAGTGGGTAACGTGCGGGATCATCACCCAGTTACGGCTCAGGTTAGCACCAGAGATTTTCTGGATACGGCCCAGCTCCACTTCTTCGATTTCGCCGAACTTGCTGAAGTCCACTTTCGGCCATGGCAGCATGCCCGGGATACCGCCGCCAGCGGCTGCCGCAGGTGCAGCTTCGGCGCGTTTCACCGCGTCTTTCACGTAAGCCTGAACGTCTTCGCGCAGGATACGACCCTTACGGCCGGTCCCTTTCACTTTCGCCAGGTTTACGCCGAATTCGCGCGCCAGGCGACGAATCAGCGGAGTCGCGTGGACGTAAGCGTCGTTTTCAGCGAACTCTGATTTTTCTGCTTTTGCAGCAGGGGCAGCGGCTGGTTTAGCAGCCTGAGCCGGTGCAGCAGCCGGTGCTGGAGCAGCCGCGGCAGCCGGAGCTGCGGCAGGCGCAGCGCCTTCCACTTCGAAGACCATGATCAGGGAGCCGGTAGACACTTTGTCGCCGGTGCTGATTTTGATCTCTTTAACGGTACCGGCGAACGGCGCAGGCACTTCCATGGAAGCCTTGTCGCCTTCAACGGTGATCAGTGACTGTTCAGCGGCAACTTTATCGCCCACTTTTACCATCACTTCGGTGACTTCAACTTCGTCACCGCCGATGTCCGGTACGTTAACGTCTTTCGCGCCGCCAGCAGCGGCTGGTGCTGCGGCCGGAGCCGGAGCAGCGGCCTGTGCAGGCGCGGCAGCAGGTGCAGCACCCGCCACTTCGAAGACCATGATAAGCGACCCGGTAGACACTTTATCGCCGGTGTTGATCTTGATCTCTTTTACGGTACCGGCGAATGGCGCTGGTACTTCCATAGAGGCTTTGTCGCCTTCTACGGTGATCAGTGACTGCTCGGCCGCAACGGTATCGCCCACTTTCACCAGGATTTCAGTGACTTCAACTTCGTCACCGCCGATGTCAGGCACGTTCACTTCTTTCGCTGCTGCGGCAGCTGCTGGAGCAGCGGCGGCCGGAGCGGCTTCTTTCTTCTCTTCCTGCGCAGGTGCAGCTGCTGCTGCACCGTCGGCGGAATCGAAAATCATGATCAGTTTGCCAGTCTCGGTTTTATCGCCAACGGAGACTTTGATCTCCTTAACGATGCCAGCCTGAGGAGACGGGACTTCCATAGAGGCTTTGTCGCCTTCTACGGTGATCAGCGACTGTTCAGCTTCAACTTTGTCGCCCACTTTGACCAGGATCTCGGTGATTTCAACTTCATCAGCCCCGATGTCCGGTACATTGATTTCGATAGCCATTATTCTTTTACCTCTTACGCCAGACGCGGGTTAACTTTTTCTGCATCGATGTTGAATTTGGTAATTGCGTCCGCAACCACTTTCTTATCGATTTCGCCACGTTTAGCCAGTTCGCCCAGTGCTGCTACAACCACGTAAGAAGCATCAACTTCGAAGTGGTGACGCAGGTTTTCGCGGCTGTCAGAACGACCGAAGCCGTCAGTACCCAGAACGCGATAATCATCAGCTGGAACGTAAGTACGAACCTGCTCAGCGAACAGTTTCATATAGTCAGTGGACGCCACCGCTGGCGCGTCGTTCATCACCTGAGCGATGTACGGAACGCGTGGGGTTTCCATTGGGTGCAGCATGTTCCAGCGCTCACAATCCTGGCCATCACGCGCCAGTTCGGTGAAGGAAGTCACAGAGTACACGTCGGAACCCACGCCGTAGTCTTTCGCCAGGATCTGCGCTGCTTCACGAACGTGACGCAGGATAGAACCGGAGCCCAGCAGCTGAACTTTACCTTTGCTACCTTCAATGGTTTCGAGTTTGTAGATACCTTTACGGATACCTTCCTCGGCACCTGCTGGCATTGCCGGCATGTGGTAGTTTTCGTTCAGGGTGGTGATGTAGTAGTAAATGTTCTCTTGCGCTTCACCGTACATGCGCTGCAGGCCGTCATGCATGATGACAGCAACTTCGTACGCGTAGGACGGGTCGTAAGAGATACAGTTCGGGATAGTCAGAGACTGAATGTGGCTGTGGCCATCTTCGTGCTGCAGACCTTCACCGTTCAGGGTCGTACGACCGGAAGTACCACCGATCAGGAAGCCGCGAGCCTGCTGGTCGCCTGCCTGCCAGCACAGGTCACCGATACGCTGGAACCCGAACATGGAGTAGTAAATGTAGAACGGAATCATCGGCAGGTTGTTGGTGCTGTATGAAGTCGCAGCAGCCAGCCAGGATGCGCCTGCGCCCAGCTCGTTGATACCTTCCTGCAGAATCTGACCTTTCTCGTCTTCTTTGTAGTATGCAACCTGCTCACGGTCCTGCGGGGTGTACTGCTGGCCGTTCGGGCTGTAGATACCGATCTGACGGAACAGACCTTCCATACCGAAAGTACGCGCTTCGTCGGCGATGATTGGCACCAGACGATCTTTGATCGACTTGTTCTTCAGCATCACGTTCAGGGCACGAACGAAAGCGATAGTGGTAGAGATCTCTTTGTTCTGCTCTTCCAGCAGCTGAGAGAAGTCTTCCAGCGCTGGCAGTTCCAGCTTCTCGGTGAAGTTAGGCTGACGAGCTGGCAGGTAGCCTTTCAGCGCCTGACGACGTTCGTGCAGGTACTTGTGCTCTTCAGAGCCTTCCGGGAAGGTGATGTAAGACAGGTTTTCTACCTGCTCATCGGTCACTGGAACGTTGAAACGGTCGCGGATATAGCGCACGCCGTCCATGTTCATTTTCTTAACCTGGTGAGCGATGTTTTTACCTTCTGCGGTATCACCCATGCCGTAACCTTTGATGGTGTGGGCCAGGATTACAGTCGCTTTACCTTTGGTTTCACGCGCTTTTTTCAGTGCAGCGTAGATTTTCTTCGGATCGTGACCACCGCGGTTCAGGGCCCAGATCTGCTCATCAGTCCAGTCGGCAACCAGCGCTGCGGTTTCTGGATATTTGCCGAAGAAGTGCTCACGCACGTAGGCACCGTCTTTGGATTTGAAGGTCTGGTAGTCGCCGTCAACGGTTTCGTTCATCAGCTGGATCAGTTTACCGCTGGTGTCTTTACGCAGCAGTTCGTCCCAACGGGAACCCCACATGACTTTGATCACGTTCCAGCCAGCACCTGCGAAGATGCCTTCCAGTTCGTTGATGATCTTGCCGTTACCGGTTACCGGACCATCCAGACGCTGCAGGTTACAGTTGATGATGAAGCACAGGTTGTCCAGCTTCTCACGGGTTGCGATGGTGATCGCACCTTTAGATTCTGGCTCATCCATTTCGCCGTCGCCCAGGAAGGCGTAAACGGTCTGCTCAGAGGTGTCTTTCAAACCACGGTGTTCCAGATACTTCAGGAATTTAGCCTGGTAGATCGCACCGATTGGGCCCAGACCCATAGATACGGTCGGGAACTGCCAGAATTCAGGCATCAGTTTAGGGTGCGGATAAGAAGACAGACCTTTACCGTGAACTTCCTGACGGAAGTTGTTCATCTGCTCTTCAGTCAGACGACCTTCCAGGAATGCACGTGCATAGATGCCCGGAGAGATGTGGCCCTGGAAGTACACCAGATCGCCGCCGTCTTTCTCGTTCGCTGCACGGAAGAAGTGGTTGAAGCACACTTCGTAAACGGTCGCAGAAGACTGGAAGGACGCCATGTGGCCACCCAGTTCCAGGTCTTTCTTGGACGCGCGCAGAACGGTCATGATGGCGTTCCAGCGGATTGCAGAACGGATACGACGTTCCAGATCCAGATTGCCCGGGTATTCCGGTTCGTCTTCAACGGCAATCGTGTTTACGTAGTTGCTAGCCCCTGCACCTGAAGCAACCTTCACGCCGCCTTTGCGAGCTTCAGAAAGCAGCTGATCAATCAGATACTGAGCGCGCTCAACACCTTCTTCACGGATGACCGATTCGATCGCCTGTAGCCAGTCGCGAGTTTCGATCGGATCCACGTCATTTTGGAGACGTTCTGACATGGGGGTATTCCTTATCTATCTAATACGTTGATTTGTCTGGAACCTGTCCCATTGTGCTCTTGGGCAAGAACACAATAAGACAGGTTCTGCGTTTAGTTGCCGCGCTCTAAAAGTACCTGGCGCTTAATCCTTTCGTTGCTGTATGCGGCGTAATGAACGTTCGCGACGCGATTGTTCACGGCTGCGGTCCAGCAAGATTTCCTCAATGAAAGCCAGGTGACGGTGCGACGCTTCGCGCGCCTGCTCCGGCTCCCCGGCCATTATCGCCTCGAATACTCGGGTGCGATGGTTGCTTACCAGCGGGAGCATCTCCCGACGGGCATACAACAATTCAAAATTCTGACGAACGTTCTGGGCCAGCATCGGCTCCATGCAGCGTAGCAGATGGAGGAGCACCACGTTGTGTGCCGCTTCGGTGACGGCGATTTGATACTGGACAACGGCGCTGGACTCGGCGTCTAAATCGCCGGACTGCTGTGCCCGCTCAATGGCCTGATGCAGTTCGCGGATACGCACGCGATCTTCATCAGTGCTGCGAAGGGCGGCGTAATAGGCCGCAATACCTTCAAGCGCGTGACGGGTCTCAAGCAGGTCAAACTGGGATTCTGGGTGGTCAGAGAGAAGTTCTACCAGCGGATCGCTGAAGCTCTGCCACAGGCTGTTTTGCACAAAGGTTCCGCCGCCCTGGCGACGAAGCAGCAAGCCCTTTGCTTCGAGGCGTTGAATCGCCTCACGCAGAGAGGGACGTGAAACGTCGAACTGTTTTGCCAGCTCGCGTTCTGGCGGAAGTTTCTCACCCGGGCGCAGAGTCCCTTCGAGGATTAAAAACTCCAGCTGCTGCTCAATCACATCAGATAGTTTTGGTTGGCGAATTTTGCTGTAGGCCATATTCCCTGTCTTACGCCTTTTTGCCCGGAGTCAATTGGTCTTACCAATTTCTAGTTCGTATCGCTAAAGTAACAAAGTATTCACCTTCTGTCCATATTGGTTTTGATTGAAATCAGTAAACCCTGCACATTTTAACAACCTTACAGAAATAACGTTTCAGAAATGTAACTTTGCACAAATGAGTTGATTACTCCCAAAGAGGGAGTTTTAACCATAATGAAACGAGGGGTTTTGCAATCTGAAGCGATTCAACATGGCAAATAATGAAAATTCGCCCACTTAAGAAGCATTTCTATTCTATAGGTTGGGTTAGGAAGAATAAGCGGGCCGATTTACAAATGCTTTCTTTTTATTCAAGTCGTCAGCATCCCTTCATAAAGCAGGTGCATTCGCAGGCGCTTACCACTATTCTGGCGCTTACGGAAGTCATCTCCGCTTTTTTCGGTTTGTTTAACCGTAAAGAAATAAATACAGAATATGGACTTTCATAATTACACACGCACAGCGTGAACATAACAACCACACACGAGGTTTCAAATGGAAGCTCAACAGCACGGCGATCAGCTAAAGCGCGGACTTAAAAACCGCCATATACAGCTCATCGCACTGGGCGGTGCGATTGGTACCGGCCTGTTTCTGGGCAGCGCATCCGTTATCCAGTCAGCCGGTCCGGGTATTATTTTGGGTTACGCGATTGCGGGTTTCATCGCTTTTCTGATCATGCGCCAGCTTGGCGAAATGGTCGTTGAAGAGCCGGTCGCAGGCTCGTTCAGCCACTTTGCCTATAAATACTGGGGCAGCTTTGCGGGCTTCGCCTCCGGCTGGAACTACTGGGTGCTGTACGTTCTGGTTGCTATGGCCGAGCTGACTGCCGTCGGGAAGTACATTCAGTTCTGGTATCCGGAGATCCCCACCTGGGCGTCTGCTGCAGCCTTCTTCGTGATTATCAACGCCATTAACCTGACCAACGTAAAAGTGTTCGGCGAGATGGAGTTCTGGTTTGCCATTATCAAAGTCATTGCCGTTGTGGCGATGATCATCTTCGGTGGCTGGCTGCTGTTCAGCGGCAACGGCGGCCCGCAGGCTACCGTGCGTAACCTCTGGGAACAGGGCGGCTTCCTGCCTCACGGCATGACCGGTCTGGTGATGATGATGGCAATCATTATGTTCTCCTTCGGCGGCCTGGAGCTGGTGGGTATTACCGCCGCCGAAGCCGATAACCCGGAGCAAAGCATCCCGAAAGCCACAAATCAGGTTATCTACCGTATTCTGATCTTCTATGTGGGCTCACTGGCCGTGCTGCTCTCCCTGCTGCCGTGGACGCGCGTTACCGCTGACACCAGCCCGTTTGTTCTCATCTTCCACGAGCTGGGCGATACCTTTGTCGCCAACGCCCTGAACATCGTGGTGCTGACCGCAGCGCTCTCCGTTTACAACAGCTGCGTATACTGCAACAGCCGTATGCTGTTCGGCCTGGCCCAGCAGGGCAACGCGCCGAAGATGCTGCTCAACGTGGATAAACGCGGCGTGCCGGTGAATACCATCATTGTTTCAGCCATCGTGACCGCGCTGTGCGTGCTGATTAACTACATGGCACCGGAATCGGCGTTTGGCCTGCTGATGGCGCTGGTAGTCTCTGCTCTGGTTATCAACTGGGCGATGATCAGCCTGGCGCACATGAAGTTCCGCCGCGCGAAACAGCAGCAGGGCGTCACCACGCGCTTCCCTGCCCTGCTCTATCCGCTGGGTAACTGGATTTGCCTGTTGTTTATGGCGGCCGTGCTGGTGATCATGCTGATCACGCCGGGCATGGCGATTTCCGTCTACCTGATCCCGGTCTGGATTGCGATCCTTGGCGTTGGCTATCTCTTCAGCCAGAAAAGCCGTAATGCCATGAAGGCGCACTAAACCTCTCGCCGCGGCATCTGTTTTTGCGGGTGCCGCGCGTTGTTACCTCCTTCACACTTTCACGCCAACAGCATATTTATCCATATCACCGCCCTGATACTGCAACGCATATATTCCTTTGCCAGCGAATAATTCTCCCCATACCGTAAACCGGAGAGCTGTCGATGGATAACAACAAACTGTCAGTAAAAGAAAAGATCGGCTATGGGATGGGCGACGCGGGATGCAACATCATCTTCGGCGCCATCATGCTGTTTGTTAACTATTTCTATACGGATATTTTTGGCCTGGCGCCTGCGCTGGTCGGCGTGCTGCTGCTGTCCGTCCGCGTAATTGACGCCGTAACGGACCCGATCATGGGGGCGATTGCCGACCGTACCCGCAGTAAATATGGCCGGTTTCGTCCATGGCTGCTGTGGATTGCGTTCCCCTACGCGCTGTTCAGCATTCTGATGTTCACCACCCCGGAGTGGAGCTATAACAGCAAAGTTATCTATGCGTTTGTCACCTATTTCCTGCTCTCGTTAACCTATACGGCCATCAACATCCCTTACTGCTCGTTAGGTGGAGTGATCACCAACGATCCAAAAGAGCGCGTGGCCTGCCAGTCGTATCGCTTCGTGCTGGTCGGCATCGCCACCCTGCTGCTCTCCTTAACGCTGCTGCCGATGGCCGACTGGTTTGGCGGGGATAACAAAGCCAAAGGCTACCAGATGGCGATGACCGTCCTGGCGCTGATTGGTACCTGTATGTTCCTGTTCTGCTTCGCCACCGTGCGCGAGCGCGTGCGTCCGGCAGTGCAAACCAACGACGAGCTGAAAAACGACCTGAAAGACGTGTGGAAAAACGACCAGTGGGTGCGCATTTTGCTGCTCACGCTTTGCAACGTCTGCCCGGGCTTTATCCGCATGGCGGCGACCATGTATTACGTTACCTGGGTGATGGGCCAGAGCACCCACTTCGCCACGCTGTTTATCAGCCTGGGCGTTGTCGGCATGATGCTTGGCAGCGTGCTGGCGAAAGTGCTGACCGACCGCTGGTGTAAGCTGAAGGTCTTCTTCTGGACCAACATCGTGCTGGCGGCATTCTCCTGCGCCTTCTATTTCTTCGACCCGAAAGCCACCGTTACCATCGTGGTGCTCTACTTCCTGCTGAACATCCTTCACCAGATCCCGTCTCCGCTGCACTGGTCGCTGATGGCCGACGTGGACGACTACGGCGAGTGGAAAACCGGGAAACGCATCACCGGGATCAGTTTCTCGGGTAACATCTTCTTCCTTAAACTGGGCCTGGCGATTGCCGGTGCGATGGTCGGCTTCCTGCTCTCCTGGTATGGTTATGACGCGGGCGCAAAAGCGCAAAGCGCGGACGCCATCAACGGGATCGTGCTGCTCTTTACCGTCATTCCGGGCATTGGATACTTAATTACCGCTGGGGTGGTACGTCTGCTGAAGGTAGACCGTGAGACCATGAAGCAGATCCAGGCCGATCTGGAAAAGCGTCGCACCAACTACCGCGAACTGAACGACTATCAGGAACTCAAAGCCGCTGAGACTAAATAAGGAAAGCCGCATGCATAACTGGCCAAACCCGTTTATCGAACAACGCGCCGACCCGTACATTTTACGCCATGAGGGACAGTACTATTTTATTGCCTCCGTGCCGCAGTACGACAGGCTGGCGATCCGCCGCGCGGACTCGCTGGAAGGACTACGCGACGCTGAAGAGGTGGTGGTCTGGCGCAAACCCGAGACCGGCCCGATGAGCCAGCTAATCTGGGCGCCAGAACTGCACCACGTTGACGGCAAGTGGTACATCTATTTTGCCGCGACGCACACCCAGGCGCTCGACGCGCTCGGGATGTTCCAGCACCGCATGTTTGCGATTGAGTGTGCGGACCGCGATCCGCTCAGCGGTACCTGGATCGAGAAAGGGCAAATCAACACCCCGTTCGACACCTTCGCCCTGGACGCCACCACCTTTGTTCATCAGGGCAAACGCTGGTACCTGTGGGCGCAAAAAGCCCCGGATATTTCCGGCAACTCTAACCTCTATCTGTGTGAAATGGAGAACCCGTGGACGCTGAAAGGCGAGCCGGTGATGCTCAGCAAGCCAGAATACGACTGGGAATGCCGTGGTTTCTGGGTCAACGAAGGTCCGGCGGTGCTGGTTCACGGCGATAAGCTGTTTATCAGCTACTCCGCCAGCGCCACCGATGAGAACTACTGCATGGGGTTACTGTGGATAGACCTGAACGCCGATCCGCAAAACCCGGCAAACTGGCACAAATCCCCTCGCCCGGTTTTCGTCACCAGCTACGAGAACCGCCAGTACGGGCCAGGCCACAACAGCTTTACGCAAACGCCGGAAGGGGAAGATGTATTGGTGTACCACGCAAGAAATTACACCGAAATTGAAGGCGATCCGCTTTACGATCCGAACCGTCATACCCGCCTGAAGCTTGTCCGCTGGGACGAAAACGGGATGCCTGATTTCGGCATCCCGCCTGCGGATACGTTATAGCGTCTGCGGCGCGCTGGGTTACACCAGCGTGCCGTAAATCGTCAGCAGCGCCACAATCACCACCACCACAAACGAGGTTTTCTTCGCCATTGAAACGGCGGCTTTTGGCGTTTCGATCTTGTCGGTATGCGGTTCGCGCGCCAGCGAGAACTGCGCCAGGCGCGTCAACACCTGGTACTGGGACGTATGGCGGTCCCCAAGAGAAGCGAACCATGCGGGCAGCGCTTTTTCACCGTGGCCAATTAAGGCGTACACCACGCCCACCAGACGCACCGGAAGCCAGTCGAGCACGTGCAGGATGGCATCAATGCCGGACAGCAAACGCTCATGCGGCGTCAGATAACGGGCAAGCCAGGTCTGCCAGGCGCGCAGGAACGAATAGCCCATCAGCAGTACCGGCCCCCACGGGCCGCCCACCACAAACCAGAACAGCGGAGCAAGGTAGTAGCGGAAGTTAATCCACAGCAGCGCGTTTTGCAGCTCGCGCAGGAACTCGCGCTCGTCGCAGTCCGGCGGCACGCCGTGGATCATCGTCAGCTCGCTCGCCATCGCGCCGCGCGCGTGGGCATCGTCACGGGAGGCGGCTTTCAGGTAGGCGTGATAGTGCAAACGCACCTTGCCCGCACCAATGCACAGCACGCCGAGCAGGATCCACACCACCAGCAGCGGCACGTTGAAAAAGAGTCCGTACAGCGAGCGCAGCAGCAGGAAGGTAATCAGCATGACGCCCGCCATCATCAGCAGCGTGCGCAGCATGGAAAAGTGCTTGATGCGGCGGAATAACACCTCCAGCCGGTGATCCAGTTGCCAGTGCTCGCCGAGCTTGAACAGGCGTTCAGCGATGATAACCAGCAGCATGGTAAACAACGTCATGGTATCTCCTTATTCTGACGACGCGGCAAGCATGGCGCGAAACCGCGGCCAGTCAAATGCCGGGCCGGGATCGGTTTTTCTCGCCGGAGCGATATCGCTGTGCCCGGTAATATTTTCGGCGATTGCCGGGTAGAGTCCGATAAGCGTGTGGGTAATAGCAACCAGCTGCTGATACTGGGCATCGGTGTAGGGGGTAATGTCCGTACCTTCCAGCTCGATCCCAATCGAGAAATCGTTGCACCGTTCGCGCCCGTGATACATCGATACCCCGGCATGCCAGGCGCGCTTATCAAAAGGAACATACTGAACCACCTCACCATCACGGCGAATCAGGCAGTGAGCCGACACGCGCAGATGCGCAATCTCAGCGAAGAAGGGATGAGCATTGGGATCTATCGTTCCCGTGAATAACGCATCGATCCACGGGCCGCCAAACTCACCCGGCGGGAGGCTAATATTATGAACCACCAGCAGTGTGGGCTTTTCATCCTCCGGGCGGCAGTCGTGGTGCGGCGAGGGCACATGCCGCGCATCCACCAGCCATCCGTTTTCTAACAACATGCTGGAACTCCTTCTGTATGGTGCAATGACTCGGTTCAGAGTAGCATGTTTCAATATTATGATTCGTTACCAATTTGGAGTTTTATCATGCCGCCTCGCCGCTACAACCCCGACCACCGACGTGAAGCGCTTCTGGAACGTATTAATATGGATATTCCGGCAAGCGTCGCCCATGCGTTGAAAGAAGACCTGGGGGGTGACGTTAACGCCGATAAAGATATTACCGCACAATTGTTGCCAAAAGAGACACGCTCGCACGCGGTCATTATCACCCGTGAGGAGGGCGTTTTTTGCGGCAAGCGTTGGGTTGAAGAGGTCTTTACTCAGCTGGCGGGTGACGATGTACAGGTGACATGGCACGTTGATGATGGTGATGCAGTGACCGCCAATCAGCCGCTGTTCGAGCTGGACGGTCCTTCCCGCGTATTACTGACCGGCGAGCGTACCGCGCTCAATTTTGTCCAAACGCTCTCTGGCGTCGCCAGTGAAGTGCGCCGCTACGTTGACCTGCTGGCCGGCACCCGTACCCAGCTGCTTGATACCCGCAAAACGCTGCCGGGCCTGCGCACTGCGCTGAAGTACGCGGTGCTCTGCGGCGGCGGCGCAAACCATCGTCTGGGCTTATCCGATGCTTTCCTGATTAAAGAGAACCACATTATCGCTTCTGGCTCCGTGCGTCAGGCGGTGGAAAAGGCCTTCTGGCTGCATCCGGATGTGCCGGTTGAGGTGGAAGTTGAAAGCCTGGAAGAGCTGGAACAGGCGATCAAGGCCGGGGCCGATATCATCATGCTCGATAACTTCGAGACGGAGCAGATGCGCGAGGCGGTGAAACTGACCAACGGCCGGGCCCAGCTTGAAGTGTCCGGAAACGTCACTTTCGAGACGATCCGTGAGTTCGCCGAAACCGGCGTGGATTACATCTCCGTTGGCGCGCTGACCAAGCACGTTCGCGCCCTCGATCTCTCAATGCGCTTCAAATAACGCACGCTCCCCTCTCTGTCCGGAGAGGGGAATTTCAGCCTCGCTCGCAAATCCATTGTCCTTCTCTGCAACACGGAATGAATTCTCTGAAGCTCCTTTCTCGTTCTCTTTTTTGCCCCTCGTTTCTGCCCTGTCCCGCTGACAAAGTAGCGCCACTTTGCATAAGGAGCAGATATGGACAGACAACAAGGATTCACACTCATTGAGCTGATGGTGGTCATTGGCATCATTGCGATTCTGAGCGCCATCGGCGTTCCCGCCTATCAGAACTACCTGCGTAAAGCAGCCCTCACCGATATGCTGCAAACTTTCGTTCCCTATCGCACTGCCATTGAGCTTTGCGCGCTCGATCGCGGCGGCGTGGAGAGCTGCGATGCCGGCAGTAACGGTATTCCCTCTCCTGCCACGACGCGTTACGTTTCAGAAATGAGCGTGGCGAAAGGGATCGTGACCTTAACAGGCCAGGAGAGCCTGAACGGGCTGACGGTAACCATGACGCCGCAGTGGAGCAACGGCAACGGTATGACGGGCTGGACGCGTGACTGCAATATCAGTGCTGACAGCGCGCTTAAGCAGGCCTGCGAAGACGTCTTCCGCTTCGACACTAACTAAGGAGCGGATAATGAACACCGATCAACTCGTGGCGCTTTGTTTTCGCCACCATGCCCTGCTGCTCACCAGCGACAGCGACATGATTAGCATCGCCGTCGTGGGAACCCCCGCGCCTGAACTGATGGAGGCCCTGCGCTTCGCGACCCAGAAGCGGATTGATATCGAATGCTGGAGCGCTGAACGCATGGAAAAGCACCGGCAGTTAACCGCGCAATCGCATCTGCCCGTCGTTTCGCAACCCCACTCCGCGGTGGACATCCTCAACCACACGCTGCAGCAGGCAGTAAACCAGCGCGCGTCTGACATCCATATCGAACCAATGGAGCACGCGTGCCAGATCCGCTTACGTATCGACGGGGTACTTTATCCGCAGCCTCCCCTTTCCGCCGCGCTGGCGACGATGCTCAGCGCCCGGTTAAAAGTGCTGGGTAATCTGGATATTGCGGAACGACGCTTGCCGCAGGACGGTCAGTTTACGATTGAGCTGACAAACGAGCCGGTCTCGTTTCGTATCGCCACGCTTCCCTGCAACGGCGGTGAGAAAATTGTGCTGCGTTTGCTACATCAGGTTCAGCAGGCGCTGGAACCGAACGCGCTTGGCATGAGCGCTAAACAGCTGGCCTGTTTTAATGAGGTACTCCACCAGCCTCAGGGGCTAATTCTGGTCACCGGCCCGACGGGCAGCGGCAAAACCGTAACGCTTTACAGCGCGCTGCAGGCGCGTAACACCCCTGACGTCAACATCTGCAGCGTGGAGGATCCCATCGAGATCCCGCTTGCGGGGTTAAATCAGACGCAGGTTAACCCCCGCGCGGGCTTAACATTCCAGAGCGTACTGAGAGCGCTGCTCCGTCAGGATCCGGACATCATTATGGTCGGGGAAATTCGCGATGGTGAAACGGCAGAAATTGCCATTAAAGCCGCGCAGACCGGGCATCTGGTATTGTCGACGCTGCACACCAACTCGACGACGGAAACCCTCATTCGTCTGGAGCAGATGGGCGTGGCGCGCTGGATGATCTCTTCCGCGCTCTCGATGGTAATTGCCCAGCGGCTGGTTCGGCGCCTTTGCCCGCACTGCCGACAGAAAACAGGGGAGCATACGGACCTGCCGCGCTCGGTTTGGCCGCGGCAACTTCCTCGCTGGCAGCCTGCAGGCTGCGATCGTTGTTATCACGGTTTTTACGGGCGCGTGGCCATTTTTGAAGTACTTGAGATCGATAATCCCCTGCGCCAGGCTATTGCCAGCGGGGCAGGCACCGAGGTGATTGAAGCCAGCGCCCGACAGGCTGGACTCATCTCGCTGTTTGAACACGGCTGCATGGCCGTTGAACAAGGGATGACCACGCTTGAAGAGTTAGTGCGTGTTCTGGGTATGCCCGATGGCTGCTAATCAACTCTGGCGCTGGCGAGCAATCTCCGCTGAAGGAGCCCCCCGACACGGGGTACTCTGGGCCACCGACCGCAACGCAGCCTTCACCAGGCTGATGCGTAACGACCTCCATCCTCTGGCCCTGACCCGATGCGCTCAAAGGCACCGCTGGCGTCCATATCACTGCTACGAGATGTTTCGTCAGCTCGCAACGCTTCTGCAGGCCGGGCTGACGCTCGCGCATAGTCTGCAAATGCTGGCAGACCAACATCCAGTAGAACCGTGGCGGGGGCTACTGCAAAACGTTGCCGATGAACTCAGTGAAGGTTGTCCTTTTTCTGAGGCGCTCAAACGGTGGCCAGCAGTCTTTAGCCCACTGCATATCTCAATGGTGAAAACCGGAGAGCTAACGGGGAAGCTTGAAGCGTGCTGCCGAGAGCTTGCAGAGCAGCAAAAAGCGCAGCAGCAGCTCAGCTCGAAGGTGAAAAAAGCGCTGCGCTACCCGGCGATCGTCCTGACGCTGGCCGTGCTCGTCGTGCTGGCAATGGTCACCCTGGTTTTGCCCGAATTTGCCGCGATCTACAAAACCTTTAATACCCCGCTTCCGGCGCTGACGCGAATTGTTATGGGGATGGCCGCGTTTATGCAGTCATATGCCCTTGCGCTGTTAACGATGCTGCTTGTTCCCGTAACTGCAGCCTGGCCTCTGCGACACCATCCTCGCTGGCAGCGTATTCTGCTGAGTTTTCCCGTAATGGGCGCGCTGGCGAGAGGGCAAAAGCTGGGGCAGATCTTCACCGTGCTGTCGCTCACGCAGCAGGCGGGCATTGCATTCTTACAGGGGCTTGAAAGTGCAGAAGAGACTGTTGAAAGCCGGTACTGGCAGGGAATACTCCGCAGCATACGCGAGAACATTGAAAAAGGTCTCCCCGTCTGGTCGTCCTTTCAGAAGGCGGCAATGTTTACCCCGCTCTGTATTCAGCTTTTACGAACCGGCGAGATGTCAGGTTCGCTGGACGTCATGCTGGCAAACCTTGCTCGCCATCACACGGAACAGACCTTTCAACGTGCAGACAACCTGGCGGCGCTTCTGGAGCCACTGCTCCTGGTTGTTACGGGGGTTATCATCGGCACGCTGGTGGTGGCAATGTATCTGCCGATTTTCCATCTGGGTGATGCGATGAGCGCGGGGTAGTGCAGCAGCGCTGGCGCACGAGCATGCGCCAGCGAAAGCCATTACAGGCTATTGAAAACGCGGTTTTCCTGCTCCTGAACGCGAATAAACGTTGTGCGTTTCGTCAGCTCTTTCAAGCGGGATGCACCCACGTAGGTACAGGCAGAGCGCAGGCCGCCCAAGATGTCGCGCGCAGTGTTTTCAACCGGGCCGCGCAGAGGCAGCTTCACGGTTTTGCCTTCTGCCGCACGGTATTTTGCCACGCCACCGACGTGGCGGGTCATCGCGGATTCAGAGCTCATACCGTAGAACAGCATGAATTTCTCGCCGTTCTCTTCCACCACGGTGCCGCCGCTCTCTTCGTGGCCTGCCAGCATACCGCCGAGCATGACGAAGTCCGCGCCGCCGCCAAAGGCCTTTGCGACATCGCCCGGCATGGTGCAACCGCCGTCGCTGATGATCTGGCCGCCCAGGCCGTGCGCCGCGTCGGCACATTCAATGACCGCGGAAAGCTGCGGATAACCAACTCCGGTCTTCACGCGCGTGGTGCATACGGAGCCCGGGCCAATGCCCACTTTCACGATGTCGGCACCGGAAAGGATCAGCTCTTCACACATTTCACCGGTCACCACGTTACCCGCGATGATGGTTTTGGTCGGCCAGGCTTCGCGCGCCTTGCTGACGAACTGTACGAAGTGCTCGGAGTAACCGTTCGCCACATCAATACAAACGAAGCTAAGCGCCGGGTTGGCATTCAGGATCTGTTTGGTTTTCTCGAAATCGGCGTCGGAAGTACCGGTGGAAACCATCACGTGCTTCACCACGTCAGCAGAGGCGGACGCAACAAACGCATTCCACTCTTCAGGAGTGTAGTGCTTGTGGACTGCAGTAAGAATATCGAACTGAGCCAGCGCCGTTGCCATCTCAAAGGTACCGACTGTATCCATGTTGGCAGCAATGATTGGCACGCCAGACCAGGTCTGACCGGAGTGTTTAAAGGTGAATTGACGTTCGAGTTCAACGTCTGAGCGACTTTTCAGTGTAGAGCGTTTAGGGCGGATAAGAACGTCTTTGAAACCTAACTTCAGATCTTCTTCGATACGCATGTGCGGATTCCTGGGGTTAGAGGCAAATATGTTAAAAGCACAACTCCAGTGACGCTATCATACGCACTAATACCTGCTCCGCAAGACTGCGAAATTCTCTTTTTTTACGCTACAATCCTATAAATTTACCTGGTAAAAAGCCGGTAAAGAGAATCAAACAATTACTGTCGCACGTTTGTTTTTTAAGCAACTGATTTCCATAATGAATAATTCCCAGGATTTGATTTAATGGGGTATATCGTCGCAGTAACCGGCGGCATCGGTAGTGGCAAAAGTACCGTTGCGGACGCGTTTTCTCGTCTCGGCATCGCGATTATTGATGCTGATATTATTGCCCGTCAGGTGGTAGAGCCCAATACACCCGCGCTAAAGGCCATCGCCGACCATTTCGGTCAGGCAATCATCAATGCCGATGGCACACTGAACCGCCGTCAGCTTCGCGAATATATTTTTTCCGATTCTGCGGAAAAAGCCTGGCTTAATGCCCTGCTCCACCCCATTATCCACCAGGAAACTCAGCGTCAGATAGCCGCAGCCCGCTCGCCCTATGTCCTGTGGGTGGTTCCGCTCCTGGTAGAAAATCAGCTGCATAAGAAAGCCAATCGGGTATTGGTGATTGATGTCACACCCGAGACGCAAATCCAGCGAACCATGACGCGCGACCACGTCTCGCGCGAACATGCTGAACAAATTCTTGCCGCTCAGGCCACTCGCGCTCAGCGCCTTGCCGTTGCGGATGATGTTATTGATAATAACGGCGCACCAGATGCCATTGCATCGGATGTTGCCCGCCTGCACGAGCAGTATCTAACCTTCGCCGCGCAGGCCGTTGCACAGGAAAAACCATAATGTCGACTCACATCCTTTTTGAGCACCCGCTCAATGAAAAAATGCGTACCTGGCTGCGCATTGAATTTCTCATCCAACAGCTTTCACAACATCTGCCTGTTAACGATCATGCCACGGCGTTGCACTTCTTTCGCAACGTAGGCGATCTGCTGGATGTGATTGAACGTGGCGATGTCCGCACGGAGCTGTTGAAAGAGCTGGAGCGCCAGCAGCGTAAATTACAGGCCTGGGCCGAAGTACCGGGCGTGGATCAAAGTCGAATTGACGCCTTACGCCAGCAGTTGAAAAACAGCAGCACGACGCTGATGGCCGCGCCGCGCGTTGGGCAATATTTACGAGAAGACCGTTTGATAGCGCTGGTGCGCCAGCGCCTGAGCATACCGGGCGGTTGCTGTAGCTTTGATCTGCCAACGCTGCATATGTGGCTGCATATGCCGCAGGAACAGCGCGATCGCCAGGTAAACAGCTGGCTGGGTAGCCTGGAGCCGATGAATCAGACGCTATCGCTGATCCTTGATCTTGTGCGTAACTCTGCCCCGTTCCGCAAGCAAACCAGTCTCAACGGTTTTTATCAGGACAACGGCGACGACGCCGATCTTCTGCGTCTAAATTTGTCTCTTGGCGAGCAGCTTTATCCACAAATTTCCGGGCATAAAAGCCGTTTCGCGATCCGCTTTATGCCGCTGGACAGTGAAAATGGCACCGTGCCGGAACGCCTCGATTTTGAACTGGCCTGTTGTTAAGGAGTGCCAATGTCTGACGTCACCACCGTAACCTGCCCAACCTGTGGGAAAACTGTCGTCTGGGGAGAAGTGAGTCCGTTTCGCCCGTTCTGCTGCAAGCGCTGTCAGCTCATTGATCTGGGCGAATGGGCGGCTGAAGAGAAACGTATTCCGAGCGAAGGCGACCTCTCGGATAGCGATGACTGGAGCGAAAGCCAGCAGTAACGTTCAAAGCCTGCTGGCGATTCGTTCGGCAGGCCTACATGTTTGTCGCTAAGCGGCGGATCACAGGCTCATTGGCTGGCGGGAATTTGTCGGCATCACTGACCTGAAGTTCCACCCAGTTACCCGGCTGTCCCTCTTTTCCCCAGGGTTCACCTTCCCAGCTTTCCACCAGCCAGAACCACAGCGTGATGTGCCTGTCGGGAAACTGATACTCCAGCTTATCGAACAGCGTGGCGCCAAGCGGGGTAATCCCCACCTCTTCCTGCAGCTCACGCACCAGCGCCTCTTCCGGCGTTTCTCCTGATTCGATTTTCCCGCCAGGAAACTCCCACTTGTTCGCCATATGGGCGTCAGCAGCGCGCTGGGTGATGAAGATTTGGTTTTGCGGGTTGCGAATAATCCCGACGGCAATTTGCAGTATTTTCATAGCGTCACTTCCATAAAAAAGGCGCAGATATCTGCGCCTTTTCAGTTAGTTATGTTCTTAGCTCAGGCGGCCGTGGCACGCCTTGTATTTTTTACCGGAACCACACGGGCACGGATCGTTACGACCGACTTTACGATCGCCGGTCTGCGCGGCGATCGCTGCTGCGGCTTCGCTTTCGTCTGTCTGGTGGCTCAGCTGCTGCATCTGCGCCAGACGCTCAGCTTCTTCACGACGCTGCTGCTCCATCGCTTCCACTTCTTCCGGCATGCGCACCTGAACCTTGCTCAGGGTGCTGATCACTTCGTACTTCAGTGACTCCAGCATAGAGGCAAACATGGAGAAGGATTCACGCTTGTACTCCTGCTTCGGATCTTTCTGCGCATAGCCGCGCAGGTGGATACCCTGACGCAGGTAGTCCATCGCCGCCAGGTGCTCTTTCCACAGGGAGTCCAGCGTCTGCAGCATCACGCCTTTTTCGAAGTGACGCATCATCTCAGCGCCAACCACTTCTTCCTTACGCTTATAAACCTCCAGCGCGGTTTCAAAGATACGTTCGCGCAGGGTCTCTTCATGCAGCTCAGGCTCTTTATCCAGCCACTCTTTGATTGGCAGATCGAGATCGAAGTCGTTTTTCAGACGTTCCTGCAGGCCTTCAACGTCCCACATCTCTTCCAGAGACTGCGGTGGAATATGCGCGTCGATGGTGGCTTTGAACACATCTTCGCGGATGCTGTTGATGGTTTCGCTCACGTCGGACACGTCCAGCAGTTCGTTACGCTGGGTGTAGATCGCGCGACGCTGATCGTTGGCCACGTCATCATATTCCAGCAGCTGCTTACGAATATCGAAGTTGCGGCTTTCCACTTTACGCTGGGCGTTAGCGATCGCTTTAGTCACCCATGGGTGCTCAATGGCTTCACCAGGCTTCATGCCCAGCTTACGCATCATGCCGGACACGCGGTCGGAGGCGAAAATACGCATCAGCGCATCTTCCATAGACAGGTAGAAGCGGGAAGAACCGGCATCACCCTGACGGCCCGCACGGCCACGCAGCTGGTTGTCGATACGACGAGATTCGTGACGCTCGGTACCGATGATGTGCAGACCACCGGATGCCAGCACCGCGTCGTGACGCACCTGCCAGTCGGCTTTGATCTGCTCGATCTGCTCTGGCGTTGGGTTTTCCAGCTCAGCGACTTCAGCCTGCCAGCTACCGCCGAGCATAATATCGGTACCACGACCCGCCATGTTGGTGGCGATGGTCACGGCTCCCGGATAGCCCGCCTGAGCAACAATGTCCGCTTCTTTAGCGTGGAACTTGGCGTTCAGAACGTTGTGCTTGATGCCTGCTTTGGTCAGCTCATTGGAAACCACCTCGGATTTCTCGATGGAGATGGTCCCCACCAGAACCGGCTGACCATTGGCAGTACGGTCGCGAATATCTTCGATGATCGCCTGAATTTTTTCCGCTTCGGTCATGTACACCAGGTCCGGCATATCCTTACGGATCATCGGACGGTTGGTTGGCACAACCACGGTATCCAGCTTGTAGATGGAGCTGAATTCAAACGCTTCGGTATCTGCGGTACCGGTCATCCCCGCCAGCTTCTCATACAGACGGAAGTAGTTCTGGAAGGTGATTGAGGCCAGCGTCTGGTTTTCGTTTTGAATGTCCACGCCTTCTTTCGCTTCCACCGCCTGGTGCAGGCCATCGGACCAGCGACGACCCTGCATGGTACGGCCGGTGTGTTCATCGACAATGATGACTTCACCGTCTTTCACGATGTAATCAACGTCGCGGGTGAACAACGCGTGGGCACGCAGCGCGGCGGTTACGTGATGCATCAGCATAATGTTGCTCGGAGAGTACAGAGACTCACCTTCTTCCATAATGCCTTCAGCCACCAGCAGCTCTTCGATTTTCACCAGACCGCGTTCGGTCAGGTTCACCTGGCGCGCTTTTTCATCTACGGAGAAGTGGCCTTCACCCTGGAAGGTATCGGAGTCTTCTTTCTCCTGACGCAGCAGGTGTGGAATGATTTTGTCGACTTTACGGTACATGTCAGAGCTGTCTTCGGCCGGGCCGGAGATGATCAGCGGGGTACGCGCTTCATCGATCAGAATGGAGTCAACCTCATCCACCAGCGCATAGTGCAGCTTACGCTGGACGCGCTCTTCCGGGCTGAACGCCATGTTGTCGCGCAGGTAGTCGAAGCCGTATTCGTTGTTGGTGCCGTAGGTGATGTCCGCGTTGTAGGCTTCGCGCTTGGCGGGTGCCGGCAGTCCGGACATGTTGATGCCGACGGTCATGCCAAGGAATTCGAACAGCGGACGGTTGTTTTCGGCATCACGCTGGGCCAGATAGTCGTTGACGGTAACGACGTGAACGCCCTTACCGGTCAGTGCATTCAGGTAAGCCGGCAGCGTTGCGGTCAGGGTTTTACCTTCACCGGTACGCATTTCCGCGATGCAGCGTTCGTTAAGCACCATACCGCCCAGCAATTGAACGTCGAAGTGACGCATACCGAACACACGTTTACTCGCTTCACGCACAACGGCGAAAGCTTCCGGGATCAGGCTCTCTAAGGTTTCGCCTTTTTCCAGGCGTGCGCGGAACTCCGCGGTTTTCGCCTTCAGCTCATCATCAGAGAGCTTCTCCATCGCCGGTTCCATACCGTTGATGATGTTTACAGCTTTGCGCATACGGCGCAGGGTACGATCGTTACGACTACCAAAAACTTTGGTTAATAATTTGATTAGCATAATAAATTCTCAAACGCCCCAGACGGGCAGATAAATTAAGGTATTGAAAAAGGTTAATTTAGCTGAGGCGTTGAGGCCCGGCACGGATGCCGTGAACCTGGCTAATCCATGTCGAAACGGAGAATGATACAGGAGGAACAAACCAGGTTTGCGCCGTCTGACTCACAGTCACGGGCGGCTGGTTATCCTGCGTCAGAAGCGCATTAAGCGTATCGAGCAGGGCAAGGTGCTGAGCCTGAACCGGCAGCGACTCTTCAGCAACAGGCATCGTCTGCGGCGCCATCGCGAACGACAGATGACGAATAACCGTGCGGATGGCGTGCTGCTGCCAGTAATCAACGGAGAAATTAGGACGACGGCTGGCTTCAAGCCACGCGAGATTAGTAAAGTTAACCCGCGTCGAGAGATCGTGTTTAGTTGTCGTGGAACGTGCTGGCGTCGCCGCTTCCGCACTGTTACTGAGCGCAGGCAAGCCGAAACTCGCCGCGACCATCCCTAATAAGAGATGCGGCCAGAAGTAACGTCTGCCAAATTGTCGCCAGCGCGTCAGTATTCCGCTCACTTGCTCCACCACATTCGCCCGCCAGTGCAGGCTGAGTTCAATTATTCTTTTTTAGCGCCCAGATATTACCACTAAAGCCAATACGCAGCAGCAGGAATGACACCTTGCAGCAGGTAAAAACGGTCAATAATGCAGCGAACACACCGTTATTCGGCACCCGACAATGGCCAGGGAGTAGAGGGGCAAATCAAAGAAGGGCAGAAATAAAAACGACTGGCTTCCCTGGTCGGAGAGAGTACCAGGTGAACCAGTCGCTTTTCTTACGAAACGGCGTTAACCGTTACGCCAGGACCATAGTCGGTGCTTTGAACGCCAGCGGCAGTTCCGCTTCGTCTTCAAAGGTCACATATTCCCAGGCTTCCTGTTTTGCCAGGACGGCCTGCAACAATTTGTTGTTCAGTGCATGACCGGATTTGAACGCGGTAAATGCACCAATGATGTTGTGACCACACATGAACAGGTCGCCGATCGCATCCAGCATTTTGTGACGAACAAATTCATCTTCAAAACGCAGGCCGTCTTCGTTCAGTACGCGATAATCGTCAACAACGATGGCACAATCGAAGCTGCCGCCCAGGCACAGGCCGCGGGACTGCAGATATTCGATATCACGCATGAAGCCAAACGTACGTGCGCGGCTGATCTGGCGCATAAACGCATCAGCAGAGAAGTTCATCGCGTAGCGCTGGGTGCTGGAGTCAATCGCCGGATGGTTAAAGTCGATGGTAAAGTCCAACGAGAAACCATTGTACGGTTTGAATTCAGCCCACTTGTCGCCATCTTCGACGCGAACGGTCTCTTTGATGCGAACAAATTTCTTCGCACAGTTCAGTTCTTCGATGCCGGCATCCAGCAACAGATAAACGAACGGCGCAGCACTACCATCCATAATCGGGATTTCTGGCGCATCGACTTCAACAATAATGTTGTCGATACCCAGACCCGCCAGGGCGGCGTTCAGGTGCTCTACGGTAGAAATCCGCACGTCATGCTCGTTCACCAGACAAGTACAGAGCATTGTATCACGCACAGATTTGGCATCGGCCGGAAAATCTACCGGTGGATTCAAGTCGGTGCGACGATAGATGACCCCGGTATTGGCCGGCGCAGGGCGTAACGTCAGTGTGACTTTCTTGCCGGTATGTAAACCGACACCCGTCGCCTGAACGATACGTTTAAGTGTCCTTTGTTTGATCATCGTATAATCTCGCCAAATTAACTATCCAACCGAGAGTGTATATCACTAACGGTGGGCCAGTTTAGCACAAAGAGCGCAAATCCCCAAATTCCAGCCAATTCTTAGTCAGCTTGCTTACGCAGGAACGCCGGGATGTCCAGATAATCTGGCTCTTTTGCCGTTTGCGGCGTTGGGTCGTTCACTACTTTCGCGGCCGGTTTTTGCTCCTGAGTCAGAGGAGACATACCGTGCTGCTGGTAACGATCCATTACCGGTTGCTGAGTCTGCTTGTTGGTCACGAGGGTGATCTCAGGACGCTTGTCCATACCGATACCGGTCGCAACAACGGTAACACGCAGCTCGTCGTTCATTTCCGGGTCAAGGGAAGTACCGATTACCACGGTCGCGTTGTCAGAGGCGAACGCGCGGATGGTATTACCCACGGTTTCGAACTCATCCAGACGCAGGTCAAAGCCAGCGGTAATGTTGACCAGCACGCCGCGCGCACCGGACAGATCGATATCTTCCAGCAGTGGAGAAGATATAGCCATTTCAGCCGCTTCTTCCGCACGGTCTTCGCCGCTCGCCACGCCAGAGCCCATCATCGCGTAGCCCATTTCGGACATCACGGTGCGAACGTCTGCAAAGTCAACGTTCATCAGGCCAGGACGGGTAATCAGTTCTGCGATACCCTGGACCGCGCCTTTCAGCACGTCGTTTGCTGCGCCGAAGGCGTCAAGCAGGGAGATACCACGACCCAGAACTTTCAGCAGCTTGTCGTTCGGGATGGTGATCAGCGAGTCCACATGCTTGGACAGCTCGGTGATACCCTGTTCCGCGAAGGCCATACGCTTTTTGCCTTCGAAGTTGAAAGGCTTGGTCACGACAGCAACGGTCAGGATACCTAAATCTTTAGCTACTTCAGCGACAACAGGTGCTGCACCGGTACCGGTACCGCCGCCCATGCCTGCTGCGATGAAGACCATGTCCGCACCTTCCAGTGCAGCACGCAGGGCTTCACGATCTTCTTCAGCCGCGTTGCGACCGACTTCCGGGTTAGCCCCAGCCCCCAGCCCTTTGGTGATGCCACCGCCGATCTGGATAGTCTGGCCAACTGCCGTTTTACGCAGTGCCTGCGCATCGGTGTTAACTGCGAAGAATTCAACACCTTCAATGCGTTCACGCACCATATGCTCTACGGCGTTACCGCCGCCGCCACCGACGCCGATGACTTTAATCACCGCGTCGTTGGTCAGTTCCATAGGTTCAAACATAATTTCTCTCTCCGTTGTGCCTGTCGCCCGAGACCGCTAATTCTCTCCGGTCTCTTTAAAAAATTAAAACTCTTTTCGCAGCCAGTTGTTCAGTCGTTTGACCCACGACCCCACTGAGACGCGTTTTTCCACTTCCGCTTCACCACTGAGATGAGATTCCTTCCCGTAGTGGAGCAGGCCCACAGCCGTTGAATAGTACGGCTCCTGAGCATAATCCGTTAAACCGGTAATATTCAGCGGCGCACCAATACGCACCTGCGTATGGAACACGCGCTGAGCGCAGGCCGCAAGACCTTCAATTTGCGCTGCACCGCCGGTTAATACAATCCCCGCCGCAAGATGATGCTTAACCCCCTGCTGACGAAGCTGTTCCTGAAGCTGTAAAATCTCTTCGTTGACCAGGTTGAGCAGCTCGGTATAGCGCGGCTCAATTACCTCTGCCAACGTCTGGCGCTGCAGGCTACGCGGCGGACGGCCGCCCACGCTCGGCACCTCAACGCTCTCATCTTTACCAACGATAGACCCCAGCGCACAGCCGTGGCGTACTTTAATCGCTTCTGCATCGCTCGGTGGCGTACCAAAAGCGTAAGCAATATCGCTGGTCACAACGTTCCCTGCATAAGGGATCACTTTGGTGTGGCGCAGCGCACCGCCGGTATACACGGCCATGTCCATTGTACCACCACCGATATCCACCACACAGACACCCAGTTCACGTTCGTCTTCGGTCAGCACGGAATAACTTGCCGCCAGACCGGCGAAAATAAGTTGGTCAACTTTCAGGCCACAACGTTCAACGGCTTTTACGATGTTCTTCGCCATATCGTTGTGACATGTGATCAGGTGCACTTTTGCCTGCATACGCACGCCAGACAGACCAACCGGGTTCTTGATCCCTTCCTGGTAGTCAATCGCATATTCCTGCGGGATCACGTGCAGCACGCGATGCTCATCGCGAACGCGCACGGACTTCGCCGTATGCACAACGTTTTCAACGTCTTCCTGCGTCACTTCTTCTTCAGAAATCGGCACCATACCGATTTCGTTCTGGCAGCTAATGTGCTTGCCAGAAAGGGCCAGATAGACAGAAGAAATCTGGCAATCTGCCATTAATTCAGCCTGGTCGATGGCGCGCTGTACGCATTTCACCACCGACTCAAGGTCGTTTACCCCACCTTTATCCATACCACGGGACGGGCAACTGCCCACGCCAATGATATTGACCATACCGTCGGGCAGAACTTCCCCTACTAAAGCGGCAACCTTCGCGGTGCCAATCTCCAGTCCAACTACCAGTTTTCTGTCCGTCGCCTTGATCATTGTTGTTCTGCCTGTACCTGTGCCTGATTCTGTTGCTGATTAGGTTCCTCGACCGGAGCCGGCTCCCAACCGACTGCTGCGCCTGAGTCATAGCGCAAATCAACGTAGCTTATCCGTTTGCCGTCCGCCTGCGCCTGCTGTTGTAAAACCGGGTAAAGTTCTACAAAACGCGCAAGACGTTTCATTGTGTCGCCGCGTCCCAGGTTGAGCTTAATGCCGTTCGTCAACGTCAGCTGCCAGGAGCGGCGCGCCGTCATCGCAGCATCTTTTAACGTAAACCTGTCCTTCGCCAGCACCTGCCCCATTTCACGAAAACCCTGCAATACTTCGTTTTCGCTGCCTTCAGGGCCATACAACATCGGTAAATTTTGCTTGTTGACACGATCGCTCGGGACGCTGAAGGAATTTCCATCTACGTCAACCATGTGCTGATCATTCCAACGCGCAATGGGCACATATTCAACCAGATGAATCTTCAATTCATCAGGCCATTGTTTTCTGACACTCGCCTGTTTTATCCAGGGCAGACGTTCAATCTGGCTCTGGATAATATTGACGTCCTGCGTCATAAAGGTGCCGGGCGATCCCAGCGCCAGAATAGACTGGCGAATATCATCGTTACGCGTGTAGTGACGCTCGCCGGTCACCACCAGCTTTGACAGCGGCAAGCGCTGTGCGTCTTCCATCCAGCCCAGCACCATCCAGCCGCTGATAAACACGGTGCACAGCACCCCGAGCAGGAAAATTATCCCTGCAAGACGCGTTCCATTACTCCGGCGTGAAGAAGTGTATTCTTCTTCGTCATCGCGGTTGCGCGTGTTCAATGCAGCCTGAGACATATCAGCCCGCCTGGTCCAGAATACGTACGACTAACTGCGAGAAGCTCATTCCCGCCTGACGCGCCGCCATCGGCACAAGGCTGTGGCTGGTCATTCCCGGTGAGGTATTGGCTTCCAGCAGATAAAACTGCCCGTCATTGTCCTGCATCACATCAATGCGTCCCCAGCCGCTGCAGCCCAAAACATTCCAGGCTTTAAGCACCAGGGACTGTAATTCGGCTTCGCGCTCTGCTTCAAGACCACAAGGGCAGAAATATTGCGTCTCATCAGACAGATACTTCGCCTCATAATCATAGAAGACTCCGGCGGGTTGGATGCGAATTGACGGTAAAATTTCTTCGCCAAGCATCGCGACGGTAAATTCCGGCCCGCTGAGCCATTTTTCAATCAGAACTTCTTCATCGTGTTGAAATGCCAGCGCTAAAGCAGATGTTAAATCTTCAGCTTTATCGACCTTTGACATCCCGACGCTCGACCCTTCCCTGCTCGGCTTTACAATAACCGGTAAGCCCAGTGCCGCAATGCGTGTATTAACGCTGTCCGACAGGCCCAATTCAAATTCGCCGCGCGTCAGCGCCACCCACGGCGCAACGGGTAAACCCGCTCCCTGCCAGAGTAACTTACTGCGCAGTTTATCCATAGAGATGGCGGATGCCATCACGCCGCTGCCGGTGTAAGGAAGGCCGATCAGCTCCAGAAGCCCTTGCAGGGTTCCGTCTTCACCGCCACGACCATGTAACGCGATAAAGACCTTATCGAAGCCCATCGCTTTTAATTGCGTCACGTCGACCTCTTTTGGATCGACAATATGTGCGTTTACGCCGCCTTCACGCAGGCCCGCCAGCACGGCAGCGCCGGAATTCAGAGAAACCTCGCGCTCGGCGGAGTTGCCGCCAGAGAGGACTGCAATCTTATCAGCCATGATGCTCATCCTCTTGGGTTTGCGGCTTCAGTTTGATTTCAGCTAAGGTACGGGCGATCTTGCCGATATTTCCCGCACCCTGAATCAGGATGAGATCGTTACCGGTCAGGACCGGTGCCAGAATTTCCGCCACCTGTGCCGGGTCAGAAACCAGAATAGGGTCAACTTTACCGCGCCCGCGGATGGTACGACACAGGGAACGGCTGTCTGCGCCTGGAATTGGCGTTTCGCCAGCGGCGTAAACATCCAGCATCAGCAGGGTATCCACCTGTGACAGCACGCTGGCGAAATCGTCATACAGATCGCGGGTACGCGTGAAGCGGTGCGGCTGGAAGATCATCACCAGATTCTTCTCCGGCCAGCCCGCGCGTGCGGCTTTGATGGTCGCGTCCACTTCCGTCGGATGGTGGCCGTAGTCGTCCACCAGCATCGCGGTACCTGGCTTACCATTCACCGCATCCAGCGGGAACTCGCCGAGGAAGTCAAAGCGACGCCCCGTCCCCTGGAAGCTTTCCAGCGCGCGCAGGATCGCCTCATCATCAATGCCTTCTTCCGTCGCAACAGCCACTGCCGCTGCGGCGTTAAGTGCGTTATGGCGCCCTGGCGCATTCAGCGTAACGTGCAGCAGCTCTTTGTCCTGACGCGCCAGAGTGAAATGCCCCTGCGCACCAATCTGTTTGTACTCTTCCACGCGGACGTCAGCGTCTTCGCTGAAGCCGTAGGTGGTGATTTGACGACCGACGCGCGGCAGCAGCTCGCGGATCACCGGGTCGTCCACGCACATCACCGCGCGGCCATAAAACGGCAGGTTGTGCAGGAAGTTGATGAAGGTCTGCTTTAAGTTTTCGAAGTCGCCCTGGTAGGTATCCATATGGTCGGCTTCGATATTGGTGACAATCGCCACCATCGGTTGCAGGTGCAGGAACGACGCGTCGCTCTCATCCGCTTCCGCAATCAGATAACGGCTGTGGCCCAGACGCGCATGGACGCCTGCGGCTTTCACCAGACCGCCATTGACAAACGTCGGATCGAGACCCGCTTCCGCATAAATGCTGGAAACCATCGCCGTGGTCGTGGTTTTACCGTGGGTACCGGCAATCGCAATGCCGTGACGGAACCGCATCAGTTCCGCCAGCATTTCTGCGCGGCGTATCACCGGAATGCGCGCTTCGTGCGCGGCAACAATTTCCGGATTGTCAGAGGAGATGGCGCTCGATACCACCACCACGCTTGCCTCGCGCACGTTTTCCGGGCGATGGTTGAAATAGATAGTCGCCCCAAGCGACGCCAGCTGCTGCGTAACAGGGTTTGGCGCCAGGTCAGACCCGCTGATCTGATAACCTTCGTTAGCTAACACTTCGGCAATACCGCCCATGCCGGCACCACCGATGCCAACAAAGTGAATGTGCCGGACGCGACGCATCTCGGGCACGATTGAACGCAGTTTTGCCAGTTGTTGTGTATTCATTCTCTAAACGCCATCGACTACTTAAAATTCGTGCAGCGCAACACGCGCTGCGAGGGTTAAGCCTGGGCTGCCAGGCTCACTTCTTTTGCCACCCGTTCCGTCGCATCCGGGATAGCGGCAGCGCGCGCGCGCTGTGCCATCTCCAGCAGTACGTCTCTGTTCCAGCCCGCCAGGGTGGTGGCGACCGCATCGGCGGTAAAGTGTGGCTGCTCAAAAATTTTCGCCGCGCCGGCTTTCTCAAGCGGCAGCGCGTTCCAGTACTGCTGTCGGTCTTTGTGCTGGAACGGCACGAACAGCGCTGGCAAGCCGGCGGCGGCGATTTCGCTCACCGTCAGCGCGCCAGAGCGGCAGACCACGACATCGGCCCAGGCATAGGCTGCGGCCATATCGTCAATAAATTCCGTCACTTTATGCTGCGGCTGGCCTTCATCAGCGTACGCCTGCTCAACGGTCTGCTGAGCGCCTTTACCGCTTTGGTGCCAGATAGTCACGGCATCACCCAGCTTTGCCGCCACCTGCGGCATTGTCTGATTCAGAATGCGCGCACCCTGAGAACCACCAACGACCAAAACACGAACCGGGCCTTCACGTCCCGCCAGGCGGGCATCCGGTAGAGGCAGCGCCAGCACGTCGACGCGCACCGGGTTACCCACCACGTCCGCTTTCGGAAACGCGCCGGGAAACGCCTGCATCACTTTGGTGGCGATTTTCGCCAGCCACTTGTTGGTCAGACCGGCAATACCGTTCTGCTCGTGCAGAACAACGGGAATGCCTAACGACCACGCGGCCAGCCCGCCGGGACCAGAAACATAGCCGCCCATACCCAGCACCACATCGGGCTTAAAGCGCTTCATGATGGTGCGCGCCTGACGCCAGGCATTAAAAATACGCACCGGCGCCAGCAGCATGGCCTTGAGGCCTTTGCCTCGCAGGCCGGAAATACGAATAAAGTCGATCTCAATACCATGCTTCGGTACCAGGTCGGCTTCCATGCGGTCTGCGGTTCCCAGCCAGCGTACCTGCCAGCCCTGCTCCATTAAATGGTGCGCAACCGCCAGCCCCGGGAACACGTGTCCACCGGTACCGCCTGCCATCACCATTAACCGCTTCGGTTGATTCATCGTGAACCTCGTGTAAACGCCTGGGCTTTCTCCAGACGCGTCTCATAATCTATGCGTAACAAAAACATAATGGCCGTCGACATGATCAACAGGCTCGAACCACCATAGCTGATCAGCGGCAACGTCAGACCTTTGGTCGGCAGCATACCCGCTGCGGCCCCGACGTTAACCAGCGCCTGGAAGCTAAACCAGATACCAATTGAGCAGGCTAAGAAGCCTGAGAAGCGGTGATCGATCTCCAGCGCTTTTCGGCCAATCGACATGGCGCGGAAAGCGACGAAGAATACCATTAAAAGCGCTAATACCACACCGATATAACCCAGTTCTTCCCCAATAATGGAGAAGATGAAGTCGGTGTGCGCCTCCGGTAAATACTCCAGTTTCTGTACCGAGTTGCCCAGACCTTGCCCCCAGACTTCACCGCGGCCAAACGCCATCAGCGACTGCGTCAGCTGGTAACCGCTACCGAACGGATCTTCCCACGGGTTCCAGAACGAGGTCACGCGGCGGATACGGTAAGGCTCGGCGAGGATCAGCAGCACCACTGCTGATATTCCCATTCCGATAATGGCGATGAACTGCCACAGCTTGGCCCCTGCCAGGAACAGCATAGCCAGCGTGGTGACAAACAGTACGACTACGGTTCCGAGGTCAGGCTGCGCCAGCAGCAGGATCGCCAGCACCAGAATGACGCCCATCGGCTTTAAGAAGCCGCGAAGGTTGTTACGCACCTCATCGACTTTTCGCACCAGGTAGTTTGCCAGGTAGCAGAATAACGAAAGCTTGGTGAACTCCGCAGGCTGAATACGCAGCGGGCCGAAGGCGATCCAGCGTGATGCCCCGTTAACGGAGCTCCCGACAACCAGCACGATCAGCAGCATGATAATGGAGGCGATCAGCATCGCGGTACTGTGGCGCTGCCAGAACGCCATCGGCAGACGAAGCGTTACCAGCGCCAGGCAGAACGCCAGTATGATGTAAAGCCCGTCACGCTTGGCGAACAGGAAGGGATCGTTCGCCAGACGCTGTCCAACGGGCATAGAGGCCGACGTCACCATGATAAAGCCGATCGCCGCCAGCCCCAGCGTCAGCCAGAACAGGGTGCGGTCGTACATAATCAGGCTATCGGAATCTTTATCCCGGGAAGCCATCACCCAGCCTTTCAGCGCCGCAAACAACCACACCAGAATTCCAAATCCTGGCAGGCGCGGCATTTTCAGGCGAGGGAGAGATAAACGCATCAGCCTAACTCCTTCGCAAGGCGGGTAAAGACATCGCCACGCTGTTCGAAATTCTTAAACTGATCGAGGCTGGCGCACGCCGGGGAGAGCAGAACCATGTCGCCAGGCTGCACGCGCGGGGCAATCAGGCGCATCGCCTGTTCCATCGTTTCAGTTTGCTCAGCAACTTCCGGGCGTAGTTCAGCCAGCTCGCTGCCGTCACGGCCAAAGCAGTACAGGCGGATGTTATCGCCGGTGAGGTACTGTTTCAGGGAGGAGAAATCAGCAGATTTGCCGTCGCCACCCAACAGAAGATGCAGGGTGCCGTCAACGTGCAGACCGTTCAGCGCGGCCTCCGTGCTTCCCACGTTGGTCGCTTTGGAGTCGTTAATCCAGCGCACGCCGTTATGCTCCAGCGCCAGCTGGAAACGGTGTGCCAGGCCGGAAAACGTGGTCAACGCTTTCAGGCTGGAAGAGCGCGGCAGCCCTACGGCATCTGCCAGTGCCAGCGCCGCCAGGGCATTGGTATAGTTGTGCTGGCCGGAAAGCTTCATCTCCTTCACGTTCAGCACCTTTTCACCTTTCACGCGCAGCCAGGTTTCGCCCAGCTGGCGGTTCAGATGATAATCACCCATGGTGATACCAAAGCTGATGCAGCGCTCGTCCGCGCCGCGCACCGGCATGGTCAGCGCGTCGTCGGCGTTAACCACGCAAACTTTGGCATTTTCGTAAACACGCAGCTTGGCCGCGCGATACTGCTGCAGACCAAATGGATATCGATCCATATGATCTTCCGTCACGTTGAGGATCGTTGCCGCCGCCGCATGCAGGCTGGAGGTGGTTTCAAGCTGGAAGCTGGAAAGTTCCAGAACGTACAGCTCGCAGCCTTTGTCCAGCAGCATCAGCGCGGGCAGACCGATATTGCCGCCTACCCCTACGTTCATGCCTGCCGCTTTCGCCATTTCACCCACCAGGGTAGTGACGGTGCTTTTGCCGTTAGAACCGGTGATCGCGATAACCGGCGCCTGCGCTTCGCGGCAGAACAGCTCGATATCGCCGACAATCTCAACGCCCGCATCCGCAGCAGCGCTCAGTGAAGGGTGCGCCAGCGCCATACCCGGGCTGGCGACAATCAGATCGGCTGCCAGCAGCCAGTCATCATTCAGACCACCAAGGTGGCGTTCAACCTGTTCCGGCAGTTTGTCCAGACCCGGCGGAGAGACACGCGTATCCATCACACGCGGCGTCACGCCGCGCGCAAGGAAAAAGTCCACGCAGGAGAGGCCAGTGAGGCCTAACCCGATGATAACGACTTTTTTGCCCTGGTAATCTGCCATGATTAACGTACCTTCAGCGTTGCCAGGCCAATCAGCACCAGCATCAGCGAAATAATCCAGAAGCGCACAATCACGCGCGGCTCCGGCCAGCCTTTCAGTTCATAGTGATGGTGGATCGGCGCCATACGGAAGATGCGCTGACCGCGCAGCTTGAAGGAGCCGACCTGCAAAATCACCGACAGGGTTTCAACCACAAACACGCCGCCCATGATCACCAGCAGGAACTCCTGACGCAGCAGCACGGCGATAATGCCGAGCGCGCCGCCCAGCGCCAGAGAACCGACGTCACCCATAAAGACCTGCGCCGGATAGGTGTTGAACCAGAGGAAGCCCAGCCCCGCGCCGACTATCGCCGTACAGACGATCACCAGCTCACCCGCGTGACGCAGATAAGGAATGTGCAGGTAGTTCGCAAAGTTCATGTTACCGGTCGCCCACGCCACCAGCGCAAAACCAGCCGCCACGAAGACGGTTGGCATAATCGCCAGACCATCCAGGCCATCGGTCAGGTTAACGGCGTTACCGGTACCAACAATTACAAAGTAGGCCAGCAGGATGTAGAACAGCCCCAGCTGCGGCATCACGTCTTTAAAGAACGGCACCACCAGCTCGGTCGCTGGCGTATCTTTTCCTGCAAGATACAGCGCGAAGGCGACGCCCAGCGCAATCACTGACATCCAGAAATACTTCCAGCGGGCAATCAGGCCCTTCGTGTCTTTGCGGACGACTTTACGGTAATCATCCACAAACCCGATAATGCCGTAGCCCACCAGTACGGTCAGCACGCACCAGACGTACGGGTTAGACGGATAGGCCCACAGCAGTACGGAAACGACGATCGCGGTCAGGATCATGATCCCGCCCATCGTCGGCGTACCGCGCTTGCTGAAGTGCGACTCCGGACCGTCGTTACGTACGACCTGGCCGAAAGAGAGTTTTTGCAGACGGGCAATCATGCGCGGGCCCATCCACAACGAGATGAACAGCGCAGTCAGCAGGCTGACGATGGCGCGAAACGTCAGATATGAAAAGACGTTAAAGCCTGAATAATATTTGACCAAATGTTCGGCCAGCCAAACTAACATGTCCCGTTCTCCTGTAATGCGTGCACAACCTCTTCCATGGCGGCACTACGTGAACCTTTCACTAACACTGTCACAATTTGTTTTTCTGTAATTAATGCCTTAAGGCGCTCAATCAACGCGGCTTTGTCGGCAAAATGTTCGCCAACGCCGCTGGCATGGCTAATCGCCTGGCTCAGTTTTCCTGCGCTCAGCACGCAGTCCAGTCCCGCCGCTTTCGCCGCTTCACCCACCTGGGTATGACAGGCTTCGCTTTCATCGCCCAGCTCCGCCATGTCGCCAACCACCATGACGCGGTAGCCCGGCATTTCAGATAGCACCTGCACCGCCGCCGTCATTGAGCCGACGTTCGCGTTGTAGGAGTCATCCAGCAGCAATTTGTTTTCTGCAAGCGGGATCGGGTACAGGCGTCCCGGCACGGCTTTCAAATTCGCCAGCCCGGTTTTAATCGCCTCGTGTGACGCTCCCACCGCCGTCGACAAGGCCGCTGCCGCCAGCGCATTGGCGATGTTATGGCGTCCCGGCAGCGGTAACAGCACGTCTACGTCACCCGTTGGGGTAGCAAGCGTGAATTCCGTACCGTGCGACGTCACATGGATATTGGTCGCGGTAAAGTCACTGTTGGCCGCGTTCGGCGAGAAGCGCCAGGTTTTACGCGAGCCAATGATGCTCTGCCAGTTCAGCCAGTCGTTGTTGTCGGCATTGAGAATGGCAATGCCGTCAGCAGGCAGACCGGTGTAAATTTCGCCTTTCGCTTTCGCCACGCCTTCCAGCGAGCCAAAACCTTCCAGATGCGCTGCTGCAAGGTTATTCACCAGCGCCGCTTCCGGGCGAGTCAGGCTCACGGTCCAGGCGATTTCGCCCTGGTGGTTTGCCCCTAACTCGATCACCGCAAACTCATGCTCTTTGGTCAGGCGAAGTAATGTCATCGGCACGCCGATGTCATTATTGAGGTTGCCTGCGGTATAAAGCGTATTACCGCACTGGCTGAGGATGGCCGCCGTCATCTCTTTCACTGACGTTTTGCCCGATGACCCGGTCAGCGCGACAACGCGAGCAGGCACCTGCTGACGAACCCAGGCGGCCAGTTCACCGAACGCGAGACGCGTATCGCTCACCACAATCTGCGGCAAATCGATATCCAGCCTGCGGCTGACCAGCAGCGCGCCAGCGCCGTTTTCTTTGGCCTGTCCGGCAAAATCATGCGCGTCAAAACGTTCGCCTTTCAGCGCCACAAACAGACAGCCCGCGGTCACTTTACGGGTGTCGGTGGTGACCGCGTCAATGGTCAGATCCTGGCCCAGCAGCTCGCCGTGCAGTACCGCAGCGGCCTGGCTTAAGGTGATGCTAATCATGCGACGACTCCCATCAGACGCGCTGCCGTTACGCGGTCGGAGTAGTCCAGACGACGATTGCCAACAATCTGATAGTCTTCATGGCCTTTACCGGCCAGCAGAACGACATCATTTTCTTTTGCCTGCATGATGGTGTTTGTCACGGCTTCCGCGCGGCCTTCCACCACACGGGCGCGACCGGCGTCCAGCATACCCGCCAGAATGTCGTTGATGATGGCGCGCGGCTCTTCGGTACGCGGATTGTCATCGGTGACCACAGGAATGTCCGCGAACTGCTCCGCAATGGCGCCCATCAGGGGACGTTTACCTTTGTCGCGATCGCCACCGCAGCCGAAGACGCACCAGAGTTTACCGGTGCAGTGCAGGCGTGCCGCTTCCAGCGCTTTTTCCAGCGCATCCGGCGTGTGGGCATAATCGACAACCACGGTCGGTTTGCCCGGCGCGCTAAACACTTCCATACGGCCGCAAACCGGCTGGAGACGCGCTGACGTTTTCAGCAGTTCCACCATCGGATAACCCAGCGCCAGCAGCGTTGCCAGCGCCAGCAGCAGGTTGCTGACGTTGAACGCCCCCATCAGGCGGCTTTCAATTTCACCTTCACCCCAGGAAGAGGCAAAGCGGATCGTCGCGCCACTGTCGTGATAGTTAACGTCAACGGCCTTCAGCCAGCGGCCGTGGCAGTTCGGATTGATATGGTCTTCCATCGACACCGCTACCGCGTCTGGCAGCTTCGCAAGCCAGCGGCGGCCCACTTCGTCGTCGGCGTTGATGATGGCCTGGCCGTAATGGTGAGTAGAGAACAACAGCCATTTGGCGGCTTCGTAGTGTTCCATATCACCATGATAATCAAGGTGATCGCGGCTAAGGTTGGTGAACACTGAAGCAGCAAACTTCAGTGCCGCGACGCGGTGCTGTACCAGGCCGTGCGAAGAAACTTCCATCGCGGCAAAGGTTGCCCCCTGCCCTGCCAGACCGGCAAGCACGTGCTGTACGTCAACCGCCGAACCGGTGGTGTTTTCCGTCGGGCTCACTTTGCCCAGCAGGCCGTTACCCACGGTCCCCATCACCGCGCCGGTTTCACCCAGCAGCTGAGCCCACTGCGCCATCAGCTGCGTGGTGGTGGTTTTTCCGTTCGTACCCGTCACGCCAACCAGACGCAGTTGGTCGGAAGGTTCGTGATAAAAACGTCCTGCCAGTGCAGAGAGACGCTCATTCAACTGGCTGAGATAGATAACCGGCACCCCGTGCATTTCACGGATCTCACCGTCGGTTGCCTCGTCTTTAGCCTCAGCAATAATGGCAGCCACACCTTGCGCAATCGCCTGCGGGATATAACGACGCCCGTCCGCCTGATGACCAACCACCGCCACAAAAAGATCGCCAGAAGCAGCCACGCGGCTGTCCAGTACCATCTCTCGCAGTGCTCGCTCCGGTGCATTTGGCACCCACGGAGCGAGAAGGTCGCGCAAATTACGATCTGCCACCTGTACCCTCGCCTTGATTAATTACAAATTCACTTTTTTCGCCCGTCGCCAGCGCATCTGGTTCAACGTTCATGGTGCGTAACACGCCGCCCATGATGGCGCCAAACACAGGCGCGGAAACGGCGCCGCCGTAGTATTTACCCGCCTGTGGATCGTTAATCACGACCACCAGCGCAAAACGCGGATTGCTAGCAGGCGCAACGCCTGCGGTATAGGCAATGTATTTGTTGATGTAGCGGCCGTCTGGCCCCACCTTTTTCGCCGTACCGGTTTTAATGGCGATGCGATAGCCTTTGATGGCCGCCTTCACGCCGCCACCGCCCGGCAGCGCCACGCTTTCCATCATGTGCACAACGGTACGAACGATGGATTCCGGGAAGATACGCTCGCCCGGAACCGGTGGATCAACTTTGGTGATGGACAGCGGGCGATAGACGCCGTAGCTGCCAATCGTTGCGTAGACTCGCGCTAACTGTAACGGGGTTACCATTAGCCCGTAGCCGAAAGAGAAGGTGGCCCTCTCTATGTCAGACCACCGTTGTTTTTGAGGATATAAGCCACTGCGTTCTCCGACCAACCCCAAATTGGTCGCCTTTCCAAGTCCAAAACGTGAGTAAGTCTCTACTAACGCTGAGGACGGCATCGCTAACGCCAGCTTTGAAACACCGACGTTACTCGACTTCTGTAACACCCCGGTCAGGGTCAATTCGCTGTAGCGCGCCACGTCTTTAATCTCGTGGCCGTTAATACGGTAAGGGATCGTGTTCAGGACCGTGTTTTCATTGACGATACCGCGCTGAAGCGCCGTCATCACCACCATCGGCTTCACCGTGGAGCCGGGTTCGAACACGTCGGTAATCGCCCGGTTACGCATCGCATCTTTTGCGGTGCCGGTAAAGTTGTTCGGGTTGTAGGAAGGACTGTTGGCCATAGCCAGCACTTCTCCGGTGCTGACATCCACCAGCACGGCGCTGCCGGATTCTGCCTTGTTAAACGCCACGGCGTTGTTCAGCTCGCGGTAGACGAGCGCCTGCAGGCGCTCGTCGATACTCAGAGCCAGGTTGTGCGCCGCCTGGCTGTCCGTAGAGGAGATATCTTCAATGACGCGCCCGTAGCGGTCCTTACGCACAATTCGCTCGCCAGGCTGGCCGGTGAGCCACTTATCGAAGCTTTTTTCAACGCCTTCAATCCCCTGGCTGTCGACGTTGGTGAAGCCGATGAGGTGAGCGGTTACTTCGCCGGACGGATAGTAACGACGGGATTCTTCGCGCAGATGAATGCCCGGCAGCTTCAGTTTTCGAATGTAGTCCGCCATGTCAGGGTTAACCTGGCGCGCCAGATAGATAAAACGCCCTTTCGGGTTCGCGTTGACGCGGGAGGCTAGCTGATCCAGCGGCATTTTGAGCGCATCTGAAAGCGCTTTCCAGCGGTTATCAAGCGTGATGCCACCGGCGTCGTGCAGCTCTTTCGGGTCGGCCCAAATCGCTTTCACCGGCACGCTCACCGCCAGCGGGCGACCTGAACGGTCAGTGATCATTCCGCGAGAAGTCGACACTTCCTGAACGCGAAGGGAGCGCATATCTCCCTGGCGTACCAGCATGTCAGGGGCGATGATTTGCAACCACGCCACGCGTCCCAGCAGGAAACCCAGCGCCAGTAAAATGCAGCCGCAAAGCAACGCAAAACGCCAACTGATGAAGTTGGCCTGTTCTTCCTGACGTTTTGGTTTAAGCATTTTTGCCGCTGCTTTCATGCGTCGCGTGTTCCCTTATTTTTGTACTACGATATTTTCCTGGGAAGGATCAACATGCTGCAGTTGCAGCTTTTCCGTTGCGATCCGTTCAACCCGGCTGTGATCGCCGAGCGCGTTTTCTTCAAGGATCAGATTTCGCCATTCAATATCCAGCGCATCGCGTTCCAGCACCAGCTGCTCGCGTTGCGCAGTCAATAAACGTGTATGGTGAGCTGTGGTCACCACCGTAACTGCCGTAACAATGATGCAAATGAACAGGCAGAGTGGCAGTTTCCCGAATCGCAAAAGATCGTCGCCGATCACGCCAGGCAAGGCATGGCGCTCGTTGCTTCCTAACGATCCCTTAACTTTGCTTAGGGTTTCTGTCACTCTGCCGATCATGCGTTCGTCCTCTCTGCAACTCGCAGCACTGAACTACGGGCACGTGGATTCTCTGCCACCTCTTCTTCGCCCGGCATCAACTTGCCTAATGCTCGCAACTGACGGCCCCCCAGCTTCCTGAGTTGTTCTTCCGTCATCGGCAGCCCCGCTGGAACCTGAGGACCGCGGCTCTGTTCACGCATGAAGCGTTTTACAATGCGGTCTTCCAGCGAATGGAAGCTGATGATGGATAACCGCCCACCCGGGGCCAGCACGTCGAGCGAGCTTTTTAGCGCCAGCTCTATTTCCTCCAGTTCACTGTTTACCCAGATGCGAACCGCCTGGAAGGTACGGGTCGCGGGATGTTTGTGCTTATCCTTCACCGGCGTCGCCGCCGCAATCACTTCGGCCAGCTCTTTGGTGCGGGTCATTGGCTCAACGCGGTTGCGCTCAACGATGGCGCGCGCAATGCGCTTGCCAAAACGTTCTTCGCCGAAGGTTTTGATCACCCAGGCAATATCTGCTTCGTCAGCGGTCTGCAGCCATTCGGCGGCAGACTGGCCGCGCGTCGGGTCCATACGCATGTCCAGCGGACCGTCGCGCATAAAAGAGAAGCCGCGTTCTGCATCATCAAGCTGGGGTGAAGATACGCCAAGATCGAGAAGAATCCCGTCGATCTTGCCCGTGAGACCGCGCTCGGCCACGTAATCAGCGAGCGCAGAAAAAGGTCCATGCACGATGGAAAAGCGTGGGTCATTGATGGTCTGTGCAACGGCAATCGCCTGCGGATCGCGATCGATTGCCAGCAGTCGCCCTTCCTCTCCAAGCTGGGAGAGGATCAAACGCGAGTGACCACCGCGACCAAACGTGCCATCAATGTAGATGCCATCCGGACGAATATTCAGGCCGTTCACGGCCTCGTCCAGTAACACCGTTTTATGTTTATAATTTTCCATCATATTTATAGAGACAAGTCCTGCAGCCGTTCCGATAAAGTTGCGGAATCAGACTGCTCAGCGTCGATATCTTCCTTGACCTGTTGATACCAGGTCGTTTCGTCCCACAGTTCAAACTTGTTGAACTGCCCGACCAGCATCACTTCTTTGGTCAGACCGGCATGTTGCCGCAGCACGGGCGCAATCAGTAATCGCCCGGCACTATCCATCTGACACTCACTGGCATGTCCCAATAACAGCCGCTGCACGCGGCGCTCTTGCGGGTTCATGCTCGACAGTCGCGACAGCTTTTGCTCAATGATTTCCCATTCAGGTAAGGGGTAAAGCAGCAGGCAGGGGGAGTTGATGTCAATGGTGCAAACCATTTGACCCGAAGCATTCTCAATCAACTGGTCGCGGTATCGGGTTGGGACCGATAAACGCCCTTTGCTGTCGAGATTGACTAACGTAGCTCCACGGAACATGCCAGTCTCACCCCTCCTCACCACTTTAACCCACAAATTCCCACCTAAAGGAGTTTACGGAGCGAGGGAAAAGCTTGTCAAGCCAGGACTCTCCCTGTAGAGACCCGAAAGCCCTCTATTTACAGAGATAAACAGTCCTGGTTAATAACTGCACAACTGGCGAGGCAAATTAACGTTATGAATATTTGTAAGAAAAAAACCGAATATGCACACTAGCGTTAAGGCTCACTCAATATCATCGCAGATAAATATAAAGTGTCAGTTTGCGACGCGGGCAGCATTTTATGACAGATTGTCAGGGGATAACAGCGCCAGATTCACTCAATCGGTCGGTGGAAGCGGCGGTTGCGTTGCTGGCCAGTCGAGGGGAAGGAAAAACGTCTGAATATTCATCGACCGAAGAGGGTTTGTAACAAAGTAATACAAAGAGAGGCTTTTAAAAATCGCTTCATGATTCTTTAAGGACCCTTTTAAACGGCAAAATGAATTAAGAAAAATAGTAGATTAGGATCTCTCAAGAATTATCCTAATTTCACTGCGGGAATTAACTCGGCGAATTATTCCAGTAAAAAGGGGCGGTTTTTCGCCGCCCCGTCATTTCATTTATGGCGGCTCAAAATTCCACGATGATAGAGATTACGTTTGATACGCGTCAGACCCGGCTTCGGTTTGCGCGGCTCATCCAGGCTCGCCAGAACAATCTCCAGGACGCGTTCCGCTACATCTCGGTGACGCTGGGCCACCGCCAGCACCGGGCACTGAAGGAAATCGAGAAGCTCGTTATCCCCAAACGTGGCGATCGCCAGGTCAGAGGGAAGCTTGCCTTCACGACGCAAGGTGACATCCATTACCCCCTGCAGAAGGGCAAATGACGTGGTGAACAGCGCCTGGGGCATCGGGTGCGTCTCCAGCCATTTTTCGAACAGCTGCGCAGCGGCTTCGCGTTCATAGCTGTTGGCATAGAGATAGTGGACTTCACGCGGATCGTCTTTCCAGGCGGTTCTGAACCCTTGCTCACGGAGAAAGCTTACGGAAAGCTCGGGCAGCGCGCCAAGATACAGCACCGTTTCAGCGGGGAAGGTTCTCAGCTCAGCGGCCAGCATTTCCGCGTCATCCTGATCGGCACCCACTACGCTTGTGAAATGCTCACGATCGAGCGCGCGGTCCAGCGCCACGATGGGGAACGGATCGTTCGCCCAGCGCTGGTAAAACGGATGCTCCGGCGGTAAGGAGGTCGAGACGATGATGGCATCGACCTGACGCTGGAGCAGATGTTCAATGCAGCGCATCTCGTTATCGGGCTGGTCTTCAGAACAGGCGATCAGCAGCTGGTAACCGCGCTGGCGGGCCTGACGTTCAAGATAGTTGGCGATACGGGTATAGCTGGTGTTTTCCAGATCCGGGATCACCAGACCAATAGAGCGGGTGCGCCCGGCACGCAGGCCGGCAGCGACAGCATTCGGATGGTAGTTATGCTCACGAACCACCGCCATAACTTTTTCAACGGTCTTATCGCTGACGCGGTACTGCTTTGCTTTGCCGTTAATCACATAGCTGGCCGTTGTTCGTGACACGCCGGCTAGCCGGGCGATTTCATCCAGTTTCACAATTGCCCCTTAAAAAAAGAAAAGAGTCCATGGCCCTGTCAAGGTTATGGTTAAATCTTTTAACATCTAAACGCAGAAAAGCCTTCGCGGCAACCGCTTTTATCTGCGTTGTCGGCTGATTACGCAAAAAAAAGCCCGGCTTTGGTGACCGGGCTGAAAGAGGCGAACCTTTTTAACAACTACCGCATGATTTTCTCGCCGCGTGACAGACCAACGATCCCCGATCTCGCCACCTCAACAATTTTTGCTACATCCCGCACGGATGCCAGGAAAGCGTCCAGCTTGTCACTGGTTCCGACCAGTTGAACCGTATAAAGAGAAGGCGTGACGTCGATGATCTGCCCGCGGAAGATATCCGCATTGCGTTTGACCTCTTCGCGCCCGTAACCGCTGGCCTGTATTTTTACCAGCATGACCTCGCGCTCAACGTAAGCGCCCTGCCCCAGCTCGCTTACGCGCAGCACATCGACCAGCTTATGCAGCTGTTTCTCGATCTGCTCAATTACCTTGGCATCGCCGACGGTCTGAATCGTCATACGCGACAGCGTCGGATCGTCCGTTGGCGCCACGGTCAGGCTTTCAATGTTATAGCCACGCTGCGCAAAAAGCCCAATGACGCGCGACAGTGCGCCAGACTCGTTTTCCAGTAATACCGATAATATCCGGCGCATATCAGGTTCTCTCCGTTTTGCTTAACCACATCTCGTCCATACCGCCGCCGCGAATATGCATCGGATAAACGTGCTCGGTTCCATCAACGATGACATCCATAAAGACGAGGCGGTTGTTTTTAACGTGCTCAAGCGCTTCGGCGAGCTTCGTTTCCAGCTCAGCCGGATCGGTCACCCGCATCCCTATATGACCGTAAGCTTCAGCAAGACGAACAAAATCCGGCAGCGATTTCATATATGACTGAGAGTGGCGGCCCGAGTAGATCATATCCTGCCACTGCTTCACCATACCGAGATAGCCGTTATTGAGGTTGAGCACCAGTACCGGCAGCTCATATTGCAGCGCGGTGGAAAGTTCCTGAATGTTCATCTGAATACTGCCGTCTCCGGTCACGCAGACGACGGTTTCATTGGGCAGCGCCAGCTTCACGCCCAGCGCGGAAGGCAGGCCAAAGCCCATCGTGCCTAAACCTCCCGAGTTGATCCAGTGACGCGGTTTATCAAACGGATAATAGAGGGCGGCAAACATTTGATGCTGGCCCACGTCAGAGGTCACATACGCGTCGCCTTTCGTCAGTCGCCATACCGTTTCGATGACCGCCTGCGGCTTAATATGCTCGCTTTGGGTGTCATATTTCAGACACTGCCGCGCGCGCCATTGCTCAATTTGCTGCCACCAGTCACGGATTTCATCCAGCGGTTGCGCTGTGTTTTCCAGCGCCAGCAGATCCAGCATTTGTTCAAGGACCTGTCGCGCGTCGCCGACGATAGGTACATCAGCAGACACCGTTTTTGAAATTGACGTCGGATCGATATCAATGTGCAGCACGGTGGCATTCGGGCAATACTTCGCCAGATTGTTGGTCGTACGATCGTCAAAACGCACGCCGACGGCAAAGATGACGTCAGAATGATGCATCGTCATGTTGGCTTCATAGGTACCGTGCATACCCAACATGCCGAGCGCCTGACGGTGAGTGGCGGGAAACGCTCCGAGTCCCATCAGCGATGACGCAACAGGAAGATTGAGCTTTTCAACCAGTTCACGAAGCTGTGCCTCACACGCTGAATTGACGGCCCCGCCACCGACATAGACCACCGGTTTTTTAGCGGCCAGCAGCGTTTGCAGCGCGCGTTTGATCTGACCTTTGTGGCCCTGCGTTGTTGGGCTGTAAGAGCGCATGCTAACCGATTCCGGCCAGACATAAGGCAGCTTGTTTGCCGGGTTCAGGATATCTTTAGGGAGATCGACCACCACCGGCCCCGGGCGCCCGCTTGCCGCCAGCCAGAACGCCTTCTTCAGAATGCCAGGAATGTCTTCGGTTTGCTTGACCAGGAAGCTGTGCTTCACGACGGGACGCGAAATCCCGACCATGTCGCACTCCTGAAACGCATCATAGCCAATCAGTGATGTCGCGACCTGTCCGGAAAGGATCACCAGCGGAATAGAGTCCATGTACGCGGTCGCAATGCCGGTAATGGCGTTTGTCGCACCGGGCCCCGACGTGACCAGGACCACGCCCACTTCACCCGTCGCACGCGCCAGGCCATCGGCCATATGTACCGCCGCCTGCTCATGGCGTACCAGCACATGGTCAATACCCCCTACCGTATGCAGTGCGTCATAAATATCGAGGACCGCGCCGCCAGGATAGCCGAACACTTGCTTTACGCCCTGATCGATCAGCGACCGGACGACCATTTCCGCGCCAGACAACATCTCCATGCTTTGCCTCCAGGCATTTTGTTATAGACGGACCGCCGAATTCATTTCCGCACCGTCTTGCGATCGGGATGAACCCGTCTTCTATTTTGCAGAGTGATACTTACCTTAACCGCTCGTTATGAGGCAGGCAATTCGCAAACCAGGAGAGAGAAGAGGCCGTGAAAGCAGAAAAAACAGACATTGTCAGAGGATATGGTTAATTCATCTGAAATTAGGGGATGAGATGATAAATCATCACTGAAAAGCGCGGCGATGTAGAAAATCATCTATTTTTACGGGCCTGGCAGGCGCCAGATAAAATACGTAACAGAACAAAATATTAATAAAAGAAACAAAACCAGGATAAATCACATGCAAAGATGCAATTTATCCTGACTCGATTACCGACGGCAGATGCTAATAAGTAGCTCTTCCATCCACTGATGTCCTTTATCCCGTCCAGCAGCTTCATGCCAGGAGAGATAGCAGGTGCGGCTATTTAGCTTGAGCGGCAGAGGCAAAATTTGCAGATTTAACGCGCCAGAGAACTCTTCTGCCAGCCAGCGTGGGGCAATTGCCACCAGCTGCGTCTGGGAAACGACGTTTAACACGCTGACCATGGCCATCCCCTGATAAGCCACGCTCGCCTGTTTCTCCGCAGTGTCGTACCAGGGCAGGCTAAAGGAGGCATATCTGTCGAGCGCAACAACGGCATGCTGTTCGCTATAAACGTCACTTTCACGTAACGGCGCATTCAGTCGTGGATGTTTTTTGCTGGCAACCAGCACCATTTCATCTTTAAACAGCGGTACACAGGAAAATTCAGGACGGCGGAATTCTTCATAACCCAGGACGAATTCGATTTCCTGGTAACGTAACTGGTGTTCGGTGTTTTGATTTAAGGACGATTTAAAGACGAGATTAATATTAGGTGCGATCTCTTCAACTTTATTATAAATAATTGATGTCAGATAATTATCTAATGGACTGCAGACGCAGAGATGGAATACTCGCTCACTGCTTAAGGGTTCAAAGCCCGAGCCCGGCAGCTCATTTTGTACCAGCTGCAGCGCCTGGCGGATGGAGCCGAAAAGCTGGAAAGCCCGCGCTGTAGGCTGGATCCCTCTTCCATAACGAACAAACAATTCGTCGTTGAACATAACCTTAAGCCTGGCAACGGCATTACTTACGGCAGGCTGTGACATCCCCAGGGCTTGTGCCGCACGCGTGATATTCTGCTCCTGCATGACAGCATCAAACACCGTCAGTAGATTAAGATCCACCGTGCGTAACTGTGGTTTAATTCCATCAGTAATCTGTGGTTGTTTAATATTATTTTCTGGCACTTCTGACTCCACTGTCACGCTACACTCCCTTCGCCAACGCACTGTAATAATTTCGAAAAATATGATTTACCATGCAGATACGACCAGCGAAAGAAAATTGTTTAAAAATCGGAATATATAAAGATTATCTAATAATGCTATAATAAAAAACGGCACAAAGGATATGCTTAACTTTAGTGTTTGAATGAAACCATAAACCAAATCAATATACAATAACCATCCAGTTAAGGATGACTTAAGTATAATTAAACTGTTATCGACATTGAGCAGAATTAAGTTAACAATCTGTTATCAATGATTCTATTTGAAGGGAGAAAAAGCTCTCTCAAAAAAAGATAACTCGATGATAGTAAAACGGTTTAAAGAGAAAGCACTTGTGAGGACTGCGTCACCTGAAAAATACCCGTTATGTTTATTCGTTTCTGCAAATGTTTTTTAAGTCCAAAAATAGACAATTAGTTAAGTTAAAAATCAAAAACCCAGCACAATAAGCTAAACAACACACCCTCTCTGTTTAGCCTTCTGGGGCCGTTTTTACCATCAGGGGTTGACATGCACAGCCGTATCCAGTACCACTAAAAGCATCTTGAATTTAACGGAGCACGATTCATGACACGCACCATTCGTTTCATCGGTCTACTACTACTAAACGCATCCACTGTGCGCGGTAGACTGGCGGGCGAAATTCAGCGTTGAATCGTCACCAGTAAGACTAAAAACCCGCGCCACTGCGCGGGTTTTTTTATGCTCGTAGCAAGGCGCCCTAAGACTGACAAGGACCTAACCCATGAGCCAGCAAGTCATTATTTTCGATACTACTTTACGTGACGGTGAACAGGCATTACAGGCAAGCCTGAGTGTAAAAGAGAAACTGCAGATTGCGCTGGCTCTCGAGCGTATGGGCGTCGACGTGATGGAGGTCGGTTTCCCCGTCTCCTCTCCGGGTGATTTTGAATCCGTACAGACTATCGCCCGCACCATTAAAAACAGCCGCGTGTGCGGTCTGGCGCGCTGCGTAGAGAAAGACATCGACGTTGCGGCTGAGTCGCTGAAGGTGGCCGAAGCCTTCCGTATTCATACCTTTATTGCAACCTCACCAATGCACATTGCAACCAAGTTGCGCAGCACGCTGGATGAGGTCATTGAACGCGCGGTATACATGGTTAAGCGCGCACGCAACTACACCGATGACGTTGAATTCTCCTGTGAAGATGCGGGCCGTACGCCGATTGAAGACCTGGCGCGCGTAGTCGAAGCCGCCATCAACGCGGGCGCTAAAACCATAAACATCCCGGACACCGTCGGCTATACCATGCCGTTTGAGTTCTCCAACATCATTACCGGCCTGTATGAGCGCGTACCTAACATTGATAAAGCAATCATCTCAGTACATACCCATGATGATTTGGGCCTGGCCGTAGGCAATGCCATCGCTGCGGTGCACGCGGGTGCACGTCAGGTAGAAGGTGCAATGAACGGTATCGGTGAACGCGCGGGCAACTGTTCACTGGAAGAAGTGATCATGGCGATCAAGGTGCGCAAAGACATCATGAACGTGCACACCCGCATCAATCACAATGAAATCTGGCGCACCAGTCAGACCGTCAGCCAGATTTGCAACATGCCGATCCCGGCTAACAAGGCGATTGTTGGAACCGGCGCTTTCGCCCACTCCTCCGGTATTCACCAGGACGGCGTGCTGAAAAACCGTGAAAACTACGAAATCATGACTCCGGAATCCATCGGCCTGAACCAGGTTCAGCTGAACCTGACCTCCCGTTCCGGTCGTGCGGCAGTGAAACACCGGATGGAAGAGATGGGCTATCAGGACAGCGATTACAACATGGATCAGCTGTACGACGCGTTCCTGAAGCTGGCCGACAAGAAAGGCCAGGTATTCGATTACGACCTGGAAGCGCTGGCCTTCATCAACAAACAGCAGGAAGAGCCAGAGCACTTCCGTCTGGACTATTTCAACGTGCAGTCCGGCTCCAGCGACATCGCTACCGCCTCGGTCAAGCTGGCCTGCGGTGATGAAATCAAAGCGGAAGCCGCCAACGGTAACGGCCCTGTGGATGCCATCTATCAGGCGATCAACCGCGTTACCGAGTACGACGTAGAGCTGGTGAAATACGACCTGACGGCGAAAGGGCACGGTAAAGACGCGCTGGGTCAGGTGGATATCGTCGTCAACTATAATGGCCGCCGTTTCCACGGTGTGGGCCTGGCGACGGATATTGTCGAATCCTCCGCGAAAGCGATGGTGCACGTCCTGAACAACATCTGGCGCGCCGCTGAAGTCGAAAAAGAGTTGCAACGCAAAGCTCAGAATAAAGAGAACAACAAGGAAACCGTGTAATGTCGAAGAACTACCATATTGCTGTGTTGCCGGGTGACGGTATTGGTCCGGAAGTGATGGCACAGGCGCTGAAAGTACTGGAAGCCGTTCGCTCGCGTTTTGCGATGAAAATTACCACCAGCCACTACGACGTGGGCGGTATTGCGATTGATAACCACGGAACGCCATTGCCGAAAGCCACCGTTGAAGGCTGCGAAAATGCCGATGCCGTGCTGTTTGGATCCGTCGGTGGCCCAAAATGGGAACACCTGCCGCCGGCAGAGCAGCCAGAGCGCGGCGCGCTCCTGCCGCTGCGTAAACATTTTAAACTGTTCAGTAACCTGCGTCCGGCTAAGCTGTATCAGGGGCTGGAAGAGTTTTGTCCGCTGCGCGCGGATATCGCGGCCAACGGTTTCGACATCCTGTGCGTGCGTGAGCTGACGGGCGGGATCTACTTCGGTCAGCCAAAAGGTCGCGAAGGCAGCGGTCAGCACGAGAAAGCGTTTGATACCGAGGTGTACCACCGTTTCGAAATTGAACGTATCGCCCATATCGCCTTTGAATCTGCACGCAAGCGCCGCCATAAGGTGACCTCTATTGATAAAGCGAACGTGCTGCAGTCGTCCATTTTGTGGCGCGAGATCGTCAGTGAAGTCGCTAAGCAGTACCCGGACGTTGAGCTGTCGCATATGTACATCGACAACGCGACCATGCAGCTGATTAAGGATCCGTCTCAGTTTGACGTGCTGCTCTGCTCCAACCTGTTCGGAGATATTCTGTCTGACGAGTGCGCGATGATCACCGGCTCTATGGGCATGCTGCCATCCGCCAGCCTGAATGAAGAAGGCTTTGGCCTGTACGAACCGGCGGGCGGTTCCGCACCGGATATCGCAGGCAAGAACATTGCGAACCCGATTGCGCAGATCCTCTCCCTGGCCCTGCTGCTGCGCTACAGCCTCGATGCAGGTGACGCAGCAACCGCAATTGAAAACGCCATTAACCGGGCGTTAGAAGAAGGCATCCGTACCGGTGACTTAGCGCGCGGCACGGCAGCAGTCAGTACTGATGAAATGGGCGACATCATTGCCCGCTATGTCGCTGAAGGGGTGTAATCATGGCCAAGACGTTATATGAAAAATTGTTTGATGCGCACGTTGTCTACGAGGCGCCAAACGAAACCCCGCTGCTGTACATTGACCGCCACCTGGTGCACGAAGTGACCTCTCCACAGGCCTTCGACGGCCTGCGCGCGCACAAGCGTCCGGTGCGCCAGCCGGGTAAAACCTTTGCCACGATGGATCACAACGTCTCCACCCAGACCAAAGACATCAATGCTTCCGGCGAGATGGCGCGCATCCAGATGCAGGAGCTGATCAAGAACTGCAACGAATTTGGCGTGGAGCTGTACGATCTGAACCACCCGTATCAGGGCATCGTCCACGTGATGGGACCTGAGCAGGGTATTACGCTGCCGGGCATGACCATCGTCTGCGGCGACTCCCATACCGCGACCCACGGCGCGTTTGGCGCGCTGGCGTTCGGCATCGGCACATCGGAAGTTGAGCACGTTCTGGCGACGCAGACTCTGAAACAGGGCCGCGCCAAAACCATGAAGATTGAGGTGAAGGGCAAAGCCGCGCCGGGTATCACCGCGAAAGATATCGTGCTGGCGATTATCGGCAAAACCGGCAGCGCAGGCGGTACCGGTCACGTGGTGGAATTCTGCGGTGAAGCCATTCAGGCGCTGAGCATGGAAGGCCGTATGACCCTGTGCAACATGGCGATTGAGATGGGTGCTAAAGCAGGCCTGGTCGCACCGGACGAAACCACCTTCAACTATGTGAAAGGCCGTCTGCACGCGCCGAAAGGTCAGGATTTTGACGACGCGGTCGCATACTGGAAAACCCTGAAAACTGACGACGGTGCCACCTTTGATACCGTTGTCACGCTGCAGGCGGAAGAGATTGCGCCGCAAGTCACCTGGGGTACCAATCCTGGCCAGGTCATCTCCGTCAACGACAGCATTCCTGACCCGGCTTCCTTCGCCGATCCGGTCGAACGCGCCAGTGCGGAAAAAGCGCTGGCCTATATGGGGCTGAAACCCGGCGTACCGCTGACCGATGTGAATATTGATAAGGTGTTCATCGGCTCCTGCACCAACTCCCGTATCGAGGATTTACGCGCGGCGGCAGAGATTGCCAAAGGCCGCAAAGTGGCGCCGGGCGTGCAGGCGCTGGTGGTTCCTGGCTCCGGTCCGGTGAAAGCCCAGGCGGAAGCGGAAGGACTGGATAAGATCTTTATCGAAGCAGGCTTCGAATGGCGTCTGCCGGGCTGCTCAATGTGTCTGGCGATGAACAACGACCGTCTGAATCCGGGCGAGCGCTGCGCCTCCACCAGCAACCGTAATTTTGAAGGCCGTCAGGGCCGGGGTGGACGCACCCACCTGGTCAGCCCGGCAATGGCCGCCGCTGCGGCAGTCACCGGCCATTTCGCCGATATTCGCAGCCTGAAATAAGGAGACAATCATGGCAGAGAAATTTACCCAACATACGGGCCGTGTTGTCCCGCTGGACGCCGCTAACATCGATACGGACGCGATCATTCCGAAGCAGTTTTTGCAGAAAGTGACCCGCACCGGTTTTGGCGCACACCTGTTCAACGACTGGCGTTTTCTGGACGACAAAGGCGAAGTACCAAACCCGGAGTTCGTCCTGAACTTCCCGGAATACAAAGGTGCATCCATTCTTCTGGCGCGGGAAAACTTCGGCTGCGGCTCCTCGCGTGAGCATGCGCCCTGGGCGCTGACCGACTACGGCTTTAAGGTGGTTATCGCCCCGAGCTTCGCGGATATCTTCTACGGCAACAGCTTCAACAACCAGTTACTGCCGGTGACGCTGAGCGACGAGCAGGTCGATGAACTGTTCGCGCTGGTTAAGGCAAATCCAGGGATGGCGTTTGAGGTGGATCTGGAAGCGGAAGTGGTAAAAGCCGGGGATAAGACCTACAGCTTCAGCATTGATGCCTTCCGTCGCCACTGCATGTTGAACGGTCTGGACAGCATTGGCCTGACGCTCCAGCACGAGGACGCCATCTCAGCGTACGAGAAAAAACAGCCTGCGTTTATGGGCTAAAGGCAATGGCCCGCAGGGCGCGGGCCATTGATAAGGGTGCGTTGAGGCTCAACCACTCTGGAGAGGCGGGGACACTTCCCCCGCCAATACCGCTAACGTTTCGCTTCGTAAGCCAACACTGCCGCCAGCTCTGTTTTCTCCTGTCTGAAGTGCAACTCACACAGCGAATCACGCACCATCCAGGTGAAGATCAATAGCGTCGTACAGATCAGAAACAAACCTAACAGCAGAGTACGTTTTGGCATTCCAGCCTCCTTATTGCTTTTCGGCAATGAAGAGACTAACCTCGCAATGTTGGTTGTGAAGTTGGTCTCCCCATCAGTTTTTTGATGTGGGACTCTCCACTGTTTGCCTCTTGCGAAAGCCTGAGGCAAACAGCCTCAAGCACCCGTCACGCACTCTATGCGCCTTCTCTGTATCTGTCAGAAAATCGTTTCATTTCGTGAAGCCGCCTTCCAGAATCAAACATCCTTGACCCGGCAGGTCAGCCCAAGCGTTACCACCGAAATCGCCGCAATCATCCAGTAAACCGAGGCATGACCATAACTTTGCGCCAGCGCGCCCTGAATCACTCCCGCCAGAATAACGCCCGTCGAAATACTGTTGGTAAAAAGCGTAGTCGCAGAGCCGGCGCGGCCGGGCATGAGATCCTGGAACCAGAGCATGCCGATCCCGGCAACGATGCCAATGAACACGGCATTAAACAGCTGCAGCGCCAGCAACGCTTCACGCGAATGGAAAAGGAGCAGCCCCGCGTAGAACAGCACCCCAGCCGCCACGGCAACGATCATCATCCGACGCTTTCCGAAGCGCTTAACGTAATACCCCGCCAGAATCATCGCCGGAATTTCCAGCCCGGCGGCGGTCCCCATTAAGATCCCCGCAAGCTTGTCCGGTAGGCCTAGATCGCTGCTGATCCACAGCGGCATATCAATAATGTACATGGTGTTGCAGGTCCACATCAGCGTGGAGGCGATAAACAGCATCCGCACGTTTTTATCCTGCCAGCCGCTCACCTGAGTAATGGGCTTATCCGTCGTCTGCTCAACCCGGGCGACAGACGGCAGCGCAAAGGCAATCAGAGCCAGACTGATAATAAAAATGCCTGCCGCGATAGAAAACATGACCGTAAAGCCATAGTTCAGCGCCAGCATGAAGGCCAGCGGCGGGCCGATGACCCACGCCAGCGAGAGCTGTGCGCGCATCACCGAGCTGAACATCACCACCTCTCGCGCCGAGCTGTCGGCGTATTCACGGGCCAGCGCGAAGAGCTGCGGCATGGCGGTGTTCGCCAGAGAGGCCAGCAGCACGCCGCAGGTGATGAGCGTCAGGTAATGACGGTTAAAGGCAAAAAGCAGCGCGTTGCCCACGGCCATGGCGCAGCAAAAGAGGATCAGCCTGCGGCGATCGCCCTGGCTGTCAGATCGTTTCGCCAGACCCAGGCTAACGAGGATCCCGGCAATCGCGTTAACGGTATAAAACAGGCCTACCCAAAACGGCTGCGCCCCCACCTCGCGGCTGAGAAACAGGCTCAGCGTCGGTGCCTGTAGCGCACCGGCCACGCCCATCATGAAGGCCACCAGCATAAAAGCAGCGTACACGCCATTCAGGCGGCGCCCCATCGTCATCAACCACAGCATGCGCAAGTCCTTGTGAAAGCGAATCGAAATTGGGTGAAAGAATAAACGAAAAAAGCCAGCAAAAACATTTTGCTGGCGGGTGATAAACACCAATACTCAGTCACACATGATCGAGGCGAGTTAGCGAGAAGAGGTCGGTTTCGTAACGTCCCACTGCATCAGATCTTCCAGGATTCTCAGCCGTTGCTCTGCACACTGGCGGGCCAGCCAGGACACTCCCTTTGTCGCTGAAAAGTACTGCTGATAAAACTGACGTGCGGTAGACCTCTTCATAATTTACCTCCTCACTTCATCGGGAAGCATTATTGGCTTAATATAGGGATTAATAAATTGCTGATTTTTTGTCAGGAGTTCCTCTTTTATGCCATCCGGTCGACTGCAACAACAATTCATCCGCCTGTGGCAGTGCTGCGAGGGACAATCGCAGGAGACCACGCTTAACGAGCTGGCAGAACTCCTCAACTGCTCTCGCCGCCATATGCGCACGTTACTCAACACTATGCAGCAGCAGGGCTGGCTAAGCTGGGAGGCCGAGGCGGGACGCGGCAAGCGCTCACGCTTGACCTTCCTGTATACCGGCCTGGCGTTGCAGCAGCAGCGGGCGGAGGACTTGCTGGAGCAGGACCGCATCGATCAGCTGGTCCAGCTGGTGGGCGACAAAGCCGCCGTGCGCCAGATGCTGGTCTCGCACCTGGGACGCAGCTTTCGCCAGGGACGCCACATTCTGCGGGTGCTTTACTACCGCCCAATGAAAAACCTGTTGCCCGGCACGGCATTGCGACGTTCTGAAACCCACATGGCCCGGCAGATATTCAGCGGTCTGACGAAAATAAATGAGGAAAACGGGGAACTGGAAGCGGATATCGCGCACCACTGGCAGCAGCTTTCCCCTCTGCACTGGCGTTTCTTTTTACGCCCGGGCATTCACTTCCACCATGGCCGCGAGCTGGAGATGCGTGACGTTATCGCCTCTTTAGAGCGCGCCCGCACGCTGCCGCTCTATTCGCATATCACGCGGATCCACTCCCCAACGGCCTGGACGCTGGATATTGAGCTGTCCCAGCCAGACAACTGGCTGCCGTGGCTTCTGGGCTACGTGCCCTCGATGATCCTGCCTGCCGAGTGGCGATCCCTGAACAATTTTTCCAGCCAGCCGATCGGTACAGGCCCCTACTCCGTTACGCGCAATAACAGCAATCAGCTGAAGATCCGCGCCTTTGATGACTATTTCGGCTATCGGGCACTGATCGACGAAGTGAACGTCTGGGTGTTACCGGACCTCAACGAAGAGCTGAGCGCAGGCCTCACCCTGGAGGGGCCCACAACCAGCGAAAAGGCGTTCGAGAGTCGCCTGGAGGAGGGCTGCTACTATCTTCTTTTTGACAGCCGCAGCCACCGCGGAGCAAACCACGACGTCCGCAAGTGGATCAGCCATATTCTGGCCCCGGCTAACCTGATTTATCACGCTGAAGAGCAATACCAGACCTGGTGGTTTCCGGCCTATGGCCTGCTTCCGCGCTGGCACCATGCTCAGCCGGTGCGCAGTGAAAAACCCGCCGGGCTGGAAACCATCACCCTCAGCTACTATCGCGATCACATTGAGCACCGGTTTATCGCGAGGATCATGAGCAAGCTGCTCGCGGCCGAAGGCGTGACGCTGGCGATACAGGAAGTCGATTATGATGAATGGCACCGGGGGGATGTCGTCAGCGATATCTGGCTCAACAGCGCCAACTTTACGCTGCCGCTGGATTTCTCGCTATTTTCACACCTGTATGAAGTGCCTCTCATTCAGCACTGCATCAGCCGGGACTGGCAGCAGGACGCCGCGAAGTGGCGGGCAGGAGAGATGGATCTGGCCGCGTGGTGCCAGGAGCTGTTGGCCGGGCAGACGATCGTACCGTTGATCCACCACTGGCTGCTGATCCAGGGACAGCGCAGCATGCGCGGCCTGCGGATGAATACCCTGGGCTGGTTTGATTTTAAATCCGCCTGGTTTGCGCCCCCGGAGCCATAACGCTTTCGTAATATTCACCAAATCATTACAATAGCGCCGTTCTCAACGGGGTGCTGCATCACAGATGTGCGCTGAGATAATACCCGTCGAACCTGATCCGGATAACGCCGGCGAAGGGATTTGAGGCTGTTTCTCAAAATCCTTTGCCACTCAACCCTGAGGTGCAAAGTGTTAAAAAACGTTCTTCCTCTGCTGGCGCTGGTTGCGCTGCCTGTTTTTGCTAAGCCTGTTCTGACGGTCTATACCTACGACTCTTTCTCCGCCGACTGGGGCCCCGGCCCGGTGGTTAAAAAAGCCTTTGAAGCCGACTGCAACTGCGAGCTGAAGTTCGTGGCGCTGGAAGATGGCGTGTCGCTGCTTAACCGCCTGCGCATGGAAGGGAAAAACAGCAAGGCCGACGTGGTGCTCGGGCTGGATAACAACCTGCTGGAAGCCGCCACGCAAACCAGACTGTTTGCCAAAAGCGGCGTAGCGGCAGATGCCGTCAACGTGCCGGGCGGCTGGAAAAACGACACCTTCGTTCCCTTCGATTACGGCTACTTTGCGTTCGTATACGATAAAAACAAGCTGAAGAACCCGCCGAAGAGCCTGAAAGAGCTGGTCGAAAGCGATCAGAAGTGGCGCGTGATTTATGAAGATCCGCGCACCAGCACGCCGGGCCTGGGGCTGCTGCTGTGGATGCAGAAAGTCTACGGCGACAAAACGCCGGAGGCGTGGCAGAAGCTGGCTGCGAAAACCGTTACGGTCACTAAAGGCTGGAGCGAAGCCTACGGCCTGTTCCTGAAAGGCGAAAGCGATCTGGTGCTGAGCTACACCACCTCTCCGGCCTATCATATTATTGCCGAGAAGAAAGACAACTACGCGGCTGCGAATTTCGCTGAAGGTCACTACCTGCAGGTTGAAGTGGCTGCCCGCACGGCCGCCAGCAAACAGCCGGAACTGGCCGAAAAATTCCTGAAATTTATGGTCTCCCCGGCATTCCAGAACGCCATTCCGACGGGCAACTGGATGTACCCGGTTACCGACGCGGCGCTGCCGGCAGGCTTTGAGCAGTTGAACAAACCGCAGACCGCGCTGGAATTTACGCCGCAGCAGGTTGCCGCTCAGCGTGCCGCATGGATAAGCGAATGGCAACGCGCCGTCAGCCGCTGATCCCCGGCTGGTTAGTTCCCGGACTGATTGCCGCCATACTGATGGTGGTCGTCAGTCTGGGAGCGTTTCTGGCGCTGTGGTTTAACGCGCCAGAGAGCGATCTGCTCGCGCTCTGGCACGATAGCTATCTCTGGCACGTTATCCGTTTCTCCTTCTGGCAGGCGTTTCTTTCCGCGCTGCTGTCAGTCATCCCGGCCATTTTCCTTGCGCGCGCCCTCTATCGCAGACGTTTCCCCGGCAGGCTGGCACTGCTGCGCCTGTGCGCCATGACGCTGATCCTGCCCGTGCTGGTGGCCGTCTTTGGCATCCTGAGCGTATACGGTCGCCAGGGCTGGCTGGCCTCCCTCTTCGCGTCTTTAGGCCTGGAATGGACCTTCTCTCCCTACGGGCTGAAGGGCATCCTGCTGGCACACATTTTCTTCAATATGCCGATGGCGACGCGCCTCTTTTTGCAGGCGCTGGAGAACATACCCGGCGAGCAGCGCCAGATTGCGGCCCAGCTCGGCATGCGCGGATGGTCATTCTTCCGCTTTGTCGAATGGCCGTGGCTGCGACGTCAGATTGCCCCGGTGGCCGCGCTGATCTTTATGCTCTGTTTCGCCAGCTTTGCGACCGTGCTTTCTCTCGGCGGCGGCCCGCAGGCCACCACCATTGAGCTGGCGATCTATCAGGCATTAAGTTACGACTACGATCCGGGGCGCGCCGCGTTGCTGGCGATCGTACAGATGGTGTGCTGCCTGGCGCTGGTGTTACTCAGCCAGCGGCTGAGCAAAGCGATCCCCGCAGGAAGCAATAATCTTTCTGGCTGGCGCGATCCGCAGGACAGCCTGCACAGCCGCATCTCGGACGTGATGCTGATCGCGCTGGCGCTCCTGCTTCTGCTGCCGCCGCTGCTGGCCGTGATCGCCGATGGCCTCAACAGGAATGTGGTATCGGTACTTCAACAGCCGGTCCTGTGGCAATCCACATGGACCTCATTGCGTATCGCGCTGGCAGCCGGGCTAATCTGCGTGACGCTGACCATGATGCTGCTCTGGAGCAGCCGCGAGCTGTACGCGCGACATGCCCGTAAAGCCGGACACGCGCTGGAACTGACGGGCATGCTGATCCTGGCGATGCCGGGCATTGTGCTGGCGACCGGCTTCTTTTTACTGTTTAACAGCACCATCGGCCTGCCGGAAAGCGCCGACGGCATCGTCATTTTTACCAACGCCTTAATGGCCATACCGTACGCGCTGAAGGTACTGGAAAACCCGATGCGGGATGTTAACAGCCGGTACAGCGCCCTGTGTCAGTCCCTTGGCATTATGGGCTGGCGGCGGCTGAAAGTGGTCGAACTACGCGCCCTGAAGCGGCCGCTCGCCCAGGCGATGGCCTTCGCCTGCGTGCTGTCAATTGGGGATTTTGGCGTGGTGGCCCTCTTTGGCAACGAGGATTTCCGCACGCTGCCTTTCTGGCTTTATCAGCAAATTGGCTCCTACCGCAGCCAGGACGGTGCCGTCACGGCGCTGCTCCTGTTACTGCTGTGCTTTGCCTTATTTACCGTTATCGAAAAACTTCCGGGGCGTGATGTTAAAACTGACTGATGTAACCTGGCTTTACCAGCACCTGCCGATGCGTTTTACCCTCTCCGTTCGTCAGGGAGAGCGAATTGCGGTGCTTGGCCCAAGCGGGGCCGGTAAAAGTACCCTGCTCAATTTGATTGCCGGTTTTTTGCAGCCTGTCAGCGGGTCGATATTCATAGATAATGGCGAGTATACCTACGCTCCGCCGTCTAAGCGCCCGGTGTCGATGCTGTTTCAGGAAAACAATCTGTTTAATCACCTTACGGTGTGGCAGAACATCGCGCTGGGAATCGATCCGGGGTTAAAACTCAATGCTGCGCAGCGTCAGAAGCTGGAGGCGATTGCCGAACAAATGGGCCTGTCCGCGTTGATTTCCAGACTGCCCGGTGAGCTTTCCGGCGGCCAGCGTCAGCGCGTGGCGTTGGCACGTTGTCTGGTGCGCGAGCAGCCGCTGCTGCTGCTCGATGAACCCTTCTCGGCACTCGACCCGGCCCTGCGCCAGGAGATGCTCTCGCTGGTGGAAGAGGTTTGCCAGCGCCAGCAGATCACGATGCTGATGGTTTCGCACAGCATTGAAGATGCCGCACGCATTGCGCCGCGATCGGTAGTGATCGCGGAGGGACGGATTTTGTGGGATGGAGAAACACAAGAACTTCTGAGTGGTAACGCGGAGGCGTCTTCATTGTTAGGCATTCGTGCGGTCTGACGCCCTCACCCTGGCCCTCTCCCACGGGGAGAGGGAAAACACCTTAACGGCTCACCACCTTCAGCAGGATCTCGCCGTACACCGGCATCAGCGGGTGACGAATCAGCGCGACCAGCGCCACCACCGCCACGCCCAGCGTCAGCGGGGCCAGCCAGAGCAGGCGCGCGCGCGGGAGATAGCGCGTCAGGCGATCGACGCTGGCTTTCGCGCTGCGCCATAGCCGCCAGCAGAGCCAGGCCGCCAGCCACAGCAGTACCGCCGTTCCCAGCAGCAGCCACTTGAACTCACCGCTTTGCATACCGTCAGGGATATCAATGGCCGCACCCGCGAGGATCCCCGGCAGGAAGTAAAACGGCGGCCAGAATACGCAGCCGATAATGTTCGGCACCACGAATTTTGCGACGGGCAGATCCAGCATCCCCGCCACCATCGGCACCAGCGGACGCGTTGGCCCGACAAAGCGGCCTACCAGAATGGTGAACATGCTGTGCTGGTGCAGCGCATGTTCGGTTTTATCCAGCAGCGCTTTGTTCTTTTTCATGAACGACCAGCGGTGCAGCGGCTTCTTAAAGCGCCAGCCCAGCCAGAAGGAGATCCAGTCCCCCAGCAGGCAGCCGATAATCCCGGCCAGCCACGCCTGCCAGAAATTGACCTCACCGCTGCCAATAAGCGCCCCAAGCCCCGCCATCATCACGGTGCCGGGCAGGATCAGCCCAACCAGCGCCAGCGATTCCAGAAACGCCACCAGCGCCACGGCGATGAGCGAGTACATAACGGACTGGGTAATAAAGTGTTCCAGCAATGCCTGCATAACTATTCCGGTCAGAAAACGAATCAGCGATTCTGCTTAGCGCCCCGCACCGCGTCAAGGCATCAATTGTCTGAATAGTTTACAGGATGCTCCTGAAGTTCACCTGAATGTTTACCGTTTATTCACATCCCGCGCGGAATTCACTGGGACTGGCGCCGGTGCACTTCTTAAACACTCGAGAGAAATAGAGCTGATCTTCAAAGCCCACGTTGCGTCCGACGGTCGCGATAGGCATCCGGGTGGTGCTGAGCAACAGCTTTGCCTGGCTGATGCGCTGATCCTCACGCCAGCTCAGCACGCTCACGCCAAGCTGCTGGCGGAACAGGTGTGACAGGCGGGACGGCGAAAGACAGACGTGCTGGGCAACGCTGGCGATATCAAACTGGCTGTCGGCCAGATGGTCGCTGATGTACTGGCAGGCGTCGCGGACGCGGTTATCCAGCGGCGGGTTAAGCGACTCGTTGATCGCCTCCATGCGGCGCAGCAGCACCTGCTCAAGCAGGTTGATCGCCAGCAGTTCGGCATAGCGCCCGCCCGCCTGCCCCGCCTCAATAATTTGTGCGAACAGTTCACGAAACTGCGCCAGATGCGCCTCATCCGGACGATAAAAACCCGTTTGCGCGAAAATAGCCGGCCATGAGAGCCACTCCTGCCAGTAGGCGCGCGGACGGAAATAGACCCACTGGTGATACCACTCTTTGGCGTCCGGGTGACGCCCGTAGTGGTGGATCTCCCCCGGCGGGAACAGCAGCATATCGCCCGGGCGGCAAACAAACTGCCGATCGCCGTTTTTGATCACCCCTTCCCCGCGTACGGTCAGGTTCAGAATATACCCTTTCATGCCGAGCGGCCGGTCGACGTAAAAATCGAGATACCCCTCGGCCTCAATTGGCGTCAGCCCCGCCACCAGATGGGCGTTAAATGAGTATCCCGGCAGCAGGGGATCGTTTTGCGGTTCGGCCATAGATTCAGTTCTCCCAAGGGTCCTGAAGGAAACCATTTGTCCATATCGTTAAAAGCAGTATAAAAATGGCCTGCGAAAAGATCCAAAAAGCATCACGCCTCTTTTACGTCCGCCATGTTTCAGCCTTTTCCCCTGATTTTTCTGCCGGCACGGGCAGAGAAGCAGTAACAAAAGTGTCTATAAGTGCGGCAGAAATGTCCACATTGAATATTTGCACGGCGTCACACTTTCCGTCGTAACAGCAATTTAGTCCATAAGATTAGCGGATCCTGCCTGACGATTTTTATCCCCAGTCTCTAATGTTCTTCCATACCTGTTTCGGATGGAGCAACACCATGGCAATTGCAATTGGCCTCGATTTTGGCAGCGACTCGGTTCGCGCGCTGGCAGTGGACTGTACGACTGGCCAGGAGATAGCAACCAGCGTTGAGTGGTATCCGCGCTGGCAAGAGGGGCGCTACTGCGATGCGCCAAACAACCAGTTCCGTCACCACCCGCGCGATTACATTGAATCGATGGAAGCGGCGATCAAAACCGTGCTGGCTGAACTGACTGACGCCCAGCGGGCCGACGTCGTGGGGATTGGCGTCGACAGCACCGGTTCAACGCCAGCCCCGGTGGACGCTGAAGGCCGCGTGCTGGCGCTGCGCCCGGAGTTTGCCGACAACCCGAACGCCATGTTCGTGCTTTGGAAAGACCATACCGCCGTGGAAGAGGCGGAAGCCATCACCCGCTTATGCCATCAGCCGGGCAAAACCGACTACTCGCGCTACATCGGCGGCATCTACTCCAGCGAATGGTTCTGGGCCAAAATCCTGCACGTTACCCGCGCGGACGCTTCGGTCGCCCAGGCCGCGGCATCATGGATTGAGCTGTGCGACTGGGTGCCAGCCCTGCTCTCCGGCACCACTCGCCCGCAGGATATCCGCCGCGGCCGCTGCAGCGCCGGGCATAAATCCCTGTGGCATGAAGGCTGGGGCGGTCTTCCTCCGGCTGCGTTCTTCGATGAACTTGACCCGATCATCAACAAAAACCTGAAATACCCGCTCTTTACCGACACCTTCACCGCCGATATTCCGGTCGGCACGCTCTGCGAAGAGTGGGCGACGCGTCTCGGCCTGCCGCAAAGCGTGACCATTTCCGGCGGCGCGTTCGACTGCCACATGGGTGCCGTGGGCGCGGGTGCGCAGCCTAACACGCTGGTGAAAGTGATTGGCACCTCCACCTGCGACATTCTGACGGCAGATAAAGCCAGCGTCGGCGACCGCGCGGTGAAAGGGATCTGCGGCCAGGTTGACGGCAGCGTGGTGCCAGATTTTATCGGCCTCGAAGCGGGGCAGTCCGCGTTTGGCGATATCTACGCCTGGTTTGGCCGGGTGCTCGGCTGGCCGCTGGATCAGCTGGCTGCCGCGCATCCTGAACTGAAAACGCAGATTACCGCGAGCAAAAAACAGCTCCTGCCGCAGCTCACCGAAGCCTGGGCAAAAAATCCGTCTCTCGACCACCTGCCGGTGGTGCTGGACTGGTTTAACGGTCGCCGCACGCCGTTTGCCAACCAGCGCCTGAAGGGGGTGATTACCGATCTCAACCTGGCGACCGATGCCCCGGCGCTGTTCGGCGGTCTGATTGCCGCCACCGCGTTCGGCGCGCGCGCCATTATGGAGTGCTTCACCGAACAGGGCATCGACGTGAACAACGTGATGGCGCTGGGCGGTATCGCCCGTAAAAACCCGGTGATTATGCAGGCCTGCTGCGACGTGCTGAACCGTCCGCTGCAGATTGTGGCCTCCGATCAGTGCTGCGCGCTGGGCGCCGCGATTTTCGCTGCCGTGGCCGCAGGCGTTCATGCGGATATCCCGACCGCGCAGCAGCACATGGCAAGCGCCGTCGAAAACACGCTCCAGCCGCGTGTCCAGCAGGCACAACGCTTTGAACAGCTTTATCAGCGCTACCAGCAATGGGCAAAAAGCGCCGAGCTTCACTATCTCCCTGTCGCCGCCCCGGCCAAAAGCACCGCGGACACTACGGCAACCCTGACCCATTAAGGACACGATGATGACCATTTTTAATAATTATGAAGTGTGGTTTGTGATTGGCAGCCAGCATCTGTACGGACCGGAAGCGCTACAGCAGGTAACGAAACACGCGGAGCACGTGGTTAACGCGCTGAACGCGGAAGCCAAACTGCCGTGCAAACTGGTGCTGAAGCCGCTGGGTACGACGCCGGACGAAATCACCAATATCTGCCGTGACGCCAACTACGACGACAAATGCGCCGGCCTGGTCGTGTGGCTGCACACCTTCTCACCGGCCAAAATGTGGATCAACGGCCTGGCAATCCTCAACAAACCGCTGCTGCAGTTCCACACTCAGTTCAATGCCTCCCTGCCGTGGGACAGCATCGACATGGACTTCATGAACCTGAACCAGACCGCGCACGGCGGCCGCGAGTTCGGCTTCATCGGCGCGCGCATGCGCCAGCAGCACGCTGTGGTCACCGGCCACTGGCAGGACGGCAAGGCGCAACAGCGTATCGGCTCCTGGATGCGTCAGGCGGTCTCTAAGCAGGATACCCGCCACCTGAAAGTGGTGCGTTTCGGCGACAACATGCGTGAAGTGGCGGTGACCGACGGCGATAAAGTGGCCGCGCAGATCAAGTTCGGCTTCTCCGTGAATACCTGGGCGGTGGGCGACCTGGTGCAGGTGGTGAATGACATCAGCGACGGCGACGTGAGCGCGCTGGTGGACGAGTACGAAAGCAGCTACCGCCTGACGCCTGCGGCGCAAGTTAACGGCGACAAGCGCCAGAACGTGCTGGATGCAGCGCGCATTGAGCTGGGCATGAAGCGTTTTCTGGAACAGGGCGGCTTCCATGCCTTTACCACTACATTTGAAGACCTGCACGGCCTGAAACAGCTGCCGGGTCTGGCCGTACAACGTCTGATGCAGCAGGGCTACGGCTTTGCGGGTGAAGGCGACTGGAAAACTGCCGCTCTGCTTCGCATCATGAAGGTGATGTCGACCGGTCTGCAGGGCGGCACCTCCTTTATGGAGGACTACACCTACCACTTCGAGAACGGCAACGATCTGGTGCTCGGCTCGCACATGCTGGAAGTGTGTCCCTCTATCGCGGTTGAAGATAAACCGATCCTTGACGTGCAGTATCTCGGCATTGGCGGCAAAGCGGATCCGGCCCGTCTTATCTTCAACACCCGTACCGGTCCGGCCATCAACGCCAGCCTGATCGACCTCGGCGACCGCTTCCGCCTGCTGGTGAACTGCGTCGATGCGGTTGAAACCCCGCACTCACTGCCGAAGCTGCCGGTCGCCAATGCCCTGTGGAAAGCGCAGCCGGACCTGCCAACCGCGTCAGAGGCGTGGATCCTGGCGGGTGGCGCGCACCACACCGTCTTCAGCCACGCGCTGGACCTGAACGATATGCGCCAGTTTGCCGAGCTGCACGATATCGAGCTGACCGTGATTGATAACGACACCCGTCTGCCAGCCTTTAAAGACGCGCTGCGCTGGAACGAAGTCTATTACGGTTCAAAACGCTAAGTACGTAATGCCCGGTGGCGCTGCGCTCGCCGGGCAGGGAGACAACGATGTTAGAAGATCTCAAACGTCAGGTACTTGAAGCCAACCTGGCGCTGCCAAAACATAACCTGGTGACCCTGACCTGGGGCAACGTCAGCGCCGTTGACCGGGAAAAAGGGGTATTCGTGATCAAGCCTTCGGGCGTGGATTACACGGTGATGACCGCAGAGGATATGGTCGTGGTCAGCATCGAAACGGGTGAAGTGGTGGAAGGTAACAAAAAGCCGTCGTCCGATACGCCCACCCACCGTCTGCTGTATCAGTCCTTCCCGACTATCGGCGGCATCGTGCATACCCATTCGCGTCACGCGACCATCTGGGCGCAGGCGGGCCAGTCCATTCCGGCCACCGGCACCACCCACGCGGACTACTTTTACGGCACCATTCCCTGCACGCGTCTGATGACCGATGCGGAGATTAACGGTGAGTACGAATGGGAAACCGGGAACGTGATCGTCGAAACCTTTGAAAAACAGGGGATCGACGCGGCGCAAATGCCCGGCGTACTGGTGCATTCTCACGGCCCGTTTGCCTGGGGTAAAAACGCGCAAGACGCGGTGCATAACGCAATAGTGCTGGAGGAAATCGCCTATATGGGGATCTTCTGCCGCCAGCTGGCACCGCAGTTGCCGGATATGCAGCAAACCCTGCTGGATAAACACTACCTGCGCAAGCACGGCGCGAAGGCCTATTACGGACAATAAACTGTATATATCCCCAGCATAAAACATTCAACCAGGCTATAATCAGGCCTGGTTTTGTTTTGTGGGATAGAGGCGTGGCACAGGCGCAAGAAGGCTTTTTACTGACCCGACACTGGCGGGATACCCCTCAGGGCACCGAGGTTGCGTTCTGGCTGGCGACGGATAACGGCCCGCTGCACGTTACCCTGCCGCCTCAGGAGTCCGTGGCGTTTATCCCTGAAGGCCACGTCGAGAAGGTAAAGCAGCTGCTGCGCGGTGAAAACGGCTGGCGTCTCACGCCTCTTGAGCTAAAAGATTTCCATCGTCAGCCGGTGTATGGCCTTTACTGCCGCGCCCATCGCCAGCTGATGCGCTACGAAAAACTGCTGCGCGAAGCGGGCGTGACGCTCTACGAAGCGGACATTCGTCCGCCGGAACGCTTTCTGATGGAGCGGTTTATTACCGCCCCCGTCTGGGTTGACGGCGCTGAGCAAAACGGCACCCTTATCAACGCTCGCCTGAAGCCTAATCCGCATTATCGCCCCCCGCTAAAGTGGGTTTCCCTGGATATCGAAACCACCCGCCACGGCGAACTGTACTGCATCGGCCTGGAAGGCTGCGGGCAGCGGGTTGTCTATATGCTCGGACCGCCGAACGGCGATGCGTCCGCGCTCGATTTTCAGCTTGAGTACGTCAACAGCCGACCGCAGCTGCTGGAGAAGCTTAACCAGTGGTTTGCCGAGCACGACCCGGACGTGCTGATCGGCTGGAACGTGGTGCAGTTTGACCTGCGCGTGCTGCAAAAACACGCAGAGCGGTATCGCATCCCACTGATGCTCGGGCGCGGAAATACGGAGCTGGAGTGGCGCGAGCACGGCTTTAAGAACGGTGTGTTCTTTGCGCAGGCCAACGGCCGCCTGATTATCGACGGCATCGAGGCGCTGAAATCCGCGTTCTGGAATTTCTCCTCCTTCTCTCTGGAAGCGGTAGCGCAGGAATTGCTCGGTGAAGGCAAATCCATCGACAATCCGTGGGACCGCATGGACGAGATTGACCGGCGCTTCAACGAAGACAAACCGGCGCTCGCCACCTATAACCTGAAAGACTGCGAGCTGGTGACGCAGATATTCCACAAAACCGAGATCATGCCGTTCCTGCTGGAGCGCGCGACGGTAAATGGCCTCGCGGCTGACAGGCACGGCGGCTCGGTAGCCGCTTTTAGCCACCTCTATTTCCCACGAATGCACCGTGCGGGCTATGTTGCGCCCAACCTCGGGGACGTACCGCCGCAGGCCAGCCCCGGCGGCTACGTGATGGACTCCCGCCCAGGACTGTATGACTCGGTTCTGGTGCTGGACTACAAAAGCCTCTACCCGTCAATTATCCGCACTTTCCTTATTGACCCGGTGGGGCTGGTGGAGGGGATGGCGCAGCCAGACGACGCGCACAGCACCGAAGGTTTTCTCGGGGCACGCTTCTCGCGCGAAAAACACTGTCTGCCGGAGATTGTGGGGAACATCTGGCACGGCCGCGACGAGGCGAAACGTCATGGCAACAAGCCGCTCTCGCAGGCCCTGAAAATTATTATGAACGCTTTCTACGGCGTGCTGGGTACCAGCGCCTGCCGCTTCTTCGATCCGCGTCTGGCGTCGTCCATCACCATGCGCGGACACGACATCATGCGTCAGACCAAAGCGCTGATTGAATCCCGGGGCTATGACGTTATCTACGGCGACACGGATTCAACCTTTGTGTGGCTTAAGGGCGCACATTCAGAAGACGACGCCTCACGAATCGGCAAAGAACTGGTGGCCTTCGTAAACGACTGGTGGCAGGAACATTTGCAAAAAGAGCGGTTAACCAGCGCATTAGAACTGGAATTTGAAACCCATTTTGCCCGCTTTTTAATGCCCACCATCCGCGGTACTGACCAGGGCAGCAAGAAGCGCTACGCCGGGCTGATCCAGGAGGGTGAAAAGCAGAGAATGGTCTTTAAAGGCCTCGAGACGGTGCGCACTGACTGGACGCCGCTGGCCCAGCAGTTCCAGCAGACGCTCTATCTGCGGATCTTCCGCAACGAGCCCTATCAGGACTACATCCGCGAAACCATCGCCAGCCTGATGGCCGGCGAGCTGGATGACCAGCTGGTGTATCGCAAGCGCCTGCGCCGCCCGCTGGCGGAGTACCAGCGCAACGTCCCGCCCCACGTGCGCGCCGCGCGCCTGGCGGACGAAGAGAATGTACGCCGGGGCCGCGCGCCGCAGTATCAGAACCGGGGGACGATAAAATACGTCTGGACAACGAACGGGCCGGAGCCCGTTGATTACCAGCAGTCGTCTCTCGATTACGATCACTACCTGACCCGCCAGCTTCAGCCGGTTGCGGAGGGAATTTTACCGTTCATCGACGACGATTTTGCTACACTTGTGACAGGGCAACTTGGCCTATTTTGACGCGTGACGAAATGGCTGCCATCCAGTACCATAGCGCCCTTTCCATTCCCGGACCCATTTTTCGATGACCGTCTTTTTTGACGGGGGTCGAACTATTGCCTGCAATTAAAGATTAGAGCCGAACAACTATGCCTTTTACACTTGGTCAACGCTGGATCAGCGATACAGAAAGCGAACTTGGATTAGGAACCGTCGTTGCCGTTGATGCGCGCATGGTTACCCTCCTCTTCCCTGCTACCGGTGAAAACCGCCTGTACGCCCGCAATGACTCCCCTGTGACCCGCGTAATGTTCAATCCGGGCGACACCGTGACCAGCCACGAAGGCTGGCAGCTAAAGGTTGAAGACGTAAAAGAAGAGAATGGACTGCTCGCCTACATCGGAACGCGTCTTGATACCGACGAGACGAACGTCATCCTGCGTGAAGTGCTGCTCGACAGCAAACTGGTGTTCAGCAAGCCGCAGGACCGTCTGTTTGCCGGGCAAATCGACCGTATGGATCGCTTCTCCCTGCGCTACCGCGCGCGTAAGTTCCAGAGCGAACAGTACCGCATGCCGTGGAGTGGCCTGCGCGGCCAGCGCACCAGCCTGATCCCCCACCAGCTGAATATCGCCCATGACGTGGGCCGTCGCCATGCGCCCCGCGTGCTGCTTGCCGACGAAGTGGGCCTGGGTAAAACCATCGAAGCGGGCATGATTCTGCACCAGCAACTGCTCTCCGGCGCAGCCGAGCGCGTGCTGATTGTGGTGCCGGAAACGCTGCAACACCAGTGGCTGGTGGAGATGCTGCGCCGCTTTAACCTGCGCTTCTCCCTGTTCGACGACGAGCGCTATGCCGAAGCGCAGCACGACGCGGACAACCCGTTTGAAACCGAACAGCTGGTAATCTGCTCGCTGGATTTCGTGCGCCGCAGCAAGCAGCGCCTTGAGCATCTGTGCGATGCCGAATGGGACCTGATGGTCGTCGACGAAGCACACCACCTGGTGTGGAGCGAAGATGCCCCAAGCCGCGAATATATGGCGATTGAACAGCTTGCCGAGCGCGTGCCCGGCGTCCTGCTGCTGACCGCAACGCCGGAGCAGCTCGGTCTGGAGAGTCACTTCGCCCGTCTGCGCCTGCTCGATCCAAACCGTTTCCACGACTTCGCTCAGTTCGTGGAAGAGCAGAACAACTACCGTCCGGTTGCGGATGCCGTCGCGCTGCTGCTGGCGGGTAAACGTCTCTCAAACGACGAACTTAACACCCTGAGCGATCTGATTGGCGAGCAGGATATCGAGCCGCTGCTGCAGGCCGCGAACAGCGACAGCGAGAATGCGGGATCCGCGCGTAAAGAGCTGATCGACATGCTGATGGACCGTCACGGCACCAGCCGCGTGCTGTTCCGCAACACCCGTAACGGCGTGAAAGGGTTCCCTAAACGCGAACTGCACACCATCAAGCTCCCGCTGCCGACGCAGTATCAGACGGCGATTAAAGTCTCCGGCATTATGGGCGCGCGCAAAACTCAGGAAGAGCGCGCGCGTGACATGCTCTACCCGGAACAGATTTATCAGGAATTTGAAGGCGATACCGGCACCTGGTGGAACTTCGACCCGCGCGTGGAGTGGCTGATGGGCTACCTGACCGCGCACCGCTCCCAGAAAGTGCTGGTGATCTGCGCCAAAGCCGCCACCGCGCTGCAGCTGGAACAGGTTCTGCGCGAGCGCGAAGGCATTCGTGCCGCCGTGTTCCACGAAGGCATGTCCATTGTCGAGCGCGACCGCGCGGCGGCGTGGTTCAGTGAAGAGGACAGCGGCGCGCAGGTGATGCTGTGCTCCGAAATCGGTTCTGAAGGGCGTAACTTCCAGTTCGCCAGCAATCTGGTGATGTTCGATCTGCCGTTCAACCCGGATCTGCTGGAGCAGCGTATCGGCCGTCTGGATCGTATCGGCCAGGCGCATGATATTCAGATCCACGTGCCGTACCTGGAAAAAACCGCTCAGTCGGTACTGGTGCGCTGGTTCCACGAAGGTCTGGATGCGTTTGAGCATACCTGCCCAACGGGCCGCACCATTTATGACCAGGTACACGGCGATCTGATCGGTTACCTGGCCGCGCCGGAAAATACCGACGGTTTTGACGATCTGATTAAATCCTGCCGCGAGAAACATGAAGCGCTGAAGGCGCAGCTTGAACAGGGGCGCGACCGCCTGCTGGAGATCCACTCCAACGGTGGCGAAAAAGCGCAGGCGCTTGCCGAGAGCATTGAAGAACAAGATGACGACACCAGCCTGATCGGCTTCTCCATGAACCTGTTCGACATTGTCGGAATTAACCAGGACGATCGTGGCGAGAACCTGATCGTGTTAACCCCGTCAGACCACATGCTGGTGCCCGATTTCCCGGGCCTGCCGGAAGATGGCTGTACCATCACCTTCGAGCGTGACGTGGCGCTGTCCCGCGAAGATGCTCAGTTCATCACCTGGGAACACCCGCTGATCCGCAACGGGCTGGATCTGATCCTCTCCGGTGATACCGGCAGCAGCACCATCTCCCTGTTGAAAAACAAGGCGCTGCCTGTAGGCACGCTGCTGCTGGAGCTGATCTATGTTGTGGAAGCACAGGCGCCGAAACAGCTGCAGCTCAACCGCTTCCTGCCGCCAACGCCGGTGCGTTTGCTGCTGGATAAAAACGGTACGAACCTGGCAGGACAGGTGGAGTTCGAAAGCTTCAACCGCCAGCTGAGCGCGGTGAACCGCCATACCGGCAGCAAGCTGGTGAACGCGGTGCAGCAGGACGTGCACGCCATTCTCCAGCAGGGCGAAATCCAGATCGAAAAAGCGGCCCGAGACCTGATTGACGCCGCGCGCAATGAAGCCGACGAGAAACTTTCTGCCGAGCTGTCCCGTCTGGAAGCGTTAAAAGCGGTCAACCCGAACATCCGCGACGACGAACTGGCGGCAATTGAAAGCAACCGTCAGCAGGTGCTGGAAAGCCTGAATCAGGCAGGCTGGCGTCTGGATGCCCTGCGTCTTATCGTTGTGACGCATCAGTAAACGGAGCGCAAGATGGTGATGGAGCCGTATAATCCGCCGCAGGATCCCTGGCTGGTCATTTTGTATCAGGATGAACACATTATGGTGGTCAACAAGCCCAGCGGGCTGTTGTCCGTGCCGGGCCGTCTGGATGAGCACAAGGACAGCGTGATGACGCGCATTCAGCGCGATTATCCGCAGGCCGAGTCCGTCCATCGCCTGGACATGGCCACCAGCGGCGTGATTGTGGTGGCGCTGAATAAAGCAGCGGAGCGCGAGCTGAAGCGTCAGTTCCGCGAGCGCGAGCCGAAGAAGCAGTATGTTGCCCGCGTCTGGGGCCACCCGGCGCAGGCGGAAGGGCTGGTGGATTTACCGCTGATTTGCGACTGGCCGAACAGGCCAAAGCAGAAGGTGTGTTATGAAACCGGCAAGGCCGCGCAAACCGAATATGAAGTGCTGGAGTACGCGCCGGATAACACCGCGCGCGTCTTGCTTAAGCCGATTACCGGACGTTCACACCAGCTGCGCGTGCATATGCTTGCCCTGGGTCACCCGATTCTGGGTGACCGCTTCTACGCCCCGCCAGAGGCCCTGGCGTTAGCGCCACGCCTGCAGCTCCATGCGCAGACGCTCACCATCACCCACCCTACTTTCGGTAACGCGATGACGTTTAAGGCCCCGGTGGACTTCTGAAAAAAAAGCCCGACATTGTCGGGCTTTTTCTTATTTGAAACCTTTCTTCTCTTTAATGAGCTCGTACGCCTTCTGGATTTCCTGCGCTTTTTGCTTCGCCATCTCCATCATTTCCGGCGGTAAACCTTTCGCCACCAGCTTGTCAGGATGATGCTCGCTCATCAGCTTACGGTAGGCACGTTTAATCGTGGTTTGATCGTCCGTGGGCTTCACGCCAAGCACGTTGCAGGCATCTTCCAGCGTCGGGCCACGCTGCGCCTGCTGCCATGCACCGCCGGAAGACTGCTGGTGATAGCCGCCGCCAAACTGGGCGCCGCCCTGCATCATGCGCAGGAACTGGTCAAACTGCATACGGGAGATACCCAGTTCTTCCGCAATAACGTACAGGACATCGCGTTCATTGGGGTGAAGCGAGCCGTCGGCAAACGCCGCCTGGATTTGGATTTCCAGAAACATCCGAATTAAATCAAAACGTCCGAAGCAGATGCTGCGGAACTGGCGCATCTTTTCACGCAGCGGATAGTTATCCGATTTACCGATGCGAAACGCATTCTGCGCCGCCAGGCGGGACTCACCATGCAGGTTCATGCGATCCATAAAAACGCTGGCAATCTGAATATCCGCTTCGGTCACGCGGCCTTTGGATTTGGTTAAGTGCCCCATGACCTCAAAGGTGGTGGAGAAAAAGAGCGACTGGCGCTCGCGCTGATTGGCAAACCAGGCCATTTTGCGGCTGCGTGCCTTATCAAACATATGGCCAATGATAAGCCCAAGCACAATTCCCCAGAATCCGGCACCCATGATGATGGCGAACGCAACGCCGATTATTTTACCCCAATACTGCATATACTCCCCGGATAGTCATATTCCCTGCCGACGCAACGTCATCATCACAGTGTTCAAGCCACGGTCAATTGAAGGACATCGCCTATAATTTGCTTTATCATACTCGTCATTCGATAGCGAGCCTAACACTCTGGCGCGCAAACGGGCAGGATTAACGCTGGTACTGCGCTGATGAGTAAGATAGTCTCTGAGCGTTTGTAAGCCGTAGCCACTGATGACGGAACAATAAAATATAACGTATGAAAAAACGTATCCCCACCCTCCTGGCCACAATGATTGGCTCCGCCCTGTACAGTCAACAGGGGCTGGCGGCCGATCTCGCCTCGCAGTGTATGCTTGGCGTCCCAAGTTATAATCGCCCACTGGTGGAGGGCGATACAAATAGCTTGCCGGTAACCATTACTGCCGATAGCTCCAAAGGTACTTATCCTGACAATGCCACGTTTACGGGCAATGTGGATATTAACCAGGGCAATAGCCGCCTGCAGGCTGATGAAGTGCAGTTGCACCAGAAGCAGCCGGAAGGCGCGGTCGAGCCGGTACGAACGGTGGATGCGCTGGGTAATGTGCACTATGACGACAATCAGGTCATCCTGAAAGGTCCGAAAGCCTGGTCAAACCTGAATACCAAAGATACTAACGTCTGGGAAGGTGATTACCAGATGGTGGGTCGCCAGGGACGCGGTAAAGCGGACCTGATGAAACAGCGCGGTGAAAACCGCTATACGATTCTGGAGAATGGCTCCTTTACATCATGTCTGCCGGGTTCAAATACCTGGAGCGTGGTCGGGAGCGAAGTTATCCATGACCGTGAAGAGCAGGTCGCAGAGATCTGGAACGCACGCTTTAAGCTGGGTCCGGTGCCGGTATTCTACAGCCCTTATCTCCAGCTTCCCGTAGGTGACAAGCGTCGCTCGGGCTTCCTGATCCCGAATGCCAAATACAGCACCACGAACTACTTTGAGTTCTACCTGCCGTATTACTGGAACATCGCGCCCAACATGGACGCCACGATCACGCCGCACTATATCCACAAGCGCGGCAACATCATGTGGGAAAACGAGTTCCGCTATCTGACTCAGGCCGGTGCTGGCCTGATGGAGCTGGATTATCTGCCGTCGGATAAGGTCTTCCAGGATGAGCACCCTACAGAAGGCGATAAACACCGCTGGCTATTCTACTGGCAGCATGCCGGAGTGATGGATCAGGTGTGGCGCTTTAACGTTGACTATACCAAAGTTAGCGACTCATCTTATTTTAACGACTTCTCGTCTAAATACGGTTCGAGCACGGATGGCTATGCCACGCAGAAGTTCAGCGTAGGCTATGCGTTGCAGAACTTTGATGCAACCGTCTCAACCAAACAGTTCCAGGTATTCTCTGACCAGTCCACGCCTACCTATGGTGCAGAGCCGCAGCTGGACGTTAACTGGTATCAGAATAATGTAGGTCCATTCGACACCCGGGTTTACGCTCAGGCGGTACATTTCGTGAACACGGATTCGGACATGCCGGAAGCTACGCGTGTTCACCTGGAGCCGACGATCAATCTGCCGTGGTCTAACGACTGGGCAAGCCTGAATACCGAAGCCAAGCTGATGGCGACGCACTATCAGCAAAAAAATATTGATAATTACAACACCACGAACAATGCGCATCTGGAAGAGTCGGTTAACCGAACGCTCCCGCAGTTCAAAATGGACGGGAAGCTGATCTTCGAGCGTGATATGGGCCTGCTGGCGGATGGTTATACCCAGACGCTTGAACCGCGTATGCAGTATTTGTACGTGCCATATCGCGATCAGAGCAAGATTCAAAACTACGACTCGTCTTTACTGCAGTCTGACTACAGCGGCCTGTTCCGCGATCGTACTTACGGCGGTCTGGACCGTATCGCCTCCGCTAACCAGTTAACGACCGGCGTCACAACACGCGTTTATGATGATGCCGCCGTTGAACGTTTTAACGTTTCTGTTGGTCAAATCTACTATTTCACCGAGTCACGTACCGGTGATGACAACATTCAGTGGGAGAAAGACAACAAAACGGGATCGCTGGTATGGGCGGGAGACACGTACTGGCGCATGACTGACCGTTGGGGCCTGCGTGGTGGTGTGCAATATGACACTCGCCTCGATAATATCGCCACAAGCAGTGCCGCTATTGAGTACCGTCGCGATGAAGACCGCATGGTACAGTTGACGTATCGTTATGCCAGCCCGGAATATATTCAGGCAACATTGCCTTCTTATGCAGGCGCAGAACAGTATAAAGACGGCATCTCGCAGGTTGGTGGTGCAGCAAGCTGGCCTATCGCCGACCGCTGGTCAATCGTAGGCGCTTACTACTTTGACACCAACGCGAATAAGCCAGCGGACCAGATGGTTGGTCTGCAATATAACTCCTGCTGTTACGCGCTGCGCGTCGGTTACGAGCGTAAGCTTAACGGCTGGGACACTGTAAACAATCAGAGCAAATACGATAACGTGATTGGCTTTAATGTCGAACTGCGCGGCCTGAGCTCCAACTACGGCCTGGGCACGCATCAGATGCTGCGTTCGAACATTCTGCCGTACAGTAGTTCTTTGTAATGTGCTTGATTTACAACGTAATCCGCTTTGCGGTTAATTGAAATGGAAAAAGTATGAAGAACTGGAAAACGCTGCTGCTTGGTGTCGCTATGGTTGCGAATACCAGCTTCGCGGCCCCCCAGGTTGTTGATAAGGTCGCCGCTGTCGTTAACAACGGCGTCGTGCTCGAAAGTGACGTTGATGGTCTGATGAAATCCGTGAAGCTCAATTCGGGCGAAGCGGGTCAGCAACTTCCGGATGACGCCACGCTGCGCCACCAGATCCTGGAGCGTCTGATCATGGATCAGATTATCCTGCAGATGGGTCAAAAAATGGGCGTGAAGGTGACCGACGAGCAGCTTGATCAGGCTATCGCTAACATTGCAAAGCAGAACAACATGTCGCCGGACCAGATGCGCAGCCGTCTGGCCTATGACGGCATCAGCTACGCTACCTACCGTAACCAGATCCGTAAAGAGATGCTGATTTCAGAAGTGCGTAATAATGAAGTCCGTCGCCGCGTCACCATCCTGCCTCAGGAAGTGGATGCGCTGGCAAAACAGGTGGGCAACCAGAACGATGCGAGCACAGAGCTGAACCTGAGCCACATTCTGATCCCACTGCCAGAGAACCCAACGTCAGATCAGGCTGCTGAAGCAGAAAGTCAGGCACGTTCAATTGTCGACCAGGCGCGTAACGGCGGCGACTTTGGCAAGCTGGCTATCACCTACTCTGCTGACCAACAGGCCCTGAAAGGCGGTCAGATGGGCTGGGGACGTATCCAGGAGCTGCCATCTATCTTTGCTCAGGCGCTGAGCACGGCGAAGAAAGGCGATATCGTCGGTCCAATCCGTTCAGGGGTGGGCTTCCACATTCTGAAAGTGAACGATCTGCGCGGTCAGAGCCAGAATATCTCCGTGACTGAAGTTCACGCCCGCCACATTCTGCTGAAGCCGTCACCGATCATGACTGACGATCAGGCGCGTGCGAAGCTGGAGCAAATTGCCGCAGATATTAAGAGCGGTAAAACGTCGTTTGCCAATGCAGCGAAAGAGTTCTCTCAGGATCCTGGCTCTGCGAACCAGGGCGGCGATCTGGGCTGGGCGGCTGCGGACATTTACGATCCTGCCTTCCGCGATGCGCTGATGAAACTGAATAAAGGCCAGATCAGTGCCCCGGTTCACTCTTCATTTGGCTGGCATCTGATCGAGCTGATGGACACCCGCAACGTGGACAAAACGGATGCGGCGCAGAAAGACAGAGCCTATCGTATGCTGTTTAACCGTAAGTTCTCCGAAGAAGCGGCAACCTGGATGCAGGAACAGCGCGCCAGTGCTTACGTGAAAGTCCTGAGCAACTAATGAAACAGCATCGTGTTGTTATCACTCCCGGCGAACCTGCCGGGATTGGGCCTGACCTCGTTGTCCAGCTCGCCCAGCGCAGCTGGCCAGTAGAATTGGTTGTCTGCGCGGATGCAACACTGTTACAAGACCGGGCGAATCTGCTCGGTCTGCCCTTAACGCTCATCCCTTACGTTGAAGGCCAACAGCCCGCACCACAGCAGGCCGGTACGCTCACTCTTCTTTCTGTTCCCCTTCGTACACCCGTTATTCCAGGCCAGCTCAGCACGGAAAATGGCCACTACGTCGTGGAAACCCTTGCCCGCGCCTGCGACGGTTGCCTGAAGGGGGAATTTGCCGCTCTGATCACCGGCCCCGTGCATAAGGGCGTCATCAACGAAGCGGGCATCCCTTTTACCGGGCATACCGAGTTCTTCGAAGAGCGCTCGCACAGCCCGAAAGTGGTGATGATGCTGGCGACGGAAGCGATGCGCGTTGCTCTCGTGACCACCCATCTACCGATCAAGGCCATTCCTGATGCCATCACCCCGGAACTGCTGCGGGAGATCATCGGGATCCTGCATCACGACCTGCAAACGAAGTTCGGCATCAAGCGGCCGCACGTTCTGGTCTGCGGCCTGAATCCGCACGCGGGTGAAGGGGGTCACATGGGCACCGAAGAGATCGACACCATTATTCCGGTGCTTGAAGAAATGCGCGCCAAAGGGATGAATCTCAGCGGGCCGCTGCCTGCGGACACCCTTTTCCAGCCAAAATACCTGGATAATGCCGACGCCGTCCTCGCGATGTACCACGATCAGGGTCTGCCCGTGCTAAAATACCAGGGCTTTGGCCGCGGGGTGAATATCACCCTCGGTTTACCCTTTATTCGAACGTCCGTTGACCACGGCACTGCGCTGGATCTGGCAGGCCAGGGGAAAGCGGATGTCGGCAGTTTTATTACGGCGCTTAATCTCGCCATCAAAATGATTGTTAATACTCAATGACTAATCGAGTCCATCAGGGCCACTTAGCCCGTAAACGCTTCGGGCAAAACTTTCTCAACGATCAATTCGTGATCGACAGCATCGTCTCTGCTATTAATCCGCAGAAGGGTCAGGCTATGGTCGAAATCGGCCCGGGCCTTGCCGCACTGACCGAGCCGGTAGGCGAACGCCTCGACGAGCTGACCGTTATCGAACTGGACCGCGACCTGGCCGCACGCCTGCAAACGCACCCGTTCCTCGGACCAAAGCTGACCATCTATCAGCAGGATGCCATGACCATGAACTTTGGCGAACTGTCGGAAAAAATGGGCCAGCCGCTGCGCGTGTTCGGCAACCTGCCGTATAACATCTCCACGCCGCTAATGTTCCACCTCTTTAGCTATACTGATGCCATTGCCGACATGCACTTCATGTTGCAAAAAGAGGTTGTTAACCGTCTGGTTGCAGGGCCGAACAGTAAAGCGTATGGTCGTTTAAGCGTGATGGCACAATATTACTGCAACGTGATCCCGGTACTCGAAGTACCGCCATCAGCGTTCACGCCGCCACCGAAAGTAGATTCTGCGGTTGTGCGCCTTGTGCCGCACAAAACGAAACCGTACCCGGTTAAAGATCTGCGTGTACTGAGCCGCATCACCACGGAAGCCTTTAACCAGCGCCGTAAAACGATCCGTAACAGTCTGAGCAATTCGTTTACCGTTGAGGTGTTAGCAGAGCTGGGGATCGACCCGGCAATGCGTGCGGAAAACATTTCCGTAGAGCAGTACTGCAAGCTGGCTAATTACATCAGCGAAAATGCGCCGCCGAAGGAGAGTTAAGCCATGATTGATTCGCCCCGCGTATGTGTCCATGTACAAAGCGTCTATGTTGAATCGCAATCCTCGCCGGATGAAGAGCGTTTTGTCTTTGCTTACACCGTGACCATTCGCAATCTGGGGCGGATGCCCGTGCAGCTGCGCGGGCGCTACTGGCTTATCACCAACGGCAATGGCCGCGAAATTGAAGTTCAGGGTGAAGGAGTGGTCGGTGAACAGCCCCACATCGCCCCTGGCGAAGAGTATCAGTACACCAGCGGCGCGGTAATTGAAACGCCGCTGGGTACCATGCAAGGCCATTATGAAATGGTCGACGTCGATGGCAATGTGTTCCGCGTTGCTATTCCTGTGTTCCGTCTCGCCGTAACCACACTCATTCATTAATCTAATGTCTACATATCTGATTGGCGACGTTCACGGTTGCTACGATGAACTGATCGCATTGTTAAAACAGGTCGACTTTACGCCAGGACAGGACACGCTCTGGCTGACGGGCGATTTAGTCGCGCGTGGCCCGGGCTCGCTTGAGGTTTTACGTTTCGTCAAATCTCTGGGCGACAGCGTGCGCATGGTGCTGGGCAATCACGATCTTCACCTGTTGGCCGTATTTGCCGGGATCAGCCGCAACAAACCTAAAGATCGCCTCTCTCCCCTGCTGGATGCGCCAGACGCGGACGAACTGATTAACTGGCTGCGCCGCCAGCCTTTACTGCAGGTCGATGAGGAGAAAAAGCTGGTCATGGCTCATGCCGGGATCACCCCGCAATGGGATCTTGAGACGGCTAAAACCTGCGCGCGTGACGTTGAGGCGGTGCTGGCGAGCGACTCGTACCCCTTCTTCCTTGATGCCATGTATGGCGATATGCCGAATCACTGGAGCGAGGATCTCAGCGGTCTGGCCCGCCTGCGTTTTATTACCAACGCTTTTACGCGCATGCGTTTCTGCTTCCCGAACGGGCAGCTGGACATGTATTCCAAAGAGACGCCGGAAAGCGCGCCTGCCCCGCTCAAACCGTGGTTTGCCATTCCTGGACCCGTGACAAGCGAGTACAACGTCGTCTTTGGCCACTGGGCTGCGCTGGAAGGAAAAGGCACGCCGGACGGGATCTACGGTCTGGATACCGGATGCTGCTGGGGCGGAGAGTTGACCTGCTTACGCTGGGAAGATAAAACTTACTTTGTTCAGCCGTCCAACCGACAGCTGGACTTAGGGGAAAGTGAGGCCGTTGCCTCCTGAATCATTCCCTCTCCCGGGCGGGAGAGGGACATCACTTAACGACGTTCCAGAATCTCGAAGCAGTAGCTGTGGGAGTTCTGTGCATCCGCGTCGTGGAACTCGCTGAATACCGATTCCCACTCGTCCGGATCGTAATCCGGGAAATGGGTGTCCCCTTCCACTTCCGCATCAATGTGGGTCAGATACAGCTTCTGCGCTTTTGGCAGGAACTGCTCATACACGCGGCCGCCGCCGATCACCATGATCTCTTCGGCGTCACCGCAGGCGGCAATCGCTTCATCAACGGACTTAACCCATTCGACGCGATCGTCAGTGCCCGGCTGGCTACTGATAACGATATTCTTACGGCCCGGCAATGGACGACCAATCGACTCCCAGGTCAGGCGGCCCATCACTACCGGCTTGTTTAACGTAGTACGTTTAAACCATGCGAGATCGGCAGGCAGGTTCCACGGCATGGCATTTTCCATACCGATAACGCGGTCCACCGCCAGCGCTGCAATCAGACTGATCATTGAAAATTTCCCGGATGCAAAAAATTGCCGCCACTATACGGAAAGCTTAATCTTTCGTCGACTGGCGGCAGAGTAAAGATACAGAAATTTTTTATTATTGCTGGCAACTCCACTTCACGCGGAAGGTTTACTCTCGGGCTCGTCAGCCGGATCGCCGGTATGCTTGCCCTCTTCCGTGCCCTGCCAGCCATGACGTTGGATCAGCGACAGGTGATTGCGGTCCTCGTTAATGATTTCTGTCAGCATGGCGCTGGTGCGTTTAAACACCGCCGCACGCTCCGTGGCCGTACTGCCGGCCATCGCCGCCATCTCTTCCACCATCCCGGTGTTAAAGCGGCGGAACAGGTCCGCACGTTCGCGCGCTTCATACGCGCCGAGCCCCAGATTCTCCAGCGCCAGGCGGCCAGACTTCAGCGCGCCTTCGAACGTTTCACGCTCCGGCGCCTCTACGCCCGCCTGACGCAGCCGGATGTAATGATCCACATCGCGCGCGCGGGAGATAATGGTCAGCCCCGGAAAATGCTCTTTTACCAGCTCCACCATCTGCATGCTGGTCTCAGGATCATCAATGGCGTTAATCAATACCTCGGCTTTTGCCGCCCCGGCGGATTCCAGCAGATCGACGCGAGTCGCATCGCCGTAAAACACCTTCATATCAAATTTACGCAGGGTATCGACATGGTCAGGATCGTGATCGAGAATCACCATTTTCACCCCGCTGGACAGCAACAGACGGCCAACGATCTGCCCGTAGCGACCAAATCCGGCGATGATGACGCGCGGCTGCTCCTCATCGATCTCGTCGGCTTCGCGCTCCTGCTCGCTGCCTGATTTTTCCAGACGCGTCAGCACCACCAGTAGAACAGGCGTTGCCGCCATCGACAGCGCGACCGCCAGCGTCAGCGCTTTCGCCCACTCTGGGTCGAGAACGTTTGCCATCTGCGCGGCGCCAAAGACCACAAACGCAAATTCGCTCCCCTGACCCAGCAGTACGGCAAACCAGCGGCGCTGCTTGTTCGGCACCTTCAATGGACGCGCAATCAGCCACAGCATCGCCATTTTAATGATCAGGAAACCGACGAGCAGGATGACGATCCGCAGCGGGTGCGTGACCAGCGTGCCGAAGTCGACGGACATCCCCACGCCGATGAAAAACAGCCCCAGCAGCAGCCCTTTGAACGGCTCGATATCGCTTTCCAGCGCGTGACGATATTCAGAGCTCGCCAGCAGAACGCCTGCGAGGAACGCCCCCATCGCCATCGACAGCCCGGCTTCCTCCAGCAGCAAACCAAAGCCAAACACCAGGAACAGCGCCACGGCGCTGAACACTTCGCGCAGGCCTGAACGGGCAACAAACCGCAGTAACGGGCGGGTCACGTAGCGGCCAAGCAGGACCACCAGCGCCAGCGCCCCCACGACTTTTAATGCCGACAGCGCAAACGCCCCCAGCGTTGTGGACGAGCCGCTTGCCGCCAGCAGCGGGATCATCGCCACCAGCGGAATAGCGGCGATATCCTGGAACAGCAGCACCGAGAACGCACTGCGTCCCATCTGCGAGACCGTCAGATTTCGCTCGTTCATCGCCTGCATGGCGATGGCCGTCGAGGAGAGCGCCAGCGTCATGCCGATAAGCTCCGCCACTTTCCAGTCCATGCCCAACAGGATGCAGAACCCACCGAGCAGCAGGCCGCAGGCCACCATCTGCAGCGCGCCTCCGCCAAATACCGAGGCGCGAAGTTTCCATAACCTCTGCGGATCCAGCTCCAGACCAATCACAAACAGCATCAGCACGACGCCAATTTCAGCGAAATGGAGGATCGCCTCCGCATCCGTTACCAGTCGAAAGCCCCAGGGCCCAATGACGCAGCCCGCAATCAGGTAGCCGAGAACCGACCCCAGCCCCAGACGTACCGCCACCGGCACAATCAGCGCCGCCGCGCCGAGATAAATCAGCGCCTGTATCAGCGTATGGCTATCCATGATGCGTCTCCTGCCACTCAAGCAAGCGTTGTTTATAATGGCGAGCCTGCGCCTGCAGCGTTTCATCGTCGCAAACAAAGGTGCAATGCATCGCAAAAGGCGGGAGCCAGTTCAGCCCACAGTAAAGCGCCGTAGCCTGCAGCGGCTGCGCCAGGACGTCAAACCCCGGGAAGGTACCAATATCAAAGTGGCTTTCTCCTCCGCCCGTAGTGACCGCCCACATCAGGCTTTTGCCTTTTAGCGCATGGCCGTTGTGACCATACGCCCAGCCGTGGGAGAAGACTTTATCAATCCACAGCTTCAGGAGCGGCGGCGTGCTGTACCACTGCATAGGATGTTGCCAGACGATCAGATCGGCACGGGAGAGCGCCTCCTGTTCAGCGGCGATATCGATATTAAAATCGGGATAGAGTTGATAGAGGGAACGTATCTCTACGTTATCCAGCGTCCTTACCTGCTCAAGCATCCGCTTATTCGCATGCGAGTGCTGCGGATAGGGATGGGCATAAATTATAAGAATCATTGATTAGCCTGTTGTTACTGCCTTCTTTTAACAAAAGAGTGTAGTCAGTAATTCAACAGGCTAATAGTGAATATTATTGACGGGCTTACGTCAGAATTCTGAATTAGTTATCCAGCTCGCCCATGGATTTCACCTGGTCGCGATTAATCTGTTCAGTTTGACCGGTTTCGGCGTTTTTGTACGACACCAGGCCGGTATCGTCATCCACCTGCGGTTTCCCGTCGGTGACAATCGTTTTGCCATCGGTGGTTTTTACGGCCTGATTGGACGAACAGCCCGCGACGGTAAACATTGCGGTGGCAGCCAGAACGGAAGCGATCAGTAATTTATTTTGCATGGTGTTTTCCCCTGCTCTCAGTTGAATTTTCGTTATCGACCTAACTATTTTAGGCTAACTGACTGAAAGCGGATGAAAAACCAGAAGGTTCTTAAGATGGGAAAATTGCCCGGTAACCGAACGGTACCGGGCAATGGGGGTTACTTGCTAATCTGCGCGTGCATTTCCTGCACCGAAATCACCTTTTCGGTAGCATCCGCATTCAGCGCCATCGCTGTTGCGAAACCGCCGTTCAGTGTGGTGTCGTAGTGCACTTTGTATTGCAGCGCGCTGCGGCGAATCAGCTTGGAGTCTTCAATCGCCTGGCGTCCTGCGGTGGTGTTGATGATGTAGGTATATTCGCCATTCTTGATACGATCCTGAATGTGCGGACGACCTTCATGCACTTTGTTCACCAGACGCGGGTTAATACCGGCTTCACCCAGCACAATCGCCGTACCGTGGGTTGCGTCCAGCTCAAAGCCCTGTTTCAGCAGCTTGGCGGCCAGGTCAACCACGCGCTCTTTATCGCCTTCGCGAACGGAGAGCAGCGCACGGCCCGATTTTCTCATGGTAGAGCTGCTGCCCAGCTGCGCCTTGGCAAACGCTTCTGCGAAGGTGCGGCCCACGCCCATCACTTCCCCGGTTGAGCGCATCTCTGGCCCTAACAGCGGGTCAACGCCCGGGAATTTGTTGAACGGCAGCACCACCTCTTTCACCGAGTAATACGGCGGGATGATCTCTTTGGTTACGCCCTGCTGCGCCAGCGTCTGGCCAGCCATTACGCGCGCCGCCACTTTCGCCAGCGGAATACCGGTCGCTTTAGAGACGAACGGTACGGTACGCGCCGCACGCGGGTTGACTTCAATCAGATAAACTTCGTTGTCTTTCACCGCGAACTGAACGTTCATCAGGCCACGAACCTGCAGCTCAAAGGCCAGCTTCTGCACCTGCTGGCGCATCACGTCCTGAATTTCCTGGCTCAGCGTGTAGGCCGGCAGAGAACAGGCGGAGTCGCCGGAGTGCACGCCAGCCTGCTCGATGTGCTCCATGATGCCGCCAATCAGCACCATTTCGCCGTCGCAGATGGCGTCAACGTCCACCTCAACCGCGTCGTCGAGGAAGCGGTCAAGCAGTACTGGCGCATCGTTGGAAACGCTCACCGCCGTCTGGAAGTAGCGACGCAGGTCGGCTTCGTCGTAGACGATTTCCATCGCGCGGCCGCCCAGGACGTAGGAAGGACGCACCACCAGCGGGTAGCCAATCTCCTTCGCCTTCTCAACGGCCATTTCAATGGCGGTCACGGTGGCGTTCGCCGGCTGTTTCAGCTTGAGACGGTCAACCGCCTGCTGGAAACGCTCACGGTCTTCCGCGCGGTCAATCGCGTCCGGGCTGGTACCGATAACCGGTACGCCTGCGGCTTCCAGCGCGCGCGCCAGCTTCAGCGGGGTCTGACCGCCGTACTGCACGATAACGCCTTTTGGCTTCTCGATGCGCACGATTTCCAGCACGTCTTCCAGGGTAACCGGCTCGAAGTAGAGGCGATCGGAGGTGTCGTAGTCGGTAGAAACGGTTTCCGGGTTACAGTTGACCATGATGGTCTCGTACCCGTCTTCGCGCAGCGCCAGCGAGGCGTGTACGCAGCAGTAGTCGAACTCGATGCCCTGGCCGATACGGTTTGGACCGCCGCCCAGCACCATAATCTTGTCGCGGTCGACGGACGGGTTCGCTTCGCACTCGTCTTCATAGGTGGAGTACATGTACGCGGTATCGGTCGAGAACTCTGCTGCACAGGTGTCCACGCGCTTGTAAACCGGGTGCAGGTCATACTGGTCGCGCAGCTTGCGGATTTCCGCTTCGCGCACGCCCGCCAGCTTAGCCAGACGCGCATCGGCGAAGCCTTTACGCTTCAGCATGCGCAGGAAGTCTGCGTCCAGGCCGTTGATACCCAGCTCCGCCACTTTCTCTTCCAGACGCACCAGCTCTTCAATCTGCACCAGGAACCAGCGGTCGATGTTGGTCAGGTTAAATACGCCGTCGACGGACAGGCCCGCGCGGAAGGCATCGGCGATGTACCAGATACGCTCTGCGCCCGCGTCTTTCAGCTCGCGGCGGATTTTGGTCAGCGCTTCCGGATCGTCCAGGCTCACTTTCGGGTCAAAGCCGGTGGCGCCCACTTCCAGACCGCGCAGCGCTTTTTGCAGGGATTCCTGCTGCGTGCGGCCAATCGCCATCACTTCACCCACAGATTTCATCTGGGTCGTCAGACGGTCGTTCGCGCCCGCGAATTTCTCGAAGTTAAAGCGAGGAATTTTAGTCACAACGTAGTCGATGGACGGCTCGAAGGACGCAGGCGTGCGGCCACCGGTGATGTCGTTCATCAGCTCGTCGAGGGTGTAACCCACTGCCAGCTTCGCCGCCACTTTCGCAATCGGGAAGCCGGTGGCTTTGGAGGCCAGCGCGGAGGAGCGGGAGACGCGCGGGTTCATTTCGATAACAATCAGACGGCCGGTTTTCGGGTTCACCGAGAACTGCACGTTAGAACCGCCGGTTTCCACGCCGATTTCACGCAGTACCGCCATCGAGGCGTTACGCATGATTTGATACTCTTTGTCGGTCAGCGTCTGGGCTGGCGCAACGGTGATGGAGTCGCCGGTGTGGATACCCATCGCATCGAAGTTTTCGATGGAGCAGACGATGATGCAGTTGTCGTTTTTATCACGCACCACTTCCATCTCGTACTCTTTCCAGCCAATCAGCGATTCATCAATCAGCAGCTCTTTGGTTGGGGAGAGATCCAGACCGCGCTCGCAAATCTCTTCGAACTCTTCGCGGTTGTAGGCGATACCGCCACCGGTGCCGCCCATGGTGAACGATGGACGGATGATGCACGGATAGCCCACTTCAGCCGCAACGGCCAGCGCCTCTTCCATGTTATGCGCAATACCGGAGCGCGCGGTGTCGAGGCCGATTTTCTTCATCGCCACGTCAAAGCGGCGACGGTCTTCTGCTTTATCAATCGCGTCGGCGGTCGCACCAATCATGGTGACGCCAAATTCAGCCAGCACGCCCTGACGCTCCAGCTCCAGCGCGCAGTTCAGCGCCGTCTGGCCGCCCATGGTTGGCAGCACCGCGTCCGGACGCTCTTTCTCGATGATTTTACGTACCACTTCCCAGTGAATCGGCTCGATGTAGGTGGCATCCGCCATTTCCGGGTCGGTCATGATGGTCGCCGGGTTAGAGTTCACCAGGATAACGCGGTAACCCTCTTCGCGCAGCGCTTTACACGCCTGCGCGCCGGAGTAGTCGAATTCGCAGGCCTGGCCGATGACGATCGGGCCAGCGCCAAGGATCAGGATGCTTTTTATGTCTGTACGTTTTGGCATGGTCTTCTCGGCTCCTGATTATTTAGCGGTCTTACGGTATTGCTCGATAAGTTCGATGAAGTGATCGAACAGCGGCGCGGCGTCGTGCGGGCCCGGGCTGGCTTCCGGGTGGCCCTGGAAGCTGAACGCTGGCTTATCGGTACGGTGGATACCCTGCAAGGTGCCATCGAACAGTGATTTGTGCGTCACGCGCAGGTTAGCCGGCATAGAGGCTTCATCGACGGCGAAACCGTGGTTCTGCGCGGTAATCATCACCGTATTGTTATCAATGTCTTTTACCGGGTGGTTACCACCGTGGTGGCCGAACTTCATCTTGACGGTGTTCGCACCGCTCGCCAGCGCCAGCAGCTGATGGCCGAGGCAGATGCCGAATACCGGGATGTCGGTTTCCAGGAAGGACTTGATGGCGTCGATAGCGTAATCGCACGGTGCCGGGTCGCCTGGGCCGTTAGAGAGGAAGATGCCGTCCGGGTTCATCTTCAGCACCTCCTCAGCGGAGGTTTTCGCCGGTACCACCGTCAGGCGGCAGCCGCGGTCAACCAGCATGCGCAGGATGTTGCGCTTGGCACCAAAATCATAGGCCACCACGTGGAACGGCAGTTCGCTCTCTTTTTTCGCTTCCGGCAGGTCGCCTTCCAGCGTCCAGCTCCCCTGCGTCCAGCTGTAGGCTTCGGCGGTAGTCACTTCTTTCGCCAGGTCCATGCCGTTCAGGCCCGGGAAGGCTTTCGCTTTTTCCAGCGCCAGCGTCGCGTCGAGGTTATCCCCTGCGATGATGCAGCCGTTCTGTGCACCCTTCTCACGCAGCAGACGCGTCAGCTTGCGGGTATCGATATCGGCAATCGCCACAATATTATGGCGCTTCAGGTAAGAAGAAAGATCTTCGGTGTTGCGGAAGTTACTGGCAATCAGCGGCAGGTCACGAATGACCAGGCCTTGCGCATGTACCTGAGAGGATTCTTCGTCAGCCGCATTGGTGCCGACATTGCCGATATGAGGATAAGTAAGAGTAACGATTTGGCGAGAATAGGAAGGATCAGTGAGGATTTCTTGATAACCGGTCATTGAAGTATTGAAAACGACTTCCCCAACCGCCGAACCCGTTGCCCCTATGGCCCGACCGATAAACTGGGTTCCGTCTTCCAGAACCAATAGCGCTGACTTAATCAAAACACCCTCCAGAGAATATTCACTCACTTTATTTGCATATTAATTCATGACTATGTCATAGATCAATGCAAATGTGTTGCCAGCGGATTTTTGGCAAACGGCGGCATTCTGGAGATTTGGTGGGTAAAAGTCAACTTAAAACGGATATTTTGTTTACTCTTTTGCATGACTGGCGGCTTGAATGGGATTTAATGGGCAAAAAGATCAGGTAAATCATCCTGGAAAACGCTTGCGCGGTAGGTTTTATGGAAATTAAGAGACGAGAGCAACAAAAAGTGGACCAAATGGTCAAAATTTACATTCAATTCACATAATAATGGCATAAAACTCAGATTTATGACCATTAACAATCAAAATCCATCTAAAACAAATAAAATAAGAGGGCAATAAATTATTGCCCTATGCAATCAATACATTACGACTGCAACAACCACATCACGATGGGTAATAAAGCTTACAAATTGTTGAGATCCAGCACATCTCGCATATCAAAAAGACCCTTTTCTTTCGATTTCAGCCACAATGCGGAGCGTACTGCGCCATTGGCGAACGTCATGCGGCTTGACGCTTTGTGCGTAATCTCAACACGTTCGCCAATATCGGCGAACATCGCCGTGTGTTCGCCGACGATATCGCCCGCCCGGACGGTTGCGAAACCAATGGTGCCCGGCACGCGTTCTCCGGTATGCCCTTCACGGGAATAGACCGCGATGTCTTTAAAATCTTTATCCATTGCATAAGCAATCGCTTCGCCCATCGCCAGCGCCGTGCCTGATGGAGCATCAACTTTATGGCGGTGGTGCGCTTCAATAATCTCTATGTCGGTGTAGTCACCCATCACCTTCGCCGCCTTTTCCAGCAGCTTCAGCATGACGTTAACGCCTACGCTAAAGTTCGCGGCAAAGACAATCGCAATGTCGCTGGCTGCATCCTGAATGGCCTGTTTACCCGCATCATCGAAGCCGGTGGTGCCAATCACCATCCCTTTACCGTGCTGGCGGCAAAACGCCAGGTGAGTCAGGGTGCCTTCGGGACGGGTAAAGTCGATGAACACGTCAAAGTCATCTTTCACCGCATCAAGGCTGCTCTGAACGGTAACACCTGTCTTGCCCGCGCCGGCCAGTTCACCCGCATCGGATCCCAGCAGGGATGAACCTCCACGCTCCAGCGCCGCGCCGAGTGCCACGCCATCCATTTGTATTGCCGCCTGAATCAGCTGGCGACCCATACGTCCACCCGCGCCCGCAATGGCGACACGGATCTGTGCATCATGCATAGTTATTCTCTTACGTTAAAATGATGTAAACCGTTTTCAGATTAACCAGCCTTCGTAAAGGCTGCCAACTGAAAACACCAATAATTAGAATTTAACGTGAAACCGACTCAGATATCAGTAAAAGACATGATTTTGTCGTCACGATAAAGTCCGGGGCAAAAAAAAGGCCAGCACAGGAGGTGCTGGCCTTTCATCAGAAAAGAAATTATTCCACTTCGCGGGCGTCGATACGCAGCTCTTTCGGCACTTCGAAGACGATATTCTCTTCGCGTCCTTCCAGCGGCACCGCTTCGCCCCCGCCCAGCTCCTGCAGACGAGCAATGACGTTTTGCACGAGGATATCCGGCGCGGAAGCGCCTGCGGTAACGCCAACGCAGGCCGCATTTTTCACCCACGCTTCCTGGATGTCCGTCGCGTCGTCGATTAAAAACGCCGCTTTCCCCATACGCTGCGCCAGTTCGGCCAGACGGTTGGAGTTAGAGGAGTTTTTAGAGCCGACAACCAGCACCACGTCCGCCTGTTCAGCCAGCGCGCGCACCGCTTCCTGACGGTTAGTGGTGGCGTAGCAGATATCATCCTTACGCGGCCCGACGATTTTCGGGAAGCGCTGGCGCAGGGCGTCAATCACGTCTGAGGTGTCGTCTACGGAGAGCGTGGTCTGGGTCATAAACGACAGACGCGCTTCGTTTTTCACGTTCAGCGTCAGAACATCTTCCGGCGACTCCACCAGGTACATTCCCCCTTCCGGGTTGCTGTACTGGCCCATGGTGCCTTCAACTTCCGGGTGACCGGCGTGGCCAATCAGAATCGACTCTTCACCGCGACGGCTGGCGCGCGCCACTTCCATATGCACTTTTGTCACTAATGGACAGGTGGCATCGAATACGGTCAGATCGCGGCTTTTCGCTTCGTTACGGACCGCCTGAGAGACGCCGTGCGCGGAGAAGATCAGGATCGCACCGTCCGGCACTTCGCTGATCTGCTCGATGAAAATAGCACCGCGCTCGCGCAGGCTGTCGACCACGTAGCGGTTATGCACCACTTCATGACGCACGTAGATCGGCGCGCCGTAAATCTCCAGCGCGTTTTCAACAATGCTGATAGCGCGGTCTACACCGGCGCAGAAGCCGCGCGGGTTAGCCAACAGGATCTGCATTTCAGGCCTCCAGTGCCGGATCGATCTCCAGCACTTCAACATCAAAATGAACGGTACGCCCGGCAAGCGGATGGTTGAAGTCAACGGTGATAGAGTCGCCGTTAATCTCGCGGATCACGCCAGGCATTTCGCTGCCGTCCATAGCGGTAAAGAGCATAATCGCCCCGATTTCCGGTTCGCCCGCGTCCATAAACTCGCGGCGCGAGAAATACTGAATCAGGTCCGGGCTTGGCACGCCAAACGCGGCATCCGGCTCCAGCGAGAACGCTTTTTTCTCACCCTCTTTCAGGCCCAGGAGCTGCTGCTCAAGACCTTCAGACAGGGAGGTATCGCCGAGACGAAACAGGGCAGGTTTGCCGTTATTGCGGGTGGATTCAGCCGTGGAGCCGTCATCCAGCTTCAGCGTGAAGTGAACGAGAACCGCGCTGTTGCTCTGTACGGATTTAGACATACACATTGCTCTTTAATGTTGTGCCGGGTGGCGCAGAGCATCACCCGGCATTGACAATTACGCCTGCTCTTTCGCTGCGGGTTTAGGCAAGAAGCCTTCCAGCACGATTAACGCCGCACCGATGCAGATGGCGGTGTCGGCCAGGTTAAAGGTCGCGAAGTGCCAGTCGCCGACGTAGAAGTCGATCATATCGACCACAAAGCCGTGCCACAGGCGGTCAAACAGGTTGCCCAGCGCGCCGCCAATGATCAGCGCGTAGGCGATGTTATTCAGCTTTTGCGTGGCCTTCGAGCGGTACATCAGCACAGCCAGTACCACGCAGATACCGAGAGCGATACCCGCGAAGAACCAGCGCTGCCAGCCACCGCTGTCGGCAAGGAAGCTAAACGCCGCGCCGTAGTTGCGCGCATAGTGCAGGTTAAGCGACGGGAACAGCGAAACCGTCTCCCCCAGAGTGAAATTCTGGAGGATCAGGAACTTGCTGCCCAGATCGATAATCAGCACCACCACAACCAGCCACAGCCAGCGCAGTCCTGTTGAACAGAGAGTTTTACTCATCAGGCAAACTTACGTTTTTCGCCGTCACCGGCGACGTTGCTTACACAGCGTCCGCAGATGTCTGCGTGTTCCGCCACCTGGCCGATATCGGTAGTGTAATGCCAGCAGCGCGGGCACTTCTCACCTTCGGCTTTGCTCAGTGCGACTTTCAGGCCTTTGAGCAACTCGCTCTGCTGAGCATCAGCAGAAGCCTCGGCATAATCCGCAACTTTTGCACCGGAGGTCAACAGGACAAATCGTAATTCATCGCCCAGCGCGGTCAGCTTCGCCGCCAGCTCCGGTTCGGCGTACAGGGTCACTGCCGCTTCCAGAGAGCCACCAACTTTCTTATCCGCACGCGCCTGCTCGATAACCTTGTTCACTTCGCCACGCACTTTCAGCAGCTCGTCCCAGAAGGCATCGTTCATTGCTTCGGTGCTGGAGAGATCGAACAGACCTTCATACCACTCGCCGGTGAAGACATACTTCTCACGGTCGCCCGGCAGATAACCCCAGATTTCATCCGCGGTGAAGGACATGATCGGCGCCATCCAGCGCACCAGCGCTTCTGCGATGTGGAACAGCGCGGACTGGCAGCTACGGCGTGCCACGCTGTCCGCTTTCGCGGTGTACTGGCGATCTTTGATGATGTCGAGGTAGAACGAGCCCATCTCGATGGAGCAGAAGCGCATCAGGCGCTGCACCACTTCGTGGAAGTCGTAAGACTCATAGGCTTTCAGGATATCTTCCTGCGCCGCTTTCGCGCAGCCTACCGCCCAGCGGTCCAGCACGACCATCTCTTCCGGTTTCACCATATCTTTCACTGGATCGAACCCGTTCAGGTTCGCCAGCAGGAAGCGCGCGGTGTTACGGATACGACGATAGCTGTCGGCAGCACGCTTCAGGATCTCGTCAGACACCGCCATTTCGCCAGTGTAGTCGGTTGAGGCTACCCACAGACGCAGGATGTCCGCGCCCAGCTTGTTCATCACGTCCTGCGGCGAAACGGTGTTGCCGATAGATTTAGACATCTTACGGCCCTGACCATCCACGGTGAAGCCGTGGGTCAGTACCTGACGGTAAGGCGCTTTACCTTTCATCGCGGTGGAGATCATCAGAGATGACATGAACCAGCCGCGGTGTTGGTCGGAACCTTCCAGATACATGTCGGCCGCGTGACCGGCAAACTCCGGGCGCACGTCAACTACGGAGGCGTGAGTAGATCCGGAGTCGAACCACACGTCCAGGGTGTCTGGCACTTTCTCATAGTTGTCCGCGTCCGCGCCCAGGATGTCGCGGGCGTCGAGATCCCACCACGCCTGAATGCCGTCAACTTCGACGCGCTTCGCCACTTCTTCCATCAGTTCCAGGGTGTTCGGGTGCAACTCATGCGTCTCTTTATGCACGAACAGCGACATCGGCACGCCCCAGGTACGCTGACGAGAGATACACCAGTCAGGACGGTTAGCCACCATGGATTCGATACGCGCCTGGCCCCAGTCCGGGATCCACTGCACGCCTTTGATCTCTTTCAGTGACTGCTCGCGCAGGCCTTTTTGATCCATGCTGACGAACCACTGCGGGGTCGCACGGAAGATGATCGGCGTCTTGTGGCGCCAGCAGCACGGATAGCTGTGCTGCATTTTCTCAACGTGCAGCAGCGCGCCGCTGGTGCGCAGCATGTCAACGATGATGTCGTTGGCTTTGAAGACGTTGATACCGTCCAGCGCCGGGTAGGTGCCAGGCAGGTAAGACCCGTCCGGGCCTACCGGGTTGGCAATTTCCAGGCCGTATTTCAGGCTGATGTTGTAGTCGTCAGGACCGTGGCCACCGGCGGTATGTACCGCACCGGTACCCGCGTCCAGCGTGACGTGGTCGCCCAGGATCGCCGGAACGTCGAAGTCCAGGAACGGGTGTTTGAAGCGCATCAGCTCCAGCGCGTCGCCTTTTACGGTGCCCAGCACGGTGTAGTCGGTAATATTCGCGCGTTTCAGCACGCTTTCAACCAGATCTTTCGCCAGGATAACCGCGCGGCCATCAATCTGCACCAGCGCATATTCGAACTCGCCGGAGAGAGAGATTGCACGGTTGGCTGGCAGCGTCCACGGGGTAGTGGTCCAGATCACCAGAGAGATCGGGCCGCTAACGCCAGGCAGACCGAATTTACCTTTAATGGCATCCTGATCGACCGCTTCGAAGGCCACGTCGATAGAAGGTGAAGTTTTGTCGTAATATTCCACTTCCGCTTCTGCCAGCGCAGAACGGCAGTCCACGCACCAGTGCACAGGCTTTGCGCCTTTATGCAGGTGGCCGTTACCGATGATTTTGCCCAGCGCACGGATGATGTTGGCTTCGGTTTTGAAGTCCATGGTCAGGTACGGGTGCGACCAGTCGCCCAGCACGCCCAGACGGATAAAGTCAGCGCGCTGGCCTTCAACCTGGGTGGCCGCGTATTCGCGGCACTTCGCGCGGAACTCTGCAGCGGTGAACTTCTCACCAGGCTTGCCAAACTCTTGCTCCACTTTCAGCTCGATCGGCAGACCGTGGCAGTCCCAGCCCGGCACGTAAGGCGAGTCAAATCCCGCGAGTCCTTTGGACTTCACGATAATATCTTTCAGAATCTTGTTTACAGAGTGACCAATATGAATGCTGCCATTCGCATATGGAGGGCCATCATGCAGAATGAAGGTTTTTTTACCTTTTTTGGCTGCACGAATGATGCCGTACAGGTCATCATCGGTCCAACGCGCCAGCATTCCCGGTTCACGCTTGGCGAGATCGCCGCGCATCGGGAACCCTGTTTCCGGCAAATTCAGGGTTGATTTATAGTCACTCATCAGATTCTCGGTTCCGTATTTATCACGTAGGCAGTTAAGCCGGTTCTAAAGCCCAAAAAACTCGCGGGCCGTTAATTCATCTCGCGCGATTTGCGCCTTAAGTTCATCCAGCGAAGCAAATCGCTGCTCGTTGCGTATTTTTTTACGCAGTATTACATCTATATGGCGACCATAAAGGTCCATTACAACGTTCAGCAGGTGCACTTCTAGCTGTTGACGCACACCGGCAACGGTAGGACGCGTGCCAATGTTGGCAACGCCGTAAAACGACTTATCGCCCAGTCCTGCCACTTCCACCGCATAGACCCCTTTAACCGGGGAAACCTGACGACGCAGCGGTATATTCGCCGTCGGGAAACCAATCGTGCGGCCCAGCGCATCGCCATGAACCACGCGGCCAGAGATGGTGAACGGATGGCCCAGCAAATTTTCTGCCGTCTCCAGTTCATCATTAGCCAGCGCCTGCCGCACCGCCGTGCTGCTGACGCGCACGCCGCCTTCACAGAAGGTCATCGCGCTGGTGACGTCAAAACCGTACTCCAGACCAGCCTTCTGTAATAGCAAGAAATCGCCCTGACGACCAGCGCCAAAGCGGAAATCATCCCCCACGGCGAGAAACTGAACGCCAAGACGCTTAACCAGCAGGTCGCTGACAAAATTTTGTGCTGTCAGTGCGGCAAAGCGGCGATCGAAACGCACACACAATACGTAGTCCACGCCGGACTCCGCCAGGTAGCGCAACTTTTCGCGCAGGCGAGTGAGGCGAGCGGGAGATTTATCGCCCGCGAACAGCTCCAGCGGCTGTGGCTCGAAAATCATCACCACAACGGGCAGGCCACGGGCCTCCCCTTCTTTACGCAATCCCTGCAACAGCGCCTGATGACCACGATGCACGCCGTCGAAATTACCAATGGTCAGCACGCACCCGTGTGGCGCTCTGCTGAGATTATGTATGCCGCGTATCAGCTTCATGTCTGGCTCAAAACAGTGAAAATCGCCAAAGTATACCTTGTACAGCGGTTAAGGTTAACCGGCGATTGTTCGCGCAAAACAGAAAGCCGTAATGATTTCATCAGGCTGACCTTTCACAGCGAAAAAATCTGCCCGTGAACTGCGATTTTTACGCCGAAAGGCTGTATTCACGAAAGACAAGCTGGTAGAATCCTGCGCCATCACTACGTAACGTAGCGTCGCTAATTAACGGCGCTTATTTGCACAAATCCATTGACAAAAGAAGGCAAAGAGGGCATATTCCTCGGCCTTTGAATTGTCCACATAGAACATATTTGGGAGTTGGACTTGGCTAATATCAAATCAGCTAAGAAACGTGCCGTTCAGTCTGAAAAGGCTCGTAAGCACAACGCAAGCCGTCGCTCTATGATGCGTACTTTCATCAAGAAAGTATACGCAGCAATCGAAGCTGGCGACAAAGCTGCAGCGCAGAACGCATTTAACGAAATGCAACCAATCGTGGATCGTCAGGCTGCTAAAGGTCTGATCCACAAAAACAAAGCAGCGCGTCATAAAGCAAACCTGACCGCGCAGATCAACAAACTGGCTTAATCGCTACTTGTTGTTGCTTGTTTAAAGAACCCGCTTAACGCGGGTTTTTTTATGTCTTCAGAATGCCGGTGGCGTAAACAGCGCCGAGTAGTCACGGTTGCAGATTCGCTGCACCGCCGGGTGTTGAATCATCCTTTCGGCGAATATGGCGTGGTACTCCTCCATCACGTTATCTACTCTGCCAATCTCCGTAATCTTATCGTCTGAATAGAGATCGTGCGCGTAGAGCGTTGGCGCCACGAAGATCGCATTATGCGCTTCGCCAAAGGCTTTCATCAGCGCCGCATCGTCGAACTCACCGAGGATCTCCACGTTCAGCCCCTGCGAATTAAACCAGTTCAGCAGCTTGCGTCCGAGCATGGAACGCCTGCCCGGCACCAGCAGGCGACGCTCTTCCAGACAGGCCGGGAAAGGTTTCTCCGGCGGTGGATTGATGCACCAGAAGCTCACGCCACATTCGCCAATTTTCACCGAGAACAGCCCCTCCTGCTGCGTGGAGTCGATGGGGCAATCCGAGATAATCATGTCCAGCTTGTGCTGGCTCAGTTGCTCCAGCAGCATCTCGTGGGTGGATTCAAAGCAGCGCAGATGGATTTGTTCATCCTCTACCACAGCGGCATCCAGCACGCCGCTTACCAGCCGTTTGGATAGTGCATCCGCCACCCCCACATCAAAGAGCAGGTTCGACTCTTTGCGGTAGTTGACGATATCCAGCATCTCCTGGCTCAGGGTAAACATTTTGTCCGCATAGCGGAAAACCAGTTCACCCAGTTCGCTGGGCTCAATTCCACGGCCCTTGCGCTTGAAGAGCTTACCCTGCAGCCGTTCTTCAAGGGCTTTGATTTGCCCGGTGATGGTTTGCGGCGTCAGGTAAAGCGCCTCTGCAGCCCCCACGACCGAGCCCTGTTTGTAAACGTGCCAGAAGTAGTAAAGATGGTTGTAATTCAAATGAGGCATCGCGTCTTCGCTCCCTGAGTGTGTATCGGGAGAAGAGTGACCTTCTCCCGGTGTTCCGTTATGCCTGGACGGCCTGTCGGGACAACTTCACCTTCAACAAAGTATACCCAATCACTGCCGCCAGTAATGACCCGATGAGAATGCCGAGCTTCGCCCAGACGATGAGCTCTGGCGCGTTTGCACCAAACGCCAGCGTCGAGATAAAGATCGACATGGTGAATCCAATACCGCACAGTATGCCGACGGCCATGATCTGACTAAAGGTTGTACCGTTCGGCAACGATGCCAGCTTCATCTTCAACGCCAGCCAGCAGAAGAGGCTGATCCCCAGCGGCTTACCGATAAACAGCCCGGCAATAATGCCCAGCGGCAGGACAGACGTCAGCCCGTCCAGCGTGACCCCCTGCAGGGAAACGCCCGCGTTGGCAAACGCAAACAGCGGCAGGATCATAAAGGCGACCCACGGGTGCAGCACGTGTTCCAGCTGTTTAGCGGGTGACTTACCGTCCTGCGGCTTAAGCGGCACGAAGAAGCCCACAATCACGCCGGCCAGCGTGGCGTGCACGCCGGATTTCAGCACCGCCGTCCACAGCACCATCCCCACCAGGATATAGATACCGATGCGGCGAACGTTGAAGATGTTCAGCACCGCCAACACCGCAATCGCCCCGGCGGCCACGCTCAGGGACAGGATCGACAGATCGCTGGTGTAGAACAGCGCGATAATCACAATGGCGCCCAGGTCATCAATGATCGCCAGCGCCATCAGGAAGATTTTCAGCGCAACCGGCACGCGGCTGCCGAGCAGAGCTAAGACACCGAGCGCAAAGGCGATATCCGTTGCGGCCGGGATCGCCCAGCCGTCACGCGCGACAGGATCCTGCCAGGTAAATGCGAGAAAGAGCAGCGCTGGAACGACCATCCCACCGAGCGCGGCAATAACCGGGAACGCCGCGCGCTGGCGGCTGGCTAGCGAACCTAGCACCAGCTCGCGCTTAACCTCAAGACCAACGAGCAGGAAGAACACCGCCATTAGCGCATCATTGATCCACAGCAGCATGTTCTTGTTAATTTCCAGCGCTCCGACCTTCAGCTCGACGGGCGTTTCCAGAAATGCGTGATAGAGATCGCGGGTCATGCCCAGGTTAGCCAGCACCATCGCGGCGGCCGCGGCAATAATCAGGATCACACCACCGGACGCCTCACTGCTAAAGAAACGGTGTAGTAATTTCATTTTTGTTCTCTCTTTTACAACGATACCTCGATAAAACCATAATACCAAGCCAAATAGCTCGGCAAAAACAGATTAATATTGGGTATAGACTCAGTTTTACCGATCTATAACTGCAAAAAAAAGCCCGGAATCGCTTCCGGGCTTTTTGAAGTTAGACACAGCTAACGAATTAGCGGGTCAAATCATCGAAGAATTTTTTGACGCCATCAAAGAAGCTTTTGGAGCGCGGGCTGTTTTTCTCACCCGTTGGGCCGCCAAAGCTCTCCTGAAGCTCTTTCAACAGCTGTTTCTGCTTGTCGTTCAGGCCAACCGGCGTTTCCACGACGACGCGGCACAGCAGGTCGCCCTGCGCACCACCGCGAACGGATTTCACGCCTTTGCCGCGCATGCGGAACAGCTTGCCGGTCTGAGTTTCACCAGGAATTTTCAGATTGACGCGACCGTCCAGCGTCGGCACTTCGATTTCACCGCCGAGAGCCGCCATCGCGAAGTTGATCGGCACTTCACAGTACAGGTTATTGCCTTCACGCTCGAAGATGGCGTGCTGCTTCACCTGAACCTGAACGTACAGATCGCCTGCCGGCGCGCCGTGCTCGCCTGCTTCGCCCTCACCCGCCAGACGGATGCGGTCGCCCGTATCAACGCCAGCCGGGATCTTAACGGACAGGGTTTTGGTTTTCTCAACGCGACCGTGGCCGTGACACTTGGTGCACGGATCTTTAATCAGCGTACCGCGACCGTGACAGTGCGGACAGGCCTGCTGTACCGCGAAGAAGCCCTGGCGCATCTGTACCTGGCCGGAGCCATGACAGGTTGGACAGGTCTGTGGCTGGGTACCCGCTTTCGCGCCGCTGCCGTGGCAAACGTCACACTCTTCCAGCGTCGGGATACGGATCTCTTTCGTGACGCCACGAACGGCCTCTTCAAGAGTGAGATCCATGTTGTAGCGCAGGTCTGCGCCGCGCGCTGCGCGCTGACGACCACGACCGCCGCCGAAGATATCGCCGAACACGTCGCCAAAGATGTCGCTGAAATCCGCACCGCCGCCAAAGCCGCCGCCACCGAATCCACCGCCGCCCATGCCGCCCTGTTCAAAGGCCGCGTGGCCGTACTGGTCATAGGCCGCACGTTTTTGTGCATCGGTCAGGACTTCGTAGGCTTCTTTGATCTCTTTAAATTTTGCTTCAGCCTCTTTGTCACCCTGGTTACGGTCCGGGTGGAATTTCATGGCCAGGCGCTTATACGCCTTTTTGATTTCACGCTCTTCCGCAGTTTTCGGAACGCCTAAAATCTCGTAATAGTCTTGCTTTGCCATTGGTTTTTTTAAGCCCCTTAACATGCGAGCACGGGCGTGGAGAGTTCTCCTACGCCCGTGCCGATTAATTACCCTGCATCAGGGCGATTATTTTTTGTCTTTAACTTCTTCGAACTCAGCGTCGACAACGTCGTCGTCTTTCGCGTTGTTCGCAGAAGCGTCAGCGCCTGCCTGCTGCTGTGCGTGCTGCTGCTGAGCGATTTCCATCAGCTTCTGGGAAGCCTGTGCCAGCTCCTGCATCTTCGCTTCGATATCCGCTTTGTCTTCGCCTTTCAGAGACGTTTCCAGCGCGGTCAGTGCAGCTTCGATAGCAGTTTTGTCTTCCGCTGGCAGTTTATCGCCCGCTTCTTCAACCTGCTTACGGGTGCTGTGCAGCAGATGGTCACCCTGGTTACGGGTCTGAACCAGCTCTTCGAACTTACGGTCGGATTCCGCGTTAGCTTCGGCATCGCGAACCATTTTTTCGATTTCCGCTTCATTCAGGCCAGAAGATGCCTTGATGGTGATCTTCTGCTCTTTACCGCTGTTTTTGTCTTTCGCAGACACGTGCAGGATACCGTCAGCATCGATGTCGAAGGTAACTTCGATTTGCGGCATGCCGCGCGGTGCCGGGTTGATGCCGTCCAGGTTAAACTGACCCAGAGACTTGTTATCAGACGCACGCTTACGCTCACCCTGCAGCACATGGATGGTTACCGCAGACTGGTTGTCTTCAGCGGTAGAGAACACCTGGCTGTGCTTGGTTGGGATGGTGGTGTTTTTGTTGATGAGCGCAGTCATCACACCGCCCATAGTTTCGATACCCAGAGACAGCGGGGTAACGTCCAGCAACAGTACGTCTTTCACTTCACCGGTCAATACACCACCCTGAACCGCCGCACCGATAGCTACCGCTTCGTCCGGGTTCACGTCTTTACGTGGCTCTTTACCAAAGAATTCAGCCACTTTCTTCTGAACCATTGGCATACGGGTCTGACCACCCACCAGGATAACGTCCTGGATGTCAGATACGGACAGGCCAGCATCCTGCAGTGCAACTTTCAGCGGCTCGATAGAACGGTTCACCAGGTCTTCTACCAGGCTTTCCAGTTTCGCACGGGTCACTTTGATGTTCATGTGTTTAGGACCGGTCGCGTCTGCGGTGATGTACGGCAGGTTCACGTCGGTCTGCTGAGCAGAAGACAGTTCGATCTTCGCTTTCTCAGCGGCTTCTTTCAGGCGCTGCATCGCCAGCGGGTCGTTACGCAGGTCAATGCCCTGATCTTTCTTGAACTCGTCAACGAGGTAGTTGATCAGACGGGTATCGAAGTCTTCACCACCCAGGTGGGTATCACCGTTGGTTGCCAGAACTTCGAAGGTTTTTTCGCCGTCAACTTCGTCGATTTCGATAATAGAGATATCGAAAGTACCACCACCCAGGTCGTAAACCGCGATAGTACGGTTGCCGACTTCTTTATCCAGACCGTAAGCCAGCGCCGCTGCGGTTGGTTCGTTGATGATACGTTTTACTTCCAGACCTGCGATACGGCCAGCATCTTTGGTTGCCTGACGCTGAGCATCGTTGAAGTAAGCAGGAACGGTGATAACAGCTTCAGTTACCGGCTCACCCAGGTAATCTTCAGCGGTTTTCTTCATTTTTTTCAGCACTTCAGCAGAGATCTGCGGTGGTGCCGTTTTGGTGCCTTTCACATCAAGCCACGCATCGCCGTTATCTGCTGCGATGATTTTGTAAGGCATGATAGAAACGTCACGCTGAACTTCTTCGTCCTGGAAGCGGCGGCCAATCAGGCGTTTGATCGCAAACAGGGTGTTTTGCGGGTTTGTCACTGCCTGACGTTTAGCCGGCTGACCAACCAGAGTTTCACCATCCTGGGTATAAGCAATGATAGAAGGCGTGGTGCGATCGCCCTCGGCGTTCTCCAGCACGCGTGCAGTAGTGCCGTCCATAATCGCTACACAAGAGTTGGTAGTACCCAGGTCGATACCAATAATTTTACCCATCTAAACGTCTCCACTAAAAATTCAGTCAACATGTGGTTGTGTACCTGTAATAAGGGCAGAACGTGCTTTTTCAACTGCCCAGATTTGATTTTTTTCAGGTCCACACACTGCGGTTGACTACAAGATGGGGTCGCGACGGCATCCATCAAGGGGCAAGCATAAAAAAAATTTTAATTTCACCCTGATGAGATCATAGACGGCGTCGATGCCGCCCATTATGATGCCGCGCCCCGTCAGGGAGTATTGACGCGGGTTTAACCATTTCACCATTTTAATGATGATTTTTTTGAGGACTTATGGGCAACACTAAGTTGGCTAATCCGGCTCCGCTGGGCCTGATGGGTTTTGGCATGACCACCATTCTGCTGAACCTGCACAACATCGGGATGTTCCCGATGGACGGCGTAATCCTGGCGATGGGCATTTTTTACGGCGGTATCGCGCAAATCTTCGCGGGCCTGCTGGAATATAAGAAAGGCAACACCTTCGGCTTAACTGCTTTCACCTCTTACGGCTCGTTCTGGCTGACCCTGGTCGCCATCCTGCTGATGCCTAAAATGGGCCTGGCAGACGCGGCAAACGCCCACTTCCTGGGCGTCTATCTGGGCCTGTGGGGCGTCTTTACCCTGTTCATGTTCTTCGGCACCCTGAAAGGCAACCGCGCGCTGCAGTTCGTCTTCCTGAGCCTGACCGTACTGTTCGCTCTGCTGGCAATTGGCCACCTGGCGGATAACGAAGGCATCGTTCACGTAGCAGGCTGGATTGGCCTGGTGTGCGGCGCAAGCGCTATCTACCTGGCAATGGGTGAAGTGCTGAACGAACAGTTTGACCGCACCATTTTACCTATTGGTGAAAAACACTGATCCCTCTGTCGTGCCCGCCTCGCGGGCACGATATTCCCCCGCCTGACGAAGCCAAACGCCTAATCCCAGCCCCATCAGCGAGAGCGCGAGTACATACCAGGCAGGCGCCATCGGCGACACCCCCATCATGACCGTGACCACTATCGGCGTCAGCCCGCCGAAAATGGCATACGCGACGTTATAAGAGAACGATATCCCGGTGAAGCGAACCTCCGGCGGGAAGGCGCGCACCATGACGTAAGGCACAGCCCCCACGACGCCCACGCACAGTCCGACCACGCCGTACAGCAGGAACAGCTGTTCAGGATGGCTGCCCGCAAGATGGTAGAACGCCCAGCTCGACGCGGCCAGCAGCAGGCTGCCGACAATAAAGGTCAGGCTGGCACCGAAACGATCCGCCGCTAGTCCGGCGGCCAGACAGCCAAAGCAGAGCATAATTGTCGCAATACTGTTTGCCTGTAAGGTCACGGCAGGGGCGAAACCGTACTGTTTCTGCAGCCACACCGGCGACATCAAAATCACCACCACGATGCCCGCCGACAGCAGCCAGGTGAGCAGCATCGACACCACCACCGCTTTTTTATGACGCACCACAACGGCTTTGACCGGCAACTCCTGCGCCAGCGCTTTACGCTGCTGCATTTCGAGGAAAATCGGCGTCTCCTGCAGCCAGCGGCGCAGGTACATTGCCACCAGGCCAAACGCCCCGCCCAGCAGGAACGGAACACGCCAGCCCCAGTCGTGCACGGCCTGCTGCGTCATGCTGGTGTTGACTATCGTCGCCACTACCGACCCCAACAGGATCCCGACGGTCAGCCCCGCCGTTAACGTTCCGCAGGCGATCCCGATGCGGCGGGCAGGAACATGCTCCGCCACAAACACCCAGGCCCCCGGCACTTCCCCGCCGATGGCCGCGCCCTGAAGAATGCGCATCAGCAGCAGCAATAGCGGGGCGAGAATGCCCATGGAGGCATAGGTGGGCAGCAGGCCGATGGCCAGCGTCGGCACCGCCATCAGCAGGATGCTCAGGGTAAACATCTTCTTACGCCCGACAAGATCGCCAAAGTGAGCCATGACGATGCCGCCCAGCGGACGTGCCAGATACCCGGCAGCAAAGATGCCGAAGGTTTGCACCTGACGCAGCCATTCCGGAATATCCGCCGGGAAGAAGAGCGCCCCCACCACGGCGGCGAAGAAGACAAAGATGATGAAGTCGTAAAACTCCAGCGCGCCACCTAAGGCGGCGAGCGTAAGCGTTTTGTAGTCCTGTCGATTCAGAGGTCGGGTGTTATGTGACATAGCGAACCATTGTGCATGTGTTGTGGATTATTTTTTACAGCAATCGTAAAGAAAAAATTACTATATCGTAAATCCATTTACACGCTACTGCGGCTGGCGCTAATGTCACATTTTAGTAAATTTCAGGAGATTGTCTCGCGGCGTGCGCTTTTAGGACGAAATGCTGCTACCACTTTGTCGTCAGTTTCCACATACGGCCCGTCAAGCAGCTGTATACAATACGGTACACTTGCAAATATACCGTGCACGATGACGCTACCGTCCTCGGCTTTTAATCCTTCCAGCGTCTCTTTGATCGACTTTGGCTGCCCCGGCAGGTTCAGTATCAGCGCCTGTTTGCGGATCACCCCCACCTGGCGGGAAAGGATTGCCGTCGGGACAAAGTGTAGACTGATCTGGCGCATCTGTTCGCCGAAGCCCGGCATTTCCCGGTCGGCGATAGCCAGCGTCGCGTCCGGCGTCACGTCGCGACGCGCGGGGCCGGTTCCACCCGTGGTGAGCACAAGGTGACAGCTCATCTCATCCACCAGCTCACACAGGGTCTGCTCAATGATCGGCTGTTCGTCGGGGATAAGGCGAGTCTGGATCTCAAACGGGGTGGTCAGCGCGCTTGCCAGCCACTCTTCCAGAGCAGGGATGCCTTTATCCTGGTAAACGCCGCTGGAGGCGCGGTCAGAAATCGACACTAAGCCGATGCGTAAGGTATTCATATCCATTCCATTCAAAAAGTACTGATTAATGGGAATGATACACGCAGAGGGAAAATTCAGACAGAGGACAGAAGAAGACGCGTGACCGGGAGCCCGGTCACGCAGAATGATTACAGCAGGTCGCCGATCATTTTTTCCAGTTTTTCCTGGTCGATAGCAAACTTACGGATACCGTCCGCCAGTTTGTCTACCGCCATTGGATCCTGGTTGTGCTGCCACAGGAACTCGGATTCGGTGATGCGCTCCGGGCGCGCCTTCACTTCGCCGGTGTAAGACAGCTTACGCTCGATAGCACCTTCGCTTTCTGCCAGCTCTTTCAGCAGCGCAGGGGCGATGGTCAGACGGTCACAGCCAGCCAGCTCAATGATTTCGCCCACGTTACGGAAGCTTGCACCCATAACCACGGTCTCATAGCCATGCTGTTTGTAGTATTCGTAGATTTCAGTCACGGAAATCACGCCTGGATCTTCAGACGCCGCGTACTCTTTCTTGTCGGTGTTGGCTTTGTACCAGTCCAGAATACGGCCCACGAACGGAGAAATCAGGTACACGCCTGCTTCCGCACATGCACGCGCCTGCGCGAAGGAGAACAGCAGGGTCAGGTTACAGTTGATGCCTTCTTTTTCCAGCTGCTCGGCAGCGCGAATGCCCTGCCAGGTCGACGCCAGTTTGATCAGGATACGGTCGTTGCTGATGCCCGCGTCGTTGTACAGTTTGATCAGGCGTTTTGCTTTCGCGATTGACGCTTCGGTGTCGTAGGAGAGACGTGCATCCACTTCGGTAGAGATACGGCCCGGAACCAGCTTCAGGATTTCCAGACCGATGTTCACTGCCAGTTTATCGGTAGCATCCACAACCTGCTGCGCACGGTCATTGCTCTGTGCTTTCGCCCAGGTCACAGCCTCGTCAATCAGTTTGCGATACTCAGGGATCTGTGCGGCGTTAAGGATCAGAGAAGGGTTAGTTGTGGCATCCTGCGGCTGGTACAGCTTCATTGCCGCGATATCTCCGGTGTCAGCTACGACAGTGGTGAACTGACGAAGGGAGGTCAATTTATCCGTCATGATAGTGTTTCTCTTTTAACGTGCCCTGGATAATTCACGCTACCGACAGCATGCCTGCAGCGGAAAAATGACAGGTTTACTTGTTAGGGGGATGTAACCGGTCTGCCCTGATGATAACACGACGGAGGGGTAGCGCAACCGCAGACAGTGCGCTTAGGCAGAGTATGATAAACTCAAAATATTAACAGGCTGCTAAGCAACAGCATGCCCAATCAGTGGTAGCGCTTACATATTCACGTTGGCATCAACAAGAGGGACGTTAATGCCTGATTTCCTTTTCTTTATTAACGAAGTCCTCTGGGGTTCGATAATGATCTACCTGCTTCTGGGAGCAGGTATCTGGTTTACGCTACGCAGTGGGTTTATTCAGTTTCGCTATATTCGCAAGTTTGGCAGAAGTCTGAAAAACAGCGTTACGCCCCAGCCGGGCGGATTAACGTCGTTTCAGGCGCTGTGTACCAGCCTGGCTGCCCGCCTCGGTAGCGGAAACCTGGCGGGCGTTGCGCTGGCCATCAGCGCCGGTGGGCCAGGCGCGGTGTTCTGGATGTGGGTCACGGCGCTTCTCGGAATGGCTACCTCTTTTGCCGAAAGTTCACTGGCGCAGCTCTACAAAGAGAAAGACAGAAACGGGCAGTTTCGCGGCGGTCCGGCCTGGTATATGGCGCGTGGCTTAGGAATGCGCTGGATGGGCGTTCTGTTCTCGCTTTTTTTACTGCTCGCGTACGGTCTTATTTTTAATACCGTGCAGTCAAACTCCGTCGCCCATGCCCTGCGCTATACCTTCTCCTGCCCGGAGTGGATCACCGGCATCGGTTTAGCCCTCTTTGTTTTGCTCACCATTTCTGCCGGCCTGAAAGGCGTTGCCCGCCTGATGCAGTGGCTGGTTCCCATCATGGCGTTGCTTTGGGTTGCCGCGAGCCTGGTCGTCGCTGCGCTGCATGCCGACCAGGTTCCGGGCGTGATTGCGACCATCTTTAAAAGCGCCTTTGGCTGGCGTGAGGTGGCCTCAGGCGCGCTGGGTTACACCCTGAGCCAGGCGCTGATGGCAGGTTTTCAGCGAGGCATGTTCTCCAATGAAGCCGGGATGGGCTCTACTCCCAACGCCGCGGCCGCCGCCTCTTCCTGGCCGCCGCACCCGGCAGCGCAGGGTATCGTGCAGATGATAGGCGTGTTTATGGATACCGTTATTATCTGTTCCGCCAGCGCCATGATCCTCCTGCTGGCCGGTCCTGTGGCGCATGACTCGGATATCGACGGAATACAGCTTCTCCAGCAGGCGCTGGTGAATCTGACCGGCGGCTGGGGTTCGGGATTTGTCTCGCTCATTCTGATGCTGTTCGCCTTCAGTTCGATTGTGGTGAATTACCTGTACGCCGAAAATAACCTTATCTTCCTGAAATACGACTCTCGTCCTGCCATCCTCCTGCTTCGCCTGGGCGTAGTACTGATGGTGATCGCGGGCTCCCTTCTGAATATGCCGCTGGTCTGGCAGCTGGCGGATGTCATTATGGCGCTAATGGCAATCACTAACCTGACGGCGATCCTGCTGCTCTCGCCCGTTGTGAACCTTATTGCCAGGGATTATCTTCGCCAGCGCAAGCTGGGCGTTCCCCCGGTATTTGATGCCTCACGCTATCCCGAAATTCAGTCACAGCTTGCCCCCGGCACCTGGGATGATTTGCCCCGGCGATAACAGCTATCGATCAATTCAGGGCGATTTTTTGTTAAAGTCGCTCTAAATTTCCTGCAAGGACTGGATATGCTGATTCTGATTTCACCTGCAAAAACGCTCGACTACCAGAGCCCGCTCGCCACCGAGCGTTATACCCAGCCAGAACTGCTGGACTATTCGCAACAGCTGATCCGCGAAGCGCGCAAGCTCTCTGCGCCGCAAATCGCCTCGCTGATGAGCATCAGCGACAAGCTGGCAGACCTGAACGCGACCCGGTTCCACGAGTGGCACCCGGATTTCACCCCCGCCAACGCGCGCCAGGCGATCCTGGCGTTTAAGGGCGATGTTTACACCGGCCTGCAGGCGGAAGATTTTAGCGAAGCCGACTTTGATTTTGCCCAGCAGCATCTGCGCATGCTGTCGGGCCTGTATGGCGTACTGCGCCCGCTGGATCTGATGCAGCCATATCGTCTGGAGATGGGGATTCGCCTGGAAAACGCCAAAGGCAAAGACCTTTACCATTTCTGGGGCGACATCATCACCGACAAGCTGAACGCGGCGCTGCATGCTCAGGGTGATAACGTGGTGGTTAACCTGGCATCCGATGAGTACTACAAGTCGGTGAAGCCGAAAAAGCTGAACGCGGAGATCGTTAAGCCGGTCTTCCTTGATGAGAAGAACGGCAAATTCAAGGTCATCAGCTTCTATGCGAAAAAAGCGCGTGGCCTGATGAGCCGCTACATAATTCAGAACCGCCTGACGAAGCCGGAGCAGTTAACGGGATTCAACACCGACGGCTATTTCTTTGACGAGGCGTCGTCAGGGAAAGGTGAGCTGGTATTTAAGCGCCACGAGCAGTAAAACTAAACCCCGCCATCTGGCGGGGTTTTGCGTTAATGGTGCTTCCAGTCCGGGCCCGGACGGTGGTCGTCGTGATGATGGTCGTGTCGGTCATCACGATCGCGATGCTCGTCATGTGGACGCCAGTGGTTATCGCGCCAGTCATAATGCGCCTTCCACCAGTCGTGGTCGCGCCAGCGGCCGCCATCCCAGTAATGCCCGCTATTGTCCCGATCGCCAATCTGCAGTTTTACCGCAGGTACGAGAGTAATTTCAGATGCCTGTACCGCCATGGGGGCGACCAGCACCAGAGAAAGCGCGATGAGTGCAGGTTTTAGTGTAGACACAGGTGACTCCTTATTCTTCTTGCCCAACGTGGGCCGATGTAAGGAGAGTACGCGAGGGGAACGGTGGATGTTATTCTCTGCAATCCTAAACGCTAAGTGACCGCATTTATTGGGAATTTCTGCTTTTTTCCTGCAATTTTTCTCCTTAATTTCTTCATAAAAAAGCCGGGTGGCGCTGCGCTTACCCGGCCTACGGTCATCTCGTCGTTGTAGGCCCGGTAAGGCGTAGCGCCACCGGGCAACAAAATCACGCGCGCGTCATCATCAGATTCCGCAGTGCCGCAAAATCCGCCGGCAGCTCATGAGACAGCAGCGGCAGGTCGGCGCGCTCGGCCAGCTCTTTTGGCAGCGGCAGCGTTTCGCCCAGAATATCTTCCACGCTCTCTTTGAACTTCGCCGGATGCGCGGTGCCCAGGAACAGGCCATATTCACCCGGGTTAAGCTGGTCGCGCAGCGCGCGGTAAGCAATTGCCGCGTGCGGCTCAGAGATGTAGCCCACCGCTTTCAGCTCGCGCATGGTGGCTTTGGTGGTTTCGTCCGTCACCGCAGCGTAGCCCAGGTCACCCAGACGCCACACCTTGCGGCGGAACAGCTCTTCCACGCGCGGCCAGTTGTTCGGCTGCGACACGTCCATGGCATTGGAGAGCGTCGCCTGCGTAGCGTTAGGCGCCCATTTGCCGTCTTTCAGGAAGCGCGGCACGGTATCGTTGGCGTTGGTGGCAGCGATAAAGCGTTTCACCGGCAGACCGAGAGATTTCGCCAGCAGCCCCGCCGTCAGGTCGCCGAAGTTGCCGCTTGGTACGGAAACTACCAGCTGATTGCGCGCTTCCTGCGGCAGCTGAGCCACCGCTTCGAAGTAGTAGCAGATCTGCGCCAGCAGGCGGCTGATGTTGATGGAGTTCGCCGAGTTCAGCCCCAGCGCGGCCTTCAGCTCTTCATCATCGAACGCCTGCTTGACCAGCGCCTGGCAGGCATCGAAATCGCCGTCGATCGCCACGGTTTCAATGTTGCCGCCGAGGGTGCAGAACAGTTTTTCCTGCAACGGGCTGATCTTGCCTTTCGGATAGAGGATCACCACGCGGACGTTTTTCAGGCCGTAGAACGCGTGTGCCACCGCCGCACCGGTATCACCGGAGGTGGCGGTCAGGATGGTCACCGGCTTGTCGCCGCTGATGTGGGTCAGCATCTGCGCCATAAAGCGGCCGCCGAAGTCTTTAAACGCCAGGGTCGGGCCGTGGAACAGCTCCAGACAACCGACGTCAGGCTCAACCTGCTTAACCGGAGCCGGGAAAGCAAACGCCGCACGCACGCGCTCTTCCAGCAGCTCCTGCGGGATTTCATCGCCAATAAACGCAGACAGAATTTTGGTGCTGCGGGTGACAAAGTCCAGCTTCAGCAGCTCATCGATTTCGGTCAGCTGAAATTCCGGCAGGTCGTGCGGGAAAAACAGCCCCTGATTTTTGCCCAGCCCCTGAGTCACCGCCTGCGCGAAGCTGACCTGCTCGTTATGATCTTTAAGGTTGTAGAGTTTCATTCGTTATCCCAGTACTCGTGCGCCAGCCGTGTCCAGACGGCAAATATGAACAAAGCCTTCCTGATTTTGCAGGTAGTGTTTAGAGAGCCAGTCCGCCACGCGCTGCGCGGTGTCTGGCTTATCGCACAGGGCGAACAGCGTCGGGCCGGAGCCGGAGATGCCGCACGCCTGCGCGCCGATATCCATTGAAGCCTGTCGCGCCTCGTTAAAGCCAGGAAGCAGCTTCGTACGGTACGGCTCGGCAATGACGTCTTTCATCAGTTTCGCCGCCAGCTGCGGCTGGCGGGTGTAGCAGGCGTGAATAAAGCCCGCCAGATGACGCCCGTGGGCGATACAGTCCTGGCGACGATACTGCGCAGGCAGGATCGCACGCGCTTCCGCGGTAGAGACCTTGATGCCCGGATACGCCAGCACCCACAGCCATTCATCAAACCCTGGCACCTGCTGGCTGATGATGCCATTTTCTTCAATCATCAGCTGCATGCCGCCGAGGAAGCACGGCGCCACGTTATCGTAATGAATACTGCCGGAGATGCGCCCTTCCAGCTCGCCCATCAGCGCCAGCAGACGGCTGTTGTTCAGCGGCTTGCCGCAGTGCTCGTTCATCGCCACCAGCGCGGCGACAACCGAACACGCGCTGGAGCCCAGGCCCGAACCAATCGGCATGCTTTTTTCCAGCGTCATGGTGACCGGCACGTTTTTGCCGATCTCCTGACAGAAGCGCTCCCAGCACTGATAAACGATATTCTCGCGTGGTTCAGGCGGCAGCTTACTGGCGAAACGGCCGACGTTATTCAGGCTGAAGCTTTCTGCCGCCTCAACCGTTACCGTATCGCCCAGCAGCGAACCGTCCACCGGCGTCACCGCCGCACCCAGCACGTCAAATCCGACGCTCATATTGGCGCTGGAAGCCGGGGCATATACTTTAACCATCTTAAACTCCTAACTTCCATGACAGGGTACGCAGCAGGTCGGCAAACACGCCCGCCGCCGTCACATCATTCCCTGCGCCATAGCCGCGAAGCACCAGCGGCAATGGCTGATAATAGTGGCTGTAAAACGCGAGGGCGTTTTCGCCGTTTTTGACTTTATAAAGCGGGTCGTTACCATCCACTTCGGCAATCTTCACCCGGCATACGCCGTCCTCTTCAATGTTGCCAACATAGCGCAATACCTTACCTTCATCACGGGCTTTCGCAACGCGTGCGGCAAAGGCATCGTCAAGCTGAGGTAAATTCGCCATAAAGGTGCTGACATCGCCGCTGGTGTCAAACTCAGCTGGCAGCACCGGTTCAATCACGATATCCGAAAGCTCCAGCTCGCGGCCCGTTTCGCGCACCAGGATCAGCAGCTTGCGCGCCACGTCCATCCCGGAGAGATCGTCGCGCGGATCTGGCTCGGTGTAGCCCAGCTCGCGCGCGGCACGGGTGGCTTCCGACAGGCTCATCCCTTCATCCAGCTTGCCGAAGATAAACGACAGGGAGCCGGAGAGGATGCCGGAGAAACGCTGCAATTCGTCGCCCGCGTTCAGCAGGTTTTGCAGGTTCTCGATGACCGGCAGGCCGGCGCCGACATTGGTGTCGTACAGGAACTTGCGGCGCGACTTGCTCGCCGCCAGGCGCAGCTGGTGATAGTAATCCATCGACGAGGTGTTGGCCTTTTTGTTCGGCGTCACCACGTGGAAGCCTTCGCGCAGGAAGTCGGCGTACTGGTCGGCCACCGCCTGGTTCGAGGTACAGTCAACGATAACCGGGTTAAGCAGGTGATACTCTTTCACCAGACGGATCAGGCGCCCCAGGTTGAACGGTTCTTTCGCCTCTTCCAGCTCCGCCTGCCAGTTCTCCAGGTTCAGACCGTGAACGTTAGTAAGCAGCGCTTTCGAGTTCGCAATTCCGCAGACGCGCAGATCGATGTGCTTTTTCTTAAGCCACTCCTGCTGGCGCTTCACCTGCTCCAGCAGCGCACCGCCGACGCCGCCCACGCCAATCAGGAATAGCTCGATAACCTGATCGGTGTTGAACAGCATCTGGTGAACCACGCGCACGCCGGTGGTGGCGTCATCGTTATCCACCACCACGGAGATTGAACGCTCGGACGAGCCCTGGGCAATCGCCACGATGTTGATATTGGCCCGCGCCAGCGCGGCAAAGAATTTGGCGGAGATACCGCGCAGCGTGCGCATACCGTCGCCAACCACGGAAATCACCGCCAGGCGCTCCTGAATGGAGAGCGCCTCCAGCAGTTCCTCTTTCAACTCCAGATAGAACTCTTCTTCCAGCGCGCGGCGGGCGCGCAGACAGTCGACCTGAGGTACGCAGAAGCTGATGCTGTACTCGGAAGAGGACTGGGTGATCAGCACCACCGAGATACCGTTGCGTGACATGGCCGCAAAAACGCGCGCCGCCATGCCGACCATCCCCTTCATCCCCGGACCGGAGACGCTGAACATTGCCATATTATTCAGGTTGGAAATGCCTTTCACCGGCAGACCATCTTCATCGCTGCTGGCACCGATCAACGTGCCTGGCGCCTGCGGGTTACCGGTGTTTTTAATCAGGCATGGGATCTGGAACTGGGCAATGGGGGAGATGGTACGCGGGTGAAGCACTTTGGCGCCGAAGTAGGAAAGCTCCATCGCTTCCTGGTAGGACATCGACTTCAGCAGCCTGGCGTCCGGCACCTGGCGCGGATCGCAGGTATAGACGCCGTCGACGTCAGTCCAGATCTCACAGCAGTCAGCGCGTAAACAGGCGGCCAGCACGGCGGCAGAGTAGTCGGATCCGTTACGGCCCAGCACTACCAGTTCACCCTTCTCATTTCCTGCGGTAAAGCCCGCCATCAGGATCATATGGTCAGAGGGGATTTTGCTCGCGGCAATACGGCGGGTTGATTCGGCAATATCAACGGTAGATTCGAGGTAGTGGCCCGCTGCCAGCAATTTCTCAACCGGATTGATCACGGTAACGTTGTGGCCGCGCGCTTCCAGCACGCCCGCCATGATGGCGATGGAGAGTTTTTCGCCCCGGCAGATCAGCGCCGCGTTGACGCTGTCCGGGCACTGGCCCAGCAGGCTGATGCCGTGCAGCACATGCTTGATCTGAGCAAACTCCTGCTCAACGAAGGACTTCAGCTGCGCGAGCGGGAAACCAGGCTGTGCCTCTGCCAGCCCCTGCAGCAGCTCGGCGAAGATACGCTCAGCATCGCTGATGTTCGGGAGTGCATCCTGGCCACCGATGGTCTTTTCAATCATCGCCACCAGATGGTTTGTGATTTTTGCCGGGGCAGAGAGCACGGTCGCAACCTGCCCCTGCCTGGCGTTGCTCTCCAGGATATCGGCAACACGCAGAAAACGTTCTGCATTTGCCACTGATGTACCGCCGAACTTCAACACTCGCATGGTTCTACCTCGTTTCCTTTAGCCGAAAAAAAAGCCCGCACTGTTCAGGTGCGGGCTTTTTTTCTGTTTTTCCTGTACGCGTCAGCCCGCATCGTTACCTGTGGTAATGATGATGGTTGTGGTAATGGTGGTGATGCTGATGCGTTTCATGGATGTTGTGTACTCTGTCATTATTATCTGTCTGTGCTGTATTCTTTTAGGGTTAAAGGATCGGGCACCTTAAGTCAATGAATTTTTAATTTGATCACAATTCCGCGGACGTTCACGTCACGCTGCGTGACGTTTTATTTTCATCCGAATCCCCCAGTCGCACCCCTCCACGACAGACCATTTCGCCATAGTAAAAACTTATGACAGCATTTTACTCGGCCAATTTTTTTTCAATATCGTGTAGCAAACGGTGCAACATGGCGGTGTCCCGCTGCTCAAGACGTCCAAGGCGCTGCTGTAGCCAGTCGGCCATTTTTTGATCGTCCGCAACGCCAAGGCTCGATAAAAGACGCTCTACCCGAGCACGAAGCGCGGCCAGCTGATTTTCATTGGCGGCTTCTGTCTGGGGTTGAGGGATTTGCATTAGGGAAGCTAATTGATAGCAATAGACCATTACCGCCTGGCCTAAATTCAGGGAAGGATAATCGGCTACCATCGGCGCACCGGTGAGAACGTCCGCCAGCTCAAGCTCTTCGTTGGTGAGCCCGGAATCTTCACGACCAAATACCAGCGCGGCTTTCTCAAGCCACTGGCTTTTCTCTTCCAGCATGGGCACCAGTTCAGCAGGCGTGGCGTAGTAGTGGAACTTCGCCCGGCTGCGTGCTGTGGTGGCAACGGTAAATGAAATGTCATGCAGCGCGTCGGCAAGCGTAGCGTAAGTCGTTATATTATCGAGAATATCCCCCGAACCGTGCGCCACCCAGCGGGCGGCAGGCTCCAGGTGTGCAGTGCTGTCCACAATACGTAAATCGGTAAAACCCATGGTCTTCATGGCACGCGCCGCAGCGCCTATATTTTCGGCTCTGGCTGGAGCAACCAGTACAATCGACAGATGCATTTATGCTCTCTTTTTAATCAGTTAGCGGAGAAAAGTGTGATGCACTTCAACATATTACGCAGCACGAATTTACAAATTTGCAACACAAATCACCGAAATAGCGTTTCATAACAAATTAAAGACGCTAAACTATTTTGTGTCTGAACAATCAGTTAGAATGTTAACAGAAGCCTATTATCCCTATGTTTTATAATGATAATGGCAACGTGAATACCCTGTTCTGATTGGATTCGCTTTGTTTATAAATCAATCTCCGCAACTAGTTGGTTTATTGAAAAATTGTGACAAAGGCTAGCATTCGGCTACGATGATTTCATCAAACTGTTAACGTGCTACAATTGAACTTGATATATGTCAACGAAGCGTAGTTTTATTGGGTGTCTGGTGTCACTTAGCCTGTTATGTTGCTGTTAAAATGGTTAGGATGACAGCCGTTTTTGACACTGTCGGGTCCAAAGGGAAAGTACCCAAGACCAAGCTAATGATGTTGTTGACGTTGATGGAAAGTGCATCAAGAACGCAATTACGTACTTTAGTCACGTTAAGCCGATCATGTTAATTTGCGACATGTATCAGGCAGGTCAGGGACTTTTGTACTTCCTGTTTCGATTTAGTTGGCAATTTAGGTAGCAAACATGCAGACCCCGCACATTCTTATCGTTGAAGACGAGTTGGTAACACGCAACACGTTAAAGAGCATTTTCGAAGCAGAAGGCTACGATGTCTTTGAAGCGACCGATGGCGCAGAGATGCATCAGATCCTTTCTGAAAATGATATCAACCTGGTGATCATGGATATCAACCTGCCGGGCAAAAACGGTCTTCTGCTGGCGCGCGAACTGCGTGAACAGGCGAACGTCGCGTTAATGTTCCTGACGGGCCGTGATAACGAAGTTGATAAAATTCTTGGCCTGGAGATCGGTGCGGATGACTACATCACCAAACCGTTCAACCCTCGCGAGTTAACCATTCGTGCACGCAACCTGCTGTCCCGCACCATGAACCTGGGCACGGTCAGCGAAGAGCGTCGTAGCGTCGACAGCTACAAATTCAACGGCTGGGAACTTGATATCAATAGCCGTTCGCTGATTAGCCCGAACGGTGAGCAGTATAAGCTGCCGCGCAGCGAATTCCGCGCGATGCTGCACTTCTGCGAAAATCCGGGCAAAATTCAGTCCCGTGCAGAACTGCTGAAGAAAATGACCGGTCGTGAGCTGAAGCCTCATGACCGTACCGTAGACGTGACCATCCGTCGTATTCGTAAGCATTTCGAATCGACGCCTGATACGCCGGAAATCATCGCCACCATCCACGGCGAAGGGTACCGTTTCTGCGGTGATCTGCAGGAATAATCCCGCAGTTAACGCATGAAAAACGGCGCATTTGCGCCGTTTTTTTTATTTCCAGATCCGCATTGTGTCGTTATCAGGCTCTGCGGGCGGCGCAGGTCGCTTCGGCTGTGAAAGCGAATACCAGTCGAAATGACGAGTCAGGTACATGACGGCGAACAGCGCCAGCGCGAGAACCGCAGACCCCAACAGCAGTGCACTATCCTCCGAGCGCAGCAGGAACCACATCACCACGTCCAGCCCCAGCAAGGCCAGCACAAACAGTCCGCTGCGCTTCCAGCTTTTCAGCACGGCCTGCAGGTACATTCCGTTCATCGCCGCACCAACCAAACTTGCAACTACCCAGGCTGGCGTAAACCCGACATGTTCTGATAGCGCCAATAGCACCAGATAGAACAGCACCAGCGACAGCCCCACCAGCAGATACTGCATCGGATGCAGGCGCAGCCCGGTTAAGGTCTCGAAAACAAAGAAGGCCATAAACGTCAGCGCAATCAGCAAAATGGCGTACTTGATCGCCCGGTCAGTCAGTTGATACTGATCGGCGGGCGTGGCTACCGTAACGCTGAAGGCGGGGATCGACTCCCATGACGGCGACTCACTTCCGTTGAACCAGCTCTCAAGATTGTTCGCAAACCAGCTGCTCTGCCAGTTCGCCTGAAAACCGGCGTCACCAATTTTATGCTTCACCGGCAGATAATTACCCATAAAGCCAGGATGCGGCCAGTTGCTGTTCAGCGCCATTTCACTGCTACGTCCTACAGGTACCACGGCAAAACTTCCTGTCCCCGTCAGATTCAGCGAAATATCCATAGCAAACGTTTTTAATTCCAGCGCTTTGTCAGTCAGCGGGATATGGATACCGGAAAGCGCGCCATACACGCCTGTACCCGGCTCCACACTTAGCGTCTCGCCGTTGATACTGGAGACTTTCACCGTGCCAATGCCTCGAGCATCGCCCACGCCAACAACGATAAACGGCTGCCCCAGGGTCATCGACTCCCCTTTCAGCTGCGTCATTTTTTCCGTGTTGAATCGGGCTTTTATGTTGAGGTCGGTATTCCAGATCTGTCCGTCATAGATGCCGATATTTCGCGACTCAACGCGCTGGTTACCCTCAACGCGCAGAGACTCCGGCAGGATAAAATGCATATAGCTTTTCTTGTACTCGACTTTTTTCTCATCCTCTAACTTGTAAAAAACCTCGGTTACCGGGATCGCAATCAGCGGGCCGACCAATTTTTGCGGCCCGCTGGTGCTCTGGCGAAGCGTATTTTCGACATCGTTGCGGTAGCTTTCACGCTCTGAAATGAGGTTACTCACCATAAACAGTGGGACTAACAACAGCAGGATGCACCCCAGCAGGGTGCTTACTTTCCAGAACAGGGGGGATTTCATCATTACGTCTCCTTTGTGATGTGGAGAGCGTAACCAGGCTGTGTGGGGCCAGTTTGAAGTTATGTGAAGGGACGGTGAAGTGTCAGCGTGGCTATCACGCCACCTTCATCACGATTACGCAATGTAATCTCTCCGTGGTGCAGACGCGCCACCTCCTGAACAAACGCCAGCCCGAGTCCGCTACTTTTCAACCCGTTCTCGCGCGGCAGGGAATAAAAGCGCTCAAAAATACGCTCCAGCGCATAATCCGGGATCCCGCTTCCGCTGTCGGTGACGCTCAGCCGTATCTGTCTCTGCTCTTCCCGGGCCGCCAGTTCAATGACACCGCCCTGTGGGGTAAAATCGATAGCATTATCCAGTAAATTACCGAGCGCCTGTTCGAGCAGGTCGGGATCGCCTTCAACAAGAAGCGAAGCGGGCTGGAGGGTCAGCGCAATCTCTTTTGCCGCCAATAGCGCCGAACGCGCGTCGGCAAGCCGTGTAAACAGCAGGTCGACGCGGACGGCCTGGGGCGTAATCTCGACCCGATTTTCAAGCCGCGCCTGAGTCAGCAGTTTTTCAACCAGCGACTGCATACGCGCGTTTTGCACCAGAATATTATCGATAAACCGCGCGGCCACCTGCGGCGGCGGCTGCTCGGTGAGAATTTCTGCCGCGCCGCGTATGGCGGCTATTGGGCTTTTCAGCTCGTGGGTCAGCGCATGGACATAATGTTCAATGTAATTTTTCCCTTCAAGGCGAATACGCATATTTTCCAGCGCCAAAGCCAGCTTGTGCAGTTCGCTACTGCCTGGATTAGGCAGCGGGAGAGGCGTATCAGTGGTCACCGAGTCGGCATAGCGCGATAACGTACTGATGGAACGATTGATCCACCAGGCGACGAGAACACCGATCAGTAAAGCAATGCCAAGCAGCGCCCCGCCAGCCCACAGAATCCGCCTCTCGCTGCGGTGAATCACCGGTGCCATCGCGCTGTTCGGTTTCCCCACCGACAGCACGCCGATAATCTTGCCCTGCTCAACAACCGGTGCGGCAACATACATCACCGTGCTCTCCGGATCGTCGGGATGGCTCTGGGTACTGCGTGCGCCGTATTGGCCGCGAAGCGTCAGCCAGACATCGTTCCAGCGAGAGTAATCTTGCCCCACGGCCAGGCCGGCAGAATCAAACACGACGCGGCCCTGCGCATCGGTCATGTAGACGTGATACTCGTTGCGCACCTTATGAATGCCGCCGATATTGGCGCGGAAAGGACGCTGATGGAGCTGTAAAAAGGCCTGCGCCAGTCTGCCCTGCTGCGCATTGCCCGAAAGAAGATCCTCACGCCCAACTTCGGCGAGCAAGGTCGCGGTATCGATCAACGTGCCCTCGGTTGCCCTGCGCACGCCGGGCTTCACTTCCTGAACAAAGATCGACAGCACAAACCATGCGGCGATGGCGACGATCAGGAAGTACCCCAGCAGCAAACGCATTCCGATGCGCATTAATAAAGCCCCAGGCTATAGCCCATACCGCGATGGGTGCTGATGGGTGACAATTCCTCATTCACTGCCCGCAGCTTGGCGCGCAGGGTCTTGATGTGAGTGTCCACGGTACGATCGTAACTGTCGCCGTCTTCACCCCACACCTTGTCCATTAACTGTTGCCGAGAGAAAACCCTTCCCGGAGCCTGTAGTAACGTTTTAAGCAGCAAAAACTCATAGCGCGTGAGCGGTAATGCTTCACCGCACCAGCTAATTCGGGCGGCAGCTTCGTTCAACTCAAACTGTCCGATACGCACCGTCTCCGCTGGGGCGGCGGATTTTTGCATCCGCCGTAAAATGGTCCTTACCCGGGCGCACACCTCACGCGGGGAGAAAGGCTTGGCGACGTAGTCGTCTGCGCCCATTTCCAGGCCGAGGAGTTTATCCACTTCGTCACTGCGTGCCGTCAGAAACAGCACGGGCAGTGACGGATGCTGCGCCAGAAGCTGGCGGCAGAGCTCAAAGCCGCTGATGTCCGGCAGCCCGACGTCAAGAATGGCGAGCGCCGGAGCCTGCTGGCGCGCCGCCTCCAGCACCGGTAAACCGCGCTCAAACGCTTTTACTGCAAATCCTTCCTGCTGAAGCATGTAGATAAGCGTATCGGCGATACTGGTTTCGTCTTCAACCAGCCAGACTACAGGTTGTTGCATGGTTCATCCCTGAATTAATGCCACGGCATAATCGGCACCGCACTAATGGCGTTTTTCGGGGACCCTTCCACCACTTTATCGGAATACGCCAGGTAGGCCAGGGTATTGCGTTTTGCATCATAGAAACGCACCACCTGCAGCTTTTTAAACACCAGCGAGGTCCGTTTCTGGAACACCACATCGCCCTGCGCTTTGCCGTTTTTGATTTTATCGCTCAGCTCAACCGGTCCCACCTGCTGACAGGAGATCGCCGCATCGGAAGTGTCTTCCGCCAGCCCCAGGCCGCCTTTAATACCGCCCGTCTTCGCGCGGCTGACGTAGCAGGTGACGTTTTTCACGTCCGGATCGTCAAACGCCTCCACCACAATTTTGTGGTCCGGACCGAACATTTTGAACACGGTATCGACAGAACCAATCTGTTCCGCCTGCGCCGCACGGCCCGCTACCAGTAACAGGGCAGTAAGAAGCAAAGTCTTGTATTTCATATTGTTACCATTCTTTAAAATTGCATTGAGCGATTATTCAACACGTTAGTCAAAAATGTAGCAAGATCACAGGATTAGAATATATTCACCCAAAATGAGAGAGAAAAGGCATTAATGCGCAAAAAAAACACTGAATGCTAAAACATCAAAAAATGCTATTATCCGCTAACCTGTTATCAGGCACCTGCTGTTTTAAGGATGAGGATAGTATATGGATCAGGCTGGAATTATTCGCGACCTGCTCACCTGGCTGGAAGGTCATCTCGACCAGCCTTTGTCACTGGATAATGTGGCGGCTAAAGCGGGCTATTCCAAGTGGCATCTGCAAAGGATGTTCAAGGATGTCACCGGTCATGCTATCGGTGCCTATATTCGCGCACGTCGTTTATCGAAATCTGCGGTGGCTTTGCGCCTGACCGCGCGGCCAATTCTGGATATTGCCCTGCAGTACCGTTTTGATTCGCAGCAGACCTTCACCCGTGCCTTTAAAAAACAGTTCTCGTTGACGCCAGCGCTCTATCGCCGCTCGCCTGACTGGAGCTCGTTTGGCATGCGTCCGCCGCTGCGTCTGGGCGAGTTCGCGATGCCGAAATACGAAATGGTCACTCTGCCGGAAACCCATCTGATCGGTACAACCCAGAGCTACTCGTGCTCTCTGGAGCAGATTTCTGAGTTCCGCCATCAGATGCGCGTCCAGTTCTGGCGCGATTTCCTGAGCCATGCGCCGGCCATTCCGCCGATCCTGTATGGCCTCAACGAAACGCACCCAAGCCAGGAAAAAGACGACGAGCAGGAGGTTTTTTACACCACCGCGCTGACGCCGGAGCTGGCGAATGGCTACATTCAGGGTTCGAAGCCGGTCGTGCTGGAAGGCGGCGAGTACGTGATGTTCTCGTATGAAGGACTGGGTACGGGCGTCCAGGAGTTTATCCTGACCGTTTACGGGACGTGCATGCCAATGCTGAATCTGAATCGCCGTAAAGGTCAGGATATCGAGCGCTACTACCCGGCGCAGGATGCCAAACCGGAAGAAGGCCCAATCAATCTGCGTATGGAATTCTTGATTCCTGTCCGTCGTTAACGCTGCAGTTCATCAAGCGCAGGGGCATCGAGATGCGAAATGTCCCCTGCCATCTCCACGACCCAGCCCGACGCCAGCCACGCGCTTTCCTGATAATCAATCCGGGAAATGGAGCAGTTACGCAGGCGTAACCGACGCTCAGCGTAAGCCGGTAACCCCAGAATGGTGCTCACCAGGCAGCCGAGCGCGATACCGTGACTCACCAGCAGCGGACGGCTGCCTGCCGGAAGCTTGAGGCATTCCGCCAGCGCGGCATGCATACGCACGCTCAGCTCCTGCATGGATTCCCCTTCAGGAATACGACCATCTTCGGTACCGTTCACCAGCGTGCGGCGCCAGCCCTCTTCCGTTTCCGTCAGCGTATCAATATGGCGCTTTTCCAGCACGCCCATATCCAGCTCGCGCAGGCGCGGCTCAAGCATCACATCGCAGCCGCAGGCGTCGGCAATGATGCGCGCCGTCTGCTGCGTGCGACCTAAATCGCTGGTAATAACGTGGGTAATGCCCAGCGTTCTGGCGCGTTCCGCCACCTGCCACGCTTGCTGCACACCCTTCTCGGTGAGAGGACTGTCTGACTGGCCTTGAATACGTCGCTCGGCGTTCCACTGCGTTTCACCGTGGCGAACAAGGTATACCTGTAACATGCTTTTTTTCCGTTATACTGCGATGAGTTTTTTTTGAATCGAGCTTAATTATGCACCATGTTGTCTCTGCTACCACCAATCCTGCCAAAATTCAGGCAATTCTAAAGGCTTTTGAAGAGATTTTCGGCGAAGGATCCTGCCATATTGAGGCCATCGGCGTCGAGAGTGGCGTACCTGAACAGCCGTTTGGCAGCGAGGAAACGCGCGCTGGCGCACGAAATCGCGTGGCAAATGCAAAAGCCGCGGCCCCGAAGGCTGACTTCTGGGTCGCCATTGAAGCAGGCATCGACGAAGGCGCAACCTTTAGCTGGGTAGTGATTGAAAGCCGTGAGCAGCGCGGCGAAGCGCGCTCAGCCACCCTGCCGCTGCCGGAGATCATTCTGGAAAAAGTCCGTGCAGGTGAAGCGCTCGGGCCGGTGATGTCACAGTACACCGGCATTGATGAGATTGGGCGTAAAGAAGGGGCGATTGGCGTCTTTACGGCGGGTAAGCTCACGCGTTCAGGGGTTTACCATCAGGCGGTGATCCTGGCGCTGAGCCCGTTTCATAACGCCATTTATCGTTGATCGCTCAATAAGACCGACTCGAGCCACTGGCGCAGCTCAACCGGCGCAGACTTCAGGCTGTTCGATCCACGGGTGATCGTCGCGATGCCCGCGCCCAGCTCGTTTTTCAGCTCGCGCTGGCTCATCTCACCGCGCAATAGCTCTTCAATAATCCGCACGCGCGTGCCCAGCGCCTCACGCTCGTCCGGCGTAAGCATCAGCTGCATGAGGGGTAGGTGCAAATCCTGCTCGTAAGACTGGCGAAGCAGCTCCACAAAACGAAGCCACTCCTGGTGACGCTGTTCGGCCATTGCCGAGGAATACGGGGAATGCTGGGTCATGTTATGCTGCCTCTTGTACTCTTTAGCGAGTACAGCATAACACAACCCATGCCGATCAGTAACGTCTCTGCCACTCGGCATCGCTCATCAGGGTATCTTTCTGCCCCATGAAGTAGCGATAGTAGGCGTCATAAGCCAGCACGTTCTTCACGTAGCCGCGCGTTTCCGAGAACGGAATGCTCTCCACGAACGCCACTGCGTCAATGCGTCCTGCACTGTTGCCAAGCCAGGTGCGCACGCGCCCCGGACCGGCGTTATACGCCGCCGACGCGAAGATGCGGTTATTGCCAAACTGCTGATAGACATACTGCAAATAGCTGGTGCCGATGTTGATGTTGGTATCCGGATCGAGAAGCTGTGACGGGCTGCTGTAACCTGGAATGTTGAACATCTTCACCGTATGCGTCGCCGTCCCCGGCATAATTTGCATCAGCCCGCTGGCACCCACCGGTGAACGAACTTTCGGGTTCCAGGCGCTCTCCTGACGGGCAATCGCCATGGCGTAGCTTTGCGGGATATCTTTGCCGCTGGTGTAGCGGTCAAACAGATCTTTATACGCCAGCGGGAAACGCTCTTCGAGATGGTCCCACAGCTTGCCTGAAATCGTCGCCTGCACGCTCAGATCCCACCAGCGATTATCAAACGCATAGCGGGCAAGCTGCGCTTTTTCATCCGTGGTGCGGCTGGTCACCAGGTTGGCCCACTCGCTGCGCGCGGTGTTATCCATGTTCCAGTACATCAGCTCGCGCACGCGCGCCATCTCTGGCCCCTGCGTCAGAGCGGGGTTCGCGTTAGCGGGCGCTTTGTCGATCTTAAGCGTGTACTCCTCGCCCAGCCGTTGCGCCGCCGCCATCGGGTAGAACCCGCGCTGCTGCATCAGCGAGTGAAGAATCTCTTTGGCTTCGTCTTCACGACCGCGCTCCATCAGCAGATCGGCCTGCCAGTAGCGCCATTCGTCCTTCTCTTTGGCTTCCATCGGCAAACGCGCGAGCCAGGTGTTGAGGCCACGGCGGTCGCCGGTGCCCAGCGCCATGCGCACGCGGCGCTCGACAAGCGAGGTCGAGTTTGAGCGCATGATCGCATCGTCACGCCAACGCGCCTGTTCGTCGGTCACGTCCGTGCCCATCAGTCGCCAGGCCACGATGTCGCGCAGCTCCTGGGTTTGATCTTCATTCAGCTGCTGCGCCTGCACCAGCTGCGGGATCATCAGCCGCGCGTTTTCGACATCGTCACGCGCCACGCTGGCAAAAGCTACCGCCGCCATCTGGCGGGTAAAATCGGTCGAGCCCGTGCTGCGGGCAAAGGTCAGAACGCTGTTCGGATCGTTTGCCAGCGCGATAACCGCCGAGGAGATCGTCTGGTAATCGGACGGCATCTGCCCTGCCAGTGCGGTTACCAGACGCGTGTTGCCGGCTTTCATCGCCAGGCGGATGCGCTCAAGGTAGGCCAGCGGATCCTGCTTGCCGGAAGCGCGCCATGCGCCGAACAGGGAATCACAGGCGTTCGGCTGGCTTTTGCCGGTCAGCCACAGATCTTTCGCCCCGGCCCAGGCCTCTTCCTGCTGCCCGGTCGCCCATTTCGCATAGTAGTAATTACACTGCGCTTCGGTGGTATTCGGCTTGTCAGGGCTAAACGCCAGCAGGCCGCGCCAGTCTTCACGCCGCGCCAGCTCATTCACAAAACGAGACTGGAGATTTCGGGCAGGCGGCAGGGTCGGGTTCGCCTGAATGAAATTATTCACGGTGACGGTCGGCTGGTTCATCAGATCGTCGGTAATCTGGCGATACTCCAGATACGGATACAGCGGATAATCCTTGAGCGTCGGCATCAGCGCCTGCACGGTATCCATCTGCTTGTTGTCCCACGCCTGTTTAATCTGGGCGTAGCGGTTACGTTGTTCATCCAGTGAATCGGCATGCACCGCCTGGCTTACCGCCATTACGCATACGCTGGCAGCCAGCAGACGCCAGACCACCCGTTTGGCTTTTTCCACAAGCTCTTCCTCATTGTTTTTTCGTCAATTGCAGCGTCTTGCCACGTCAAAGTCACAACAACTTATGCTAACCAGGCATCCAGCAACGCGCCACGTCATGGACACTTTTTTACCTTTCTTGCGCGTTTTAACACTCCCGACGTTCCTGGCTGGGATTAGGGCGTGAAAAAGGCTACACTTCGAGGCTGAAATTCCTTCTCATTTACGATAAAAGAGGCGAAGTCCACGTGGCTCAATTCGTTTATACCATGCATCGTGTCGGCAAAGTTGTCCCGCCGAAACGTCATATTCTTAAAAATATCTCGCTGAGCTTCTTCCCGGGCGCAAAAATTGGTGTGCTGGGTCTCAACGGTGCCGGTAAGTCCACCCTGCTGCGCATCATGGCCGGCATCGATACAGACATCGAAGGTGAAGCCCGTCCGCAGCCAGGCATCAAGATCGGCTACCTGCCGCAGGAACCTAAGCTGAACCCGGAACACACCGTACGTGAATCCGTTGAAGAAGCGGTATCCGAAGTGGTTAACGCGCTGAAAGGTCTGGATGAAGTGTATGCCAAATACGCCGAGCCGGATGCGGACTTCGACAAACTGGCTGCTCAGCAGGGCAAATATGAAGAGATCATCCAGGCGCATGACGGTCACAACCTGAACGTGCAGCTGGAGCGCGCGGCGGATGCCCTGCGTCTGCCGGACTGGGATGCGAAAATCGCGAATCTCTCCGGTGGTGAACGCCGCCGCGTGGCGCTGTGCCGCCTGCTGCTGGAAAAACCAGACATGCTGCTGCTCGACGAACCGACCAACCACCTGGATGCGGAATCCGTGGCGTGGCTGGAGCGCTTCCTGCACGACTTCGAAGGCACCGTGGTGGCAATTACCCACGACCGTTACTTCCTCGACAACGTCGCCGGCTGGATCCTGGAGCTGGACCGCGGTGAAGGTATTCCGTGGGAAGGCAACTACTCTTCCTGGCTGGAGCAGAAAGATCAGCGTCTGGCGCAGGAAGCGTCTCAGGAAGCGGCCCGTCGTAAGTCTATCGAGAAAGAGCTGGAGTGGGTGCGTCAGGGCGCGAAAGGCCGTCAGTCTAAGGGCAAAGCCCGTCTGGCACGCTTTGAAGAGCTGAACAACACCGAATACCAGAAACGTAACGAAACCAACGAACTGTTTATTCCACCTGGAGCACGTCTGGGGGATAAAGTGGTTGAAGTGACCAACCTGCGTAAGTCCTACGGTGACCGCGTGCTGATCGACGATCTGACCTTCTCCGTACCGAAAGGCGCTATCGTTGGCATCATCGGTCCGAACGGCGCGGGTAAATCGACCCTGTTCCGTATGATGTCCGGTCAGGAACAGCCAGACAGCGGCTCAATCACCCTGGGTGAAACCGTGAAGCTGGCCTCCGTAGACCAGTTCCGTGACGCGATGGATAACAGCAAAACCGTGTGGGAAGAAGTCTCCGGCGGTCTGGATATCATGCGTATCGGCAACACCGAGATGCCAAGCCGCGCCTACGTTGGCCGCTTTAACTTTAAGGGCACCGACCAGGGCAAACGCGTGGGCGAGCTGTCCGGCGGCGAGCGTGGTCGTCTGCACCTGGCGAAGCTGCTGCAGGTGGGCGGTAACGTTCTGTTGCTCGATGAACCGACCAACGACCTGGATATCGAAACCCTGCGCGCACTGGAAAACGCCCTGCTGGAATTCCCGGGCTGCGCCATGGTTATCTCGCACGACCGCTGGTTCCTGGACCGTATCGCGACCCACATCCTGGACTACCAGGACGAAGGTAAAGTGGAGTTCTTCGAAGGTAACTTCACCGAATACGAAGAGTACAAAAAACGCACGCTGGGCGCAGACGCGCTGGAGCCGAAGCGTATTAAGTACAAGCGTATTGCGAAATAAAAGCAAAACGGCAACCTCGGTTGCCGTTTTTTATTCAGGGTGAGGGCATCAGGCCGCACAACATCACCCACCCACGTAATACCGCTTCACCTCATCAAACTGCATCGCAAACTCGATATAGCTCATCAGCGCGGGCGAATTCAGCTTCCGGCTCGGATAGGCCAGCCAGAGATCGTTACCTTCAACGCGCCATTCCGGCAGCACCTGAACCAACGCCCCCTTTTCGATCTTATCTTCCAGCAGAAATGCGGGTAGCAGCGTGATCCCCGCCCCGGCAATCGCGCATTCGCGGGCGTACACCAGATTATCGGTCATGTGGCCGTTGTCCGGCAGGTAGCGGTAATCCTCACCCTCGCTTCGCAGCAGCCACTCCGACCACGCCCGGTGCGTAATACAGCGGTGCTCCACCAGCTGTCGGGGATGGATTAACGGCTCCCGGCGTGCCAGATAATCCGGCGAGGCCAGCATGTAGCGCGGGCAGTGCCCGATCATTCTGCCTATCAGAGAGGAGTCCTGCGGCTTGCCGGTGCGCAGCGCCACGTCAAAACCGGACTCGACCAGGTCCACCACGTCGTCAGAGATCGATACATCGAGCGACACGTCAGGATAGCGAAGCTGAAACTCGGCATTCATATGCGCCAGCAGGGTCGCGCCAATCCCCGCCGGGCAGGTAATACGCAGCCGGCCGCTGGGGTTTTCACGCAGGCGCTGAATGGCATACTCCGCCCGCTCGCTGGCCGCCAGCATCTCCCGACAGTGCACCAGATAGTGCTCGCCCGCGAACGTCAGGCTGATCCTGCGTGTGGTGCGGTTAAGCAGACGGATCCCCACCTGCTGCTCCAGCTGGCTGATCCGCTGGCTGACGCTGGATTTCGGCAGTTCGGCTTTCTGCGCCGCCGCGGTGAAACTGCCCATCTCCGCCACCAGCGCAAACAACGCCATATCCTGCAGCTGTTTAAACATGATTGTTCACCCTGTACGAACGCTGAGTTCATGATTGTCCATCTTATCATGCGACTGGCCACTTAATAGACTAGCCTCAACAAAACGCATTCCATTGAGGAGCACACCATGTCAGTGAAAGCCATTGCCGTTAACCCAGAAAATCCGTCCACCTTCATTGAAATTACACCGCCAATGCCGACGCCTGGCGAACACGATCTGCTGGTAGAGGTGAAAGCCGTATCGATTAACCCGGTTGATACCAAAGTGCATGCAGGCATCGCCAAAAATGGGCTGAACGAGCCGCGAATTCTGGGGTGGGATGCCAGCGGGGTCGTCAAAGCCGCTGGAGCTGGCGTCACCGGCTTCAAACCAGGTGATGAGGTGTGGTACGCGGGCGACATCACCCGCCCGGGCAGCAATACCACTCATCAGCTGATAGATGCGCGCATTGTCGGCCACAAGCCTGCCAGCCTCGGCTGGGCGGCAGCCGCTGCGCTACCTTTAACTGCGCTCACCGCGTGGGAAGGTCTGTTTGAACGGCTGAACATTCAGGATGCCGAAGCGGACAAAACCCTGCTGATCATCGGCGGCGCGGGCGGCGTGGGATCGCTGGCGATCCCGTTTGCGAAGCACAACAGCAAGGTGAAGATTATCGCAACCGCTTCACGAGAAGATTCCGCCCGGTGGTGCCGCGATCGCGGTGCTGACATAGTGGTCAACTACCGCGATCTAAAAGGCGAGCTGGCGAAGCAGGGGCTTACCTTCGTGGATTATATTTTCATCCTCAACGACACCGACGGTCATTGGGATGCGGTCAGCGAACTGATTGCGCCGCAGGGGCATATTTGTTCCATCGTTGAGAATGAACATCCACTGAACCAGGACAAGCTGAAGTCCAAATCCGCCGCCCTGCACTGGGAGTTTATGTACACCCGCAGCATGTACCAGACGGCTGATATGGCGCGTCAGGGTGAGATCTTAAATGAGGTGGCGAAGCTGGTGGATAACGGCGTGGTGGAAAGCTCGCTCAGCGAAACGCTGCACGGGCTGAGCGTGGAAAGCATTACCGAAGCGCACCGTAAGGTGCTGGAGGGGCATATGCGCGGGAAGGTGGTGGTTGAGTTCTGAGGTATTCCCCCCTCACCCCAAAAGGGCGAGGGGGAAGTTATTACCCCTGCTCCCCCATCATCTCCTTCACCAGCTCGACGCAGCGCAGGAAGCGGGTGTCATAATCCGACTCTTCCACATGCACAAACTCAACGTTGTTCTCGTTAAGCATCTCCACCAGCATGGTCTGGAACTCGCGCCTGTCCACCGAGCTGCCCAGGCTGCGCATGCCGTCGGCCACCCACGGGGTGTTGTTTTCCAGCAGGATCACCAGGTCAAAGCGGTATTCGTCAATCAGCGCCTGCACGAACGGGTGCTCGCGCCCCTCGTATTTTTTACAGAACGCCTGCGTGGTGACGAAATCGGTATCAATAAACGCCACTTTGTTAGCGTATTTCACCGCGAAATCAATGTACTGGGCGTGCCCGAGCGCGATTTTATCGTAGTCGGAATACTGCAACGCCATCTCGTCGCCGCCGAGGTGAGAGAAGACGTAATCGCGTCCATACTCCCACGCGCTGGTGGTGTTGAAGATGTTCGCCAGCTTGTTGACCAGCGTTGATTTACCGCTCGACTCGCCGCCCAGAATAGCCACCGTACGCACGAAGAACGGCTTCACTTCGGTCGGAATATAATCCCAGTAGCGGAACGGGTTTTCGCGGATCTGCGCCCCGCTGATGTTCATAAAGGTGCGTTTCGGGTCGATCAGCACCGTCTCGATGCCCAGATGCTCGCGGAACTGCGGCGCGTCGGACTCTTCAGAGGTGTAGATCCAGTTAGGCGCAATGCCCTTCTCTTCCATAAACGCTTTGATGCCGTTGCTCCACACGTCCCAGCCGTGCGGATACGGCTCCATGCCCTCTTCATTAAAGGCATGAATGCGAATGTTTTTCTGGTACTTAAAGGTCTGAAGCAGCCAGCGCAGGCGGTCCGGTACGGTGGGCTGCTGCGACATGGCGCTGTCTTCAAAGAGCTGGCGATCGCGCGTTTCGTCGTAGCCCATGATGATGTGCAGCTCGTCCACCTGGCTACAGGCGCGCTGGATCAGATAGATATGCCCGGTATGCAGCGGATAAAACTTGCCGAACACCACGCCGATGTTCTTTTGCATTCGCGGGAACTCCAGCCCCAGAAAGCGGTGCAGCGCTTCAAGCTTCTGCGCGCTGGGGCTTTTGATTTTGGCGTTCAGCAACTGGCTCAGGTAGCCTTTGGTCATGCCGCTGGCGTCCGCCACCTGCTGCAGCGTGCAGCCCTTCTGGCGGATCGCGGTCTTGATGTAGTCAAATGATGACATAAATTACGGTGCCTCCTGCAAAATCGAATACGTAATTATAAGTCGTCAAAGACATTTAACGCATCTGCGAGTTTCTTAACGCCAAAGACCTGCATCCCTTCCGGGATTTTTTTCGGCACGTTGGCGGCGGGAACGATCGCCCGACGGAAGCCGTGTTTTGCCGCCTCGGAGATACGCTCCTGGCCGCTGGGCACCGGACGGATTTCCCCGGCCAGACCCACTTCACCGAAGACGACCAGATCCTGCGGCAGCGGTCTGTCGCGCAGGCTGGAGACCATCGCCAGCAGCAACGCCAGGTCTGCGCTGGTCTCAGTGACTTTCACCCCGCCAACCACGTTGACGAACACATCCTGATCCGCCATCTGCAGGCCGCCGTGACGGTGCAGCACCGCCAGCAGGATCGCCAGGCGGTTCTGCTCCAGACCGACCGCCACGCGCCGCGGGTTACCCATCATCGAGTGATCCACCAGCGCCTGAATTTCAACCAACAGCGGGCGCGTCCCTTCCCACAGCACCATTACCGAACTGCCGGAGGTGATCTCATCGCCGCGGCTCAGGAAGATGGCCGACGGGTTGCTGACCTCGCGCAGCCCCTGCTCGGTCATGGCAAACACACCCAGTTCGTTCACCGCGCCGAAGCGGTTCTTGTGGCTGCGCAGGGTGCGGAAGCGGGAATCCGCGTCGCCGTCGAGCATCACCGAGCAGTCGATACAGTGTTCGAGCACCTTCGGACCCGCCAGAGAGCCATCTTTGGTCACATGGCCGACCATCACAATCGCCACGCCGCGCGTTTTGGCAAAGCGCGTCAGGTAAGCGGCGGTCTCACGCACCTGCGCCACGCTGCCCGGCGAGGACTGAATGTCCGCCATGTGCATTACCTGGATGGAGTCGATCACCATCAGCTTCGGCTGCTCTTCTTCGGCGATCATGCAGATCTGCTCGATGCTGGTTTCCGACAGCATGTTCAGGTTACCGGTCGGCAGGCCGAGACGGTGAGCGCGCATCGCCACCTGCTGGAGGGATTCTTCACCCGTCACGTACAGGGTTTTCATCTGTTCGGCGAGCTTGCAGAGCGTTTGCAGCAGCAGGGTCGATTTCCCCGCCCCCGGGTTACCGCCGATCAGAATCGCGCTGCCCGGCACCACGCCGCCGCCGAGCACGCGGTCAAACTCTTTGAAGCCGGTGGAAAAGCGCGGCAGCGCTTCCAGGCTGATATCAGAAAGCTTTTGCACCTTCGACACGCCTGCATTGCCCGCATAGCCGCTCAGGCGCTCATTGCGGGCCACGCTCGGCGAAGCCGCCACACCACGCACTTCGGTGATGGTGTTCCAGGCATGACAGGCGCTGCATTGCCCCTGCCAGCGCGGATAATCCGCACCACATTCATTACAGACAAATGCGCGTTTTGGAGCTTTCGCCACGGTTTACCTCGTTATTTCTGATTAAGGCTGCCGGAGAGAATGCAGAACACCCCCATCAGGTCAGCGTGACGGATAGTGACTTCCGTCTTTTCATTCACTTTTGGTTTGGCATGGTAGGCAATGCCAAGGCCAGCCACTTTGATCATTGGCAGATCGTTCGCGCCGTCGCCAATGCCGACGGTCTGCTCGACCGGAATCTCATACTTTTCCGCCAGGCGCGTCAGGGTATTGGCTTTGTACTGGGCATCCACGATATCGCCGATCACCTGGCCGGTCAGCTTGCCGTCCATGATTTCCAGCTCGTTAGCGACCACCGTGGTCAGATGCAGTTTCTCACGTAGATAATCCGCAAAGAAGGTAAAGCCACCGGAGGCGATCGCCACTTTCCAGCCGAGGGACTGGAGCTTCAGCACCAGCTGCGTCAGCCCCGGCATCAGCGGCAGCACATCGCGCACCTGGCGCAGGATGTTAGCATCGGCCCCTTTCAGGGTCGCCACGCGCTGGCGCAGGCTGGCGGTGAAGTCCAGCTCGCCGCGCATCGCACGCTCGGTGACTTCCGCCACCAGCTCGCCGCTGCCTGCCAGTTTAGCAATCTCGTCAATACATTCGATCTGAATAGCGGTGGAGTCCATGTCCATCACCAGCAGACCCGGCGTTTTCAGGTGCGGAATTTTGCCGAGAGGCGCAACGTCCAGCCCGGCGTCATGCGCCAGACGCGTGGCGCGCTGCGTCAGGGAACCCGCGAGGCGAATGACCTGGTAATCTTCCACGCACCAGGCGGCAACAATGACCATCGCCGCGCCCAGTTTGGTTTGATACTGGGTCAGGCGTTGCTTATCCAGGCCGCGTCCGTACAGCAGCCAGCCGCTACGGCCAGCGTGGTAATCCAGAGGCATCACCTCATCGCCACTTAACGAGAGCGGCAATCCTGGCCATAAAGAGACATCCGTTGGCAGGTCACACCAGGTAATGTTCGGCATTAAAGCTCCTGTAATTTTGTTCGCGCCGGAAGGTTCCAGAGGGAAAATAACGCATGAGGCTACCCTGTAACCATCACTTCTGGCAACATTAAGCCCTAAATTTTCAGCAGGTGGAATATGGCTCGCGCAAAACTGAAATTCCGGCTTCATCGCGCCGTGATTGTCCTGATCTGTCTCGCACTGTTAGTCGCATTGATGCAAGGGGCATCGTGGTTTAGCCAGAATCATCAGCGGCAGCGCAACCCGCAGTTTGAAGAGCTGGCCCGTACCCTGGCGCGTCAGGTGACGCTCAACGTTGCGCCCCTGATGCGCAATGAAACGCCGGACGATAAGCGGATAGGCCAGGTCTTGCGTCAGCTCACGGAAAACAGCCGCATTCTGGATGCGGGCGTGTACGATGAAAAAGGCGACCTGATTGCCCGCGCCGGTGAGCACGTCGACGTGCGCGACAGGCTGGCGCTGGACGGCAAAAAAGCCGGAGGCTATTTCAACCAGCAGATTGTCGAACCCGTTCAGGGTAAAAATGGCCCGCTGGGGTATCTGCGCCTGACGCTGGATACCCACACCCTGCCAACAGAAGCTAAGCAGGTGGATAACACCACCAATATTCTGCGCCTGATGCTGTTACTCTCGCTGGCGATTGGCGTCGTGCTGGCGCGCACGTTGCTTCAGGGCAAGCGTACCCGCTGGCAGCAGTCGCCGTTCCTGCTGACCGCCAGCAGGTCGGTTCCCGAAGACGAAGAGAGCGAGAAGAAGGAATAGTGATAAAGTAGGCGAAAGATATGGAAAAGGAACTCTGCCATGACGACGTTACGCCTGCTTATCTCTGACTCTCACGATCCCTGGTTTAATCTCGCGGTTGAAGAGTGCATCTTCCGCCAGATGCCCGCCACCCAGCGCGTCCTGTTTCTCTGGCGTAACGCCGATACGGTGGTCATCGGCCGCGCGCAAAACCCGTGGAAAGAGTGCAACACCCGGCGTATGGAAGAGGACAACGTCCGTCTCGCACGCAGGAGCAGCGGCGGCGGCGCGGTGTTTCACGATCTGGGCAATACCTGCTTTACCTTTATGGCGGGAAAACCGGAATACGACAAAACTATCTCTACGTCTATTGTGCTCAACGCGCTCAATGCGCTCGGCGTGACGGCTGAAGCCTCGGGGCGGAACGATCTCGTTGTCAAAACGCCCGAGGGCGACCGCAAGATCTCCGGCTCCGCCTACCGCGAAACAATGGATCGCGGGTTCCACCACGGCACCCTGCTGCTGAACGCCGACCTGAGCCGTCTGGCGAACTACCTTAATCCTGATAAGAAAAAGCTCCAGGCTAAGGGCATTACCTCCGTGCGCGGACGCGTGGCGAATCTGGTGGAGCTGCTGCCGGGGATTACGCACGAGCAGATTTGCGACGCGATCCGTGAAGCGTTCTTTGAACATTACGGCGAGCGCGTGGATGCGGAAGTGATTTCGCCGGATAAGACCCCGGATCTGCCCAACTTCGCCGAAACCTTTGCACGCCAGAGCAGCTGGGAATGGAACTTCGGCCAGGCCCCGGCGTTTTCACACCTGCTGGACGAACGTTTTACCTGGGGCGGCGTGGAGCTGCACTTTGACGTGGAGAAAGGCCACATTACCCGCACGCAGGTGTTCACGGACAGCCTCAACCCGGCACCGCTGGAAGCGCTGGCGGCCCGCTTGCAGGGCTGTTTGTATCGGGCGGATATGCTGCAGCAGGAGTGCGACGCGTTAATGGGGGATTTCCCGGAACAGGAACAAGAGTTGCGGGACTTATCGGCATGGATTGCGCAGGCAGTACGCTAGTAAAAAAGCCCGCTGGCGCTGCGCTTAGCGGGCCTGGAAAACCGTAGGCCGGGTCAGGCGAAGCCGCCACCCGGCACAACAGCTCTTACTCTTTATCGCCCAGCAGAACGGATTCCAGCGCGATTTTGATCATGTCGTTGAAGGTGGTCTGACGCTCGGCAGCGGTGGTCTGCTCGTGGGTACGGATGTGGTCAGACACGGTGCAGATGGTCAGCGCTTTCGCACCAAACTCAGCCGCCACGCCGTAGATACCCGCCGCTTCCATTTCCACGCCCAGGATGCCGTATTTTTCCATCACATCGAACATGTCGCCTTCTGGCGAGTAGAACAGATCGGCAGAGAACAGGTTGCCCACGCGTGCGTCAACGCCCAGCGCTTTTGCCGCGTCAACCGCGTTACGCACCATGTCAAAATCAGCGATTGCCGCAAAGTCATGATCCTTAAAGCGGATGCGGTTAACTTTCGAGTCGGTACACGCGCCCATGCCGATCACCACGTCACGCAGCTTAACGTCCATACGCACCGCACCGCAGGAGCCTACGCGGATGATTTTCTTCACGCCGAAATCGGTGATCAGCTCTTTGGTGTAGATGGAGCAGGACGGGATACCCATGCCGTGGCCCATAACGGAGATTTTGCGGCCTTTATAGGTACCGGTGAAGCCCAGCATGCCGCGAACGTTGTTCACTTCACGCACGTCTTCGAGGAAGGTTTCTGCAATGTGCTTCGCGCGCAGCGGGTCGCCCGGCATCAATACGACGTCAGCGAAATCACCCATTTCTGCATTAATGTGAGGAGTTGCCATCTTCAGTTCCTTTTACATTGTTGTTTTTGCCGGGTGGCGGCTACGCTTTACCCGGCCTACATTCTGTTCTCCCTCTCCCTGTGGGAGAGGGCCGGGGTGAGGGCATCAGGCCGCACCCAATCCGTTTAGAACATGGCCTTGCCATATTCCATGTCAGACGTACCAAAGTATTTCGCAATGGTCTGGCCGATGTCCGCGAAGGTTTCACGGTGACCCAGCGAGCCCGGCTTCACTTTCGGGCCGTACACCAGTACCGGAATGTGCTCACGGGTGTGGTCGGTACCGGTCCAGGTTGGGTCACAGCCGTGGTCTGCGGTCAGGATCAGAATGTCATCTTCCCCCACCAGCTCCATCAGCTCCGGCAGACGGCGGTCAAACAGCTCCAGGCCCGCAGCATAACCGGCTACATCGCGACGGTGGCCCCAGGAGGAGTCGAAGTCCACGAAGTTGGTGAAGACAATGGTCTTATCGCCTGCTTCTTTCATCTCTTTGATAGTGGCATCGAACAGCGCATCCAGACCGGTCGCTTTCACTTTTTTGGTGATACCGCAGTTGGCGTAGATATCCGCTATTTTGCCCACGGACACCACGTGACCGCCCTTCTCGTCGACCAGCTTCTGCAGCACGGTTGGCGCCGGTGGCTCAACGGCCAGGTCGTGACGGTTACCGGTACGCTGGAAGTTACCCGCTTTGTCGCCGATAAACGGACGTGCGATTACGCGGCCAATGTTGTAGCCGCCTTCGGTCAGCTCTTCACGGGCGATTTCGCACAGCTCGTAGAGTTTATCCAGGCCAAACGTCTCTTCGTGGCAGGCAATCTGGAACACGGAGTCAGCAGAGGTGTAGAAAATCGGCTTGCCGGTTTTCATGTGCTCTTCGCCGAGCTGATCCAGAATCACGGTGCCGGAAGAGTGGCAGTTACCGAGGTAGCCCGGCAGGTTGGCACGCTTCACCAGCTTATCGAGCAGCTCCTGCGGGAAGCTGTTCTCGTGATCGGAGAAGTAGCCCCAGTCAAACAGCACCGGCACACCGGCGATTTCCCAGTGACCGGAAGGGGTATCTTTCCCGGAAGAGAGCTCGTGCGCCCAGGCGTAGGCGCCCACCACTTCCGCGTTGCCGTCCATACCGGCTGCGATTTTACCGGTAGAGCCTTCATGTGCTTTTACCAGCCCGAGGCGGGTCAGGTTAGGTAGAGTCAGAGGGCCTTTACGACCATTGTCCGCTTCGCCTTTTGCACAGGCTTCCGCGATGTGACCCATGGTATCGGAACCCACGTCACCAAAACGTTCTGCATCTTCGGTTGCGCCGATGCCGAATGAGTCCAGCACCATAATAAATGCACGTTTCATAATTGTTCTCCGTACTTAGTGCTTCATAAAAATGCGATCAGATCAGTATACCGCTATTCAGTGATACGACGATAGACCGTCGGTGTGGTTTCCGGTGCTTTATCGTCAAGAGATATTGCCGCTTTCACCGCTTTCGCCGCGTCCTGCCAGCTGGCTTCGTCTTTCGCGTGGATCACCGCCAGCGGACGTTGGCCGTCGACGCTATCGCCCAAACGGGCCATGTCGGTAAAGCCGACGCTGTAATCAATGGTGTCCGATGCCTGACGACGACCGCCGCCCATAGATACAACAGCCATGCCAAGCGCGCGGGTGTCCATGGCGGAGACAAAACCTTCGCCATCCGCATAAACAGCTTTGCTGAGCATCGCGGTTGGCAGGTATTTCGCGTAGTTTTCGACGAAATCGGTCGGGCCTTTCTGCGCCGCCACCATGCGGCCAAAGATCTCCGCCGCTTTGCCGTTGTCCAGCACCGCCTGCAGTTTCGCGCGGGCGTCCGCGTCGTCTTTGGCCAGCTTGCCGGAAATCAGCATCTCCACGCACAGCGCCATGGTGACATCGAACAGGCGCGGGTTACGGTATTCACCTGTGAGGAACTGCACGGCTTCGCGGACTTCAACCGCGTTACCGGCGCTGGAGGCCAGCACCTGGTTCATGTCGGTCAGCAGCGCGGTGGTGCGCACGCCCGCGCCGTTGGAGACGCCAACGATCGCTTCGGCAAGCTGAGCAGAGAGTTCATAGGTCGGCATAAACGCGCCGCTGCCCACCTTCACGTCCATCACCAGCGCGTCCAGCCCTTCCGCCAGTTTTTTGGCGAGGATAGAGGCGGTGATCAGCGGGATGGAGTCTACGGTGGCGGTAATATCACGCGTCGCGTAAAAACGCTTGTCTGCCGGAGCAAGAGAGCTGGTCTGGCCGATAATCGCCACGCCAACGTCTTTAATAATATCGCGGAAGCGATTGTCATCCGGGAAGATATCGAAGCCCGGAATGGCTTCCAGTTTGTCGAGCGTACCGCCGGTGTGGCCCAGGCCGCGCCCGGAGATCATGGGAACGTAACCGCCGCAGGCTGCCACCATAGGGCCGAGCATCAGCGAAGTCACATCGCCCACGCCGCCGGTGGAGTGTTTGTCCACAATCGGGCCGTTAAGGTTGAGGCTTTTCCAGTCCAGAAGGGTTCCTGAATCTCGCATCGCCATGGTCAGCGACACGCGCTCAGGCATCGACATATCGTGGAAGAAAATGGTCATCGCCAGAGCCGCAATCTGCCCTTCTGAGACGGTGTTGTCACGAATGCCGTTGATGAAGAAGCGAATTTCTTCGTCGCTTAAAGCAAGACCATCACGTTTTTTACGAATAATTTCTTGTGCGAGAAACACGGTAACCCCCATGCGGAATCGGGTGAATGGCGGCGGGTACGCTTACCCGCCCTGCGATCCTGTAGGCCGGATAAGCGAAGCGCCATCCGGCATTGTCTGGCAATCAGTAGCTGCTTGCGCTCTTACCGTCGCCGTGACCCAGCGCCTTCAGCAGGCTGGCCAGCAGGCTGGACGCGCCGAAGCGGTAGTGGCGGGAGTCAGCCCACTCAGCGCCAAACAGTTCGTCGGCAATCGCCAGGAACTGCTGCGCGTCTTCCGCGGTACGTACGCCGCCCGCAGGCTTGAAGCCCACGGTTTTGGATACGCCCATATCGCGGATAACTTCCATCATGATGCGCGCGCTTTCCGGGGTCGCATTGACCGGCACTTTACCGGTAGAGGTTTTGATGAAATCCGCACCGGCTTTGATGGAGATTTCTGACGCCTTACGAATCAGCGCCTCTTCTTTCAGCTCGCCGGTTTCGATGATCACTTTGAGCAGCACGTTTGCCGCCGCACACGCGTCTTTACAGGCTTTCACCAGGTCAAAACCGACCTGCTCGTTGCCGGCAATCAGCGCGCGGTACGGGAACACCACGTCAACTTCGTCTGCGCCGTAGGCAATTGCCGCGCGGGTTTCCGCCAGCGCAATCTCAATGTCGTCATTGCCGTGCGGGAAGTTAGTCACGGTTGCAATGCGCACGTCCGGCGTGCCCTGCTCTTTCAGAGTTTTGCGGGCAATCGGGATAAAGCGCGGGTAGATACAGACGGCGGCGGTGTTACCCACTGGCGTTTTTGCCTGATGGCACAGGGCGATGACTTTTTCATTGGTGTCGTCATCGTTCAGGGTGGTCAGGTCCATCAGCTTCAACGCGCGCAGGCTGCTTGCAGTTAAATCGGTCATAACATTCTCCAACGGCAGTGCCGTATAAATTTTACCTTGCGGGTCTGTGAGTATTCTAACATTCACCCGCATCCACACTTCGACATTCATCACAGTTAATGAAAACTGCGTACAAATTTGCATTACTGTAATGAGATCTTCTTCAAACTTTAGCGTGCAAATTGCTGACTAAAGCAGCGATACCCCTTGTTGGATCAAAAGCGCCGGCAGGCTGGCTTCCTACAATCCGTTCATCATCCGCAGAACATTCAAGGAAGTGAACATGCCCGACGCCCTGCAACAACGTTGCCAGCACATTGTGACAAGCCCGGTGTTAACCCCGGAGCAAAAACGTCATTTTCTGGCGCTGGAAGCGGAAAATTATCTGCCCTACCCGACGCTATCTCCGGCCGCCCGCGCCGCGCTGGACGAGGGGTTTATCTGCGACATGTACGAAGGCCATGCGCCCTACAAACCGCGCTACGTGCTGCCGGATTATGAAAAATTCCTGGCTAACGGTTCGGAATGGCTGGAGCTGGAAGGCGCGAAAGATCTTGATGACGCCCTCTCTCTCTTAACTATTCTCTACCACCATGTTCCTTCAGTGACATCAATGCCGGTCTATCTGGGGCAGCTTGATGCGCTACTGAACCCGTATGTTAGAATTCTAACACAAGAAGAAATCGATAGCCGAATAAAACGTTTCTGGCGCTATCTCGACAGAACGCTGCCCGATGCGTTTATGCACGCCAACATCGGGCCCGCCGACGGCCCTGTCACCCGTGCCATTCTGCGTGCAGATGCTGAACTGAAGCAGGTTGCGCCCAATCTGACCTTTATCTACGATCCTGAGATCACCCCAGACGATTTACTGCTTGAGGTGGCAAAAAACATTTGTGAATGCAGCAAACCGCATATTTCAAACGGCCCGGTGAATGATAAAATTTTCACAAAAGGCCGTTTTGGCGTGGTGAGCTGTTACAACTCTCTGCCGCTGGCGGGCGGTGGCAGCACCCTGGTGCGCCTTAACCTCAAGACAATCGCCGAACACAGCACATCCATTGACGACTTCTTCACCCGCACGCTTCCGCACTACTGCCAGCAGCAAATCGCCATCATCGATGCGCGCTGCGATTTTCTGTACGGGCAATCCGGCTTCTTTGAGAATAGCTTCCTGGTGAAAGAGGGGCTGATTGATGCCGATCGGTTTGTGCCGATGTTTGGCATGTACGGTCTTGCCGAAGCGGTGAACGTACTGTGTGAGAAAGCAGGCATGGCGGGGCGTTACGGGAAAGACGAGCAGGCCAACGCGCTGGGTTATCGCATCAGCGAACAGCTTGCGGCGTTTGTTGAAAATACGCCGGTGAAGCACGGCTGGAAGCATCGCGCGATGCTGCACGCCCAGTCAGGCATCAGCTCCGATTCGGGCACCACGCCGGGGGCGCGTCTGCCGTACGGTGACGAGCCGGATCCTGTCAGTCATCTGCTGGCCGTAGCGCCGCACCATAAACACTATCATTCCGGGATCAGCGATATTTTAACGCTGGATGAGACGGTAAAACGCAATCCGCAGGCGGTGGTTCAGCTTTGCCTGGGGGCGTTCAGGGCCGGTATGCGTGAGTTCACCGCGAATGTGGCCGGTAACGATCTGGTACGCGTGACCGGCTATATGGTTCGCTTGTCGGATCTGGAGAAATACCGGGAAGCGGGTTCAAGAACGAACACCACGTGGCTGGGGGAAGAGGCCGCACGCAATACCCGTATTCTGGAACGTCAGCCGCGCGTGATAAGCCATGAACAGCAGATGCGCTTTAGTTAGTCAGGTCATCCCCTTCTCCTGCGTGGACGGGCCGGGCAGCCGCCTGGCGCTGTTCCTGCAGGGCTGTAACCTGCGCTGCAAAACCTGCCACAATCCGTGGACCATCGGGCGCTGCAACGACTGCGGGGACTGCGTGCCCCACTGCCCGCACGACGCGCTGACCATTCAGGCCGGACGCGTCTGGTGGCAGGAGAGTCACTGCCAGCAGTGCGACACCTGCCTGCGCCTGTGCCAGCAGCAGGCCACGCCCATGGCGCACCGCCTGAGCGTCGACGAGATCCTCGTTCAGGTCCGTAAATCCGCGCCCTTTATCGAAGGGATCACCGTGAGCGGCGGCGAAGCCACAACCCAACTGCCGTTTTTGATCGCCCTGTTTATCGCGATCAAAACCGATCCTGAGCTACATCATTTAACCTGCCTGGTAGACAGCAACGGTCTGCTAAGCGAAACCGGCTGGCAAAAACTGCTGCCGGTGCTGGATGGCGCAATGCTGGATCTCAAAGCGTGGGGGAATGAACATCACCGCTTCCTGACCGGACGCGAAAACCCGCAGATTAAGGAGAGTATTCGCTGGCTGGCAGACCGTCACCGTTTGACGGAGCTCCGCTTGCTGGTCATCCCGGAACAGTGTGATTATCTGGAACATATCAAACCGTTGATCGCGTTCATCTTCGAGCTGGGGAATGTTCCGGTGCGTATTAACGCGTTTCATGCACACGGAGTTTACGGCGAGGCGGCGTCATGGCGTAGCGCCACGCAGGAGGATATTGAACCGCTGGCGCGGGCGCTGGAAAAACAGAAGATAACGGTGATTCGTCCGGCGCTTTATCTATAGCGTGATACCAAAAACCGCACGGGTATTTTCGAGCAGCGCGCTGGCAATGACCTCTTCAGGTTCCTGACGCAGTTCGCACAGCACGTCAAACACCCGCGCCGCCTGTTCCGGACGATTCGGCTGCCCCTGAAAACCATTCAGCGGCATATCGGGGGCATCCGTTTCCAGTAACAGCGCAGAGAGAGGCAGCTGCGCCATTACGTCACGGGTTTTACTGGCGCGCGGATAGGTGATGGTGCCACCGACGCCAATTTTATAGCCCAGTTCAATAAAACGCTGCGCCTGCTGCAGGCTGCCGGAAAAACCATGCACTACGCCTCGTCGCGGCAGGTCGATGCGCTTCAGGTGCATCGCCAGTTTGTCATGAGTGCGTCGGGAGTGGAGGATCACCGGCAGATCGTGACGTTTTGCCAGCCGAAGCTGCGCGTCGAGGATCGTCTGCTGGCGTTCAAACTGCGGATCTTCGCGATAGAGATCGAGGCCGATCTCGCCGATGGCGACAAGTTTCTCTCCTGCACGTTGCAGCACCCGATCCAGCTCTTCAAGATGCTCATCACGATGGCGCTCAATCACAATCGGATGCAGGCCGAGCGCGGCATAAAGCGCGGAGTATCGCGCGGAAAGCTCCAGCACGCGGGTAAAATAGGCGGCTTCAACCGACGGCACAATGATGGCCTGCACGCCGGCTTCGGCAGCTTTCGCAATGCTTTGCGTTTCATTCCCCGTAAACGGCGGGAAATCAAAGTGGCAGTGGGTATCAACAAAGCGGAGCGTCACGCCAGATCCTCGTTATCTAATAAAGCGTCATTCGCCTGCGGAATGTCCACCAGCGGCATGGTCAGGGCGTCATTGGCGACAATTGCAGGTGGCGTAATAATGCGTTTATGGCGATGCAGAGGCGGTTGCTCGGCCAGCATTTTCCCGACGGTCGCCAGGAAGTAACGCCCGCACAGCCGCCCCGTTTTGTAATCCATACGCAACGCAGGCAACCGGCTGCCCAACGCCATACTCAGCAGCGGCTTAGGCGGATAAATTTCAAAGATGCGCAGCTTGCCCGGGGGTTTTTCAATAAAGCGCTGCATCGCGCCGTAGGTGGTTTCATGCTGCTTCGCGATGTTCACCAGCGGCTGCAGGCTGCTGTCGCCCAGCCAGCGCTCCATCCGCTTAAACCACTGGGGGGTGTAATACATTTGCGACGGAACGGTACGGATCACCACGATAGTTTTCGCCCCGCGTCGCGCGGCTTCCTGCACCGGCACCGCGTCACTGATGCCGCCGTCCAGATAGCTGATGCCATCCAGCAGCGCGCCGGTACGATAAAAACCGGGAATGGCGCTGGAGGCGCGGATGATGTCGAGCCAGTTCTCCTTCTGCGGTGAGAAATAGCCCGGCGAATAGTCATCCCCCCGGCTGGCGCACATCCAGAATTCTTTGCCGCTATCAAACAGGCGGGCAGCGGTATCCATGGCCAGCGGCATCTGGCTGGAGGTCGACTCCAGCAGCCAGTCGAGATCGATCAGGTTGCCGCCGCGCACGAAGCGCACCGGGTTAAAAAATTCTTTCGCCGTGGTGAAGCGCATGATCACTTTTCGCGCGTAGCCGGGCTGGTTACAGACATACGCAGAGAGATTCTGTGCCCCGGCGGACGTGCCGAAGTAGAGGTCAAACGGGTTGAACTGCGCGCGCATAAATTCATCCAGCACGCCGGCGGTGAAAATGCCGCGCTGTCCTCCCCCCTCGCAGACCAGTGCGAGTTGACCCGCACTAAACGGTTTTAACGTCAGCGGCGCAATATTGCCGAGCGTAACGGGAATTCGTTGCCCCACCTCTGCTTTCCTGTTTTGATTATTTTATCACTCCACAGTAACGCACCCGACCTGTAACGCAAATAAGAAAAAGCCAGTCGCAGTGACTGGCTTTATTTTGTTGAAGGAATATTGCGTTTGCTACGGACGTCTACGACCCGTAAACAGGCTGACCAGGAACAGAATAATACCGACGACGAAGACAATTTTAGCTGCCCATGCCGCTGTACCTGCCAGACCACCAAAGCCCAATGCGGCGGCAATTAACGCGATAACCAGAAATATAATGCCCCAACGAAACATAAGCTTCTCCTTTACCATAGTTAATGTCGGCCGCTAAACGTGAGCGCTCAGGTCACTCACCGGCGTTTTTCCAGAGTCGTTCTTATTTCGCCCGCAGGGTTAAACCTTACGGGCGAATGGTCCAGAATTACTTCGTTTTCAGATCGTTTTTAACGCTTTTAACACCATCAATGGCTTTCGCAATTGACTCGGCGCGTTCACTTTGCGCCTGTGAATCAACCGTACCGGAAAGCTGAACCACGCCATCGGTGGTTTCCACTTTCACCTTACGAGACGGCACGATGTCATCTGCTAACAGTTTAGCTTTGATTTCGCTGGTAGTAGCGGCATCACCGGCATAACCTTTCACCGAGGCGTTTTTACCGTCGCGAACGTGCAGTTTATCGCTCACGGATGCGACACCTTCGACACCCTTCGCCACCTTCACAGCCTGTTCGGCCTGGGCCTGGCTTTCAACAAAGCCACTCAGGGTAACGACCTTTTTGTCGGTCTTAACGGAAATATCGGTGCTCTTGATGGCTTCATCATCCACCAGTGCGGCTTTCACTTTTGCTGTGATAGAGCTGTCGTCCATGAAATTACCGACTTTATTCATAGAGCTATCGATTTTTTGCCCTGCGGTGTCGGCCGTGGACTGTGCTTTATCCATGGTGCTGCTTTCCGCCAGGGCGGAACCGCTAACCAGAACGCTACCCAGTGTTACAGCCAGCAGAGTTTTAGAAATCTTCAGTCTTGTCATATTCATCGATGTATTCCTGTGTTTACCCGTTATTCGGGCTAAATACTTCCTTAGTAGTTTTATATATCGCGAATAAACACACGGGTGAAATGGAGAACCAATCGACATGCATTGAACAGTTAATTCATCCATGCCCGGTGCTAAACACTGAGTTAAATATAGATCACTCTCACAATGCCGCTTTCAGAATTGCGTAAAAAACGCGCGAATAGCGTGAATTTGCGGTGAATTAAGAACATTCCGCAAGGGACTAATAAGACAGGAATAAAAGAAGAGCACGGCGATTGCCGTGCTCCGGGAGGGGATTAGTGTTCGCGCGTTTTGCGGAACTGAACGTCTGGATAACGTTCCTGCGTCAGGTTCAGGTTGACCATCGTTGGCGCGATATAGGTCAGGTTGTCGCCGCCATCAAGCGCCAGCTGAATTTCGTTCTTACGCTTAAATTCTTCGAATTTCTTCACGTCAGAACACTCAACCCAGCGCGCGGTCGCCACGTTAACCGATTCGTAAATCGCTTCCACGTTGTACTCGCTCTTCAGGCGCGCAACCACCACGTCGAACTGCAGCACGCCGACCGCGCCGACAATCAGATCGTTGTTGGCGATTGGACGGAACACCTGCACGGCGCCCTCTTCAGAGAGCTGAACAAGGCCTTTCAGCAGCTGTTTCTGCTTCAGCGGATCGCGCAGACGAATGCGACGGAACAGCTCCGGTGCGAAGTTCGGAATACCCGTGAACTTCATCATCTCGCCCTGGGTGAAGGTATCGCCGATCTGGATCGTACCGTGGTTGTGCAGACCGATGATGTCGCCCGGATACGCCTCTTCAACGTGCGAACGGTCGCCCGCCATAAAGGTCAGCGCGTCGGAAATCACGACATCTTTACCGATGCGCACCTGGCGCAGCTTCATGCCCTTCTCATACTTACCGGACACCACGCGCATGAAGGCCACGCGGTCGCGGTGTTTCGGGTCCATGTTGGCCTGAATTTTAAAGACGAAGCCGGTGAACTTCTCTTCCTTCGCTTCCACTTCGCGGGTGTCGGTTTTACGCGGCATCGGCTGAGGTGCCCACTCCACCAGACCATCCAGCATGTGGTCAACGCCGAAGTTACCCAGCGCGGTACCGAAGAAGACCGGGGTAATTTCGCCGCTCAGGAACAGTTCTTTGTCGAACTCGTGAGACGCGCCCTTCACCAGCTCCAGCTCGTCGCGCAGCTGCGCGGCCAGCTCTTCGCCAACGGCGGCATCGAGATCCGGGTTGTCCAGACCTTTCACAATGCGCACTTCCTGAATGGTGTGGCCTTTACCGGTCTGATACAGGTAAGTTTCGTCTTTATAGAGGTGATAAACCCCTTTGAACAGCTTACCGCAGCCAATTGGCCAGGTGATTGGCGCACAGGCGATCTTCAGCTCGTTTTCCACTTCATCCATCAGCTCCATCGGGTCACGGATGTCACGGTCGAGTTTGTTCATAAAGGTGAGGATCGGCGTATCGCGCAGACGGGTAACTTCCATCAGCTTGCGGGTACGATCTTCTACACCCTTCGCGGCGTCGATCACCATCAGACAGCAGTCCACCGCCGTCAGGGTACGGTAGGTATCTTCGGAGAAGTCTTCGTGCCCCGGGGTGTCCAGCAGGTTCACCAGGCAGTCGTGATACGGGAACTGCATCACGGAGGTGGTAATCGAAATACCACGCTGCTTTTCCATCTCCATCCAGTCAGATTTTGCATGCTGGCTGGAGCCACGGCCTTTAACGGTACCCGCAGTCTGGATCGCCTGTCCGAACAGCAACACCTTCTCGGTGATGGTCGTTTTACCGGCATCCGGGTGCGAGATAATGGCAAAAGTACGGCGCTTGGCCACCTCTTGCAGATAAGGAGACAACGTCATAATTAAATCTTCTTTTATAAGCGCGGCAGCACGCCACGCATCATGGAATACAAAATTGCGGCTATTTTACCCATCAACGGGGGGCAGGCAATCATTGTTTACACAGGAGTTGCTCCAGTTCGGTCAATGACGTGACGGTCCAGGTTGGCTCGATGCCTTCAGGCTTCACGCGGCCATGCGCATTCAGCCAGACGGTCGACAAACCTGACTTCATACCGCCAAGAATATCAGACTCTGCGGTATCACCCACCATCAGCACGCGATCGCGGTCGGGATTACCGGCCTGCGCCAGCGCATAATCGAAAATTCGCGGATCCGGTTTCGGCACCCCAACCTCTTCGGAGATCACCAGCGCATCGAAATGATCGCGCAGGCCGGTGCGCTCCAGGCGGATCTGCTGCAGCGCGGTGAAGCCGTTAGTGATGATCCCCAGTTTCACCTTGCCTTTCAACGCATTCAGCAGGGAAACCGCGCCCGGCAGGGGCGCACAGATATCGGCCATGGCGTTAAGGAAAGCCTCGTTCAGCGTCCCCGGACTGACCTTTAAGCGCTCCGCCCAGACGTCAAATCGCTGGTGCTGTAGCTGTAACGCGGTGATGGCACCGTTCTGGTAATCCACCCACAGCGGCTTGTTCACCGCCTGATAGTCCTGAAAATCTTCGGCGGTGAAGGTCACGCTATAGTCGAGAAACATCCGCTGTAGGCCGCCGAACGAGTCAAACGTAAACAGCGTTTCGTCGGCATCAAAGAAAATCCAGTCCCATTTCATCGTTACAACCTTATATTCGTTATCCAATTGGCAGAGCCATGATAATGGCGTCTTCACGTCCCTCTGCGGTGGGGTAGTAGTTACGTCGGACTGTCGCCTCGTTAAAGCCTAAGCTTTCATAGAGCGCGATGGCGGCGACATTCGACGCGCGCACCTCCAGCCACAGGGTGAAAACGTCGCGGGTTTCGAGCTCACGAATGAGATGCTCAAGCAGTTCTCTGCCCAGCCCACGGCGCTGAAACGCCGGGTCGACGGCGATGTTAAACAGCGTCGCCTCGTCAAGAACCACCTGCGTGATGGCAAACGCGGCCAGAGTGCCGTCAACGTCCAGACGGTAGTTCAGATAGCGCTCGCCCTGATTGCTGGCAAACGTTTTTTCGCTCCACGGAAAAGCGTGGGCGCGTGTTTCAATCGCGAACGCTGCGGCTAGGTCAGGCGTCGTGAGGGAAGAAATCGTGTTCATATTCGCAGATTTGTTGCCATAGCGCGCTGCGCGCCTTTGGATTGGCTTTCAGCTCGTCCAGCGCTGGTGAGCTGATTTGGCTCCCCTGAAGAGAGATGTCGTTTGTCTCTCCGATGCGCCAGCTGTTACAGCGGCTATCAGGAGGAAGCATGGCAACCCGTTCCGGCGTCAGCTGTAAGACCTGGTCGGGCGTCAGCTTCAGGCTGCGAAGGACATCACCGATCAGGGGCTCATTCAGGGCAGTCAGTTCTTCCGCCACCATCACCAGCCGAACGTGCGCGGGGATGGAGATGGCGATTTCGCCCTGCAACGCCGTCGGGCGACGCAAAGCCCACTGGGTGATGCCCAGCTGCTGCAACTGCCAGTCTCGTCGGGATGTCATAGGGATAACTCCTGTCTCTCAGGCGCGCAAATATAGCAAATGTGTCGAAAGTGCGCCATCTACCTACTATAATCCCCGCCTGAGTTTATTGAGGAACAATTCATGTCTGCATTTACCCCGGCAAGTGAAGTCTTGCTGCGTCACAGTGATGATTTCGAAGAAAGCCGTATTCTGTTTGCCGGAGATATGCAGGATGACCTGCCCGCGCGTTTCGACTGTGCTGAAAGCCGTGCCCACACCCAATACTACCACCACTGGCAGGTACTGAGCCGCCAGATGGGCGAGCGCGCACGCTTCAGCCTGGTGGCGGAGCAGAGCGATATTGCCGACTGCGATACGCTGATCTACTACTGGCCGAAGAACAAGCCGGAAGCCCAGTTCCAGCTGATGAACCTGCTCTCCCTGCTGCCGGTTGGCTGCGATATTTTCGTGGTCGGTGAAAACCGCAGCGGTGTCCGTAGCGCCGAGCAGATGCTGGAAGCCTACGCGCCGCTGACCAAAGTTGACAGCGCACGTCGCTGCGGTCTGTATCATGGCCGTCTGGAAAAACAGACAACCTTTGATGCGCAGGCATACTGGGACGAGTACCAGCTTGACGGCCTGACCATCAAAACCCTGCCGGGTGTCTTCAGCCGTGACGCGCTGGATACGGGCAGCAAGCTGCTGCTCTCTACCCTGACGCCGCACACCAAAGGCAAAGTGCTGGACGTGGGCTGCGGCGCGGGCGTGCTTTCAACGGTGCTTGCCAGCCATTCACCAAAAGTGCGTTTAACCCTGTGTGACGTGAGCGCCCCGGCGGTAGAAGCCAGCCGCGCAACGCTTGCGGCCAACGGCATTGAAGGCGACGTGATTGCCAGCAACGTCTTCTCTGACGTCACCGGCCGCTTTGACATGATCATCTCTAACCCGCCGTTCCACGACGGGATGGAAACCAGCCTCGAAGCTGCGCAAACCCTGATCCGTGGCGCGACTCGCCACCTCAACAGCGGCGGCGAGCTGCGCATCGTGGCGAACGCCTTCCTGGCGTACCCGAAAGTGCTGGACGAAACCTTCGGCTTCCACGAAGTGATCGCCCAGACGGGCCGCTTTAAGGTCTACCGCACCGTGATGACGCGTCAGGCAAAGAAATAATTCGCCATACAATGCAGGCCGGATAAGCGCCAGCGCCATCCGGCAAGCAGGCGTCGCAATTCCGTCCATTTTTGCAGCAATCAATAAAAGGTGCGCACTTTTCTGTTGACGTAAAGCTGAAAACATCTAGAATGCGCCTCCGTGGTTACGATACTTTTACAGTATCGATGGTATGCGAAGGTGGCGGAATTGGTAGACGCGCTAGCTTCAGGTGTTAGTGTCCTTACGGATGTGGGGGTTCGAGTCCCCCCCCTCGCACCAATTATCTTATCTCCCTTCTGTAATACCTCTTATTTTCCCTGTTATTTCAAACTCATCATTATCACCAGAATTGCGCTGACTAATGCGACGCATGATGGCAGTAACACATAATGGCGTAGGTGCTTATGCCAGATCATGCCTGACGTCATCAGTAGCCCTGACACAATGATGGCCTTCCAGCTTTCGATGGAGAGATCGGCAAACATCAAACCGCCAAGGATTACGCCCGGCAGCAATACTCCCCATGCACTTCCCAGCGCCCTGTTCAACATACATCGCCCTTTCATAACGATAATGATAAACAATATCATATGATAAAGATTATCATTTGTCAGCGCGGTGAAGCAAAAAAAATCGCCCTTTCTCCTTATGTAGAATGACAGAAATTTCCTAAGGTGATAAATTGCTCACCTGTTAACTACACATAAACTTTTTCTTATAATTACGCTTTGAGTTTTTTGCATAATTAAGTGCGAAACCACACCTATTCATCTGTTTTAATTAAGTTTTAATAAAAACGCACGACTATGACATCACAATCCTGGCGGTCTTTGGTTCAAAGAAAATATCAATTATCGTTACGTTTATTTTTATTTCTGAACGCAACGTCAGCCGTGTTCTCGGTAACAAACCCGCTCTATTCTGTACGCGTGTTTTCTGCCCCTCTGATTGCTATTTTCGCGATCAGTACTGGCCTGTTCGTCTGGCACTGGAAAAAGCGCGCGCGGAAGATAAATATTCCTGCCGTTTCAGCAATCTTTGGTATTTTGTGGGCCTGGCAAATAGATTCGAAATTTTCGCTAATTACCCATGACCAGGCGATGTATTTGATAATAGCTTTACTCACGGTGCTTTTTATCGGAACGCTGGCCTTCGCCAGTAATATCAAAGCATTTACGCTGCACTCGCTCCCCGCCTTTATTGTCTGCCTGTGGTTAAGTGACCAGGATATATGGCTAAGAATGTCCTATTCTTTCGCACTTCCTGTGGTGGCTATTGCTATTCATAACATTTTGCAACGGCGCAACGATCGCTTCGCCCAGGAGCTGCTCTCTCGCCTGCTGGAAGAACGGGAAACTCTGACCGATCTCAGTATGATGGACCCGCTAACCGGGCTCTATAATCGTCGCGGCCTGCAGAGCCGTCTGGAGAATCTGCCGGCGGTAGAAAACGGCGAACATTTTGTTCTTTTGATGGATATCGACCACTTCAAAGCCTATAACGACCATTATGGCCATATGATGGGTGACCAGGCGCTGAAGCGCGTCTCTGCGGCAATTCGTGATGCCGTCCGATCGCGCGATATTGTGGCGCGTTTCGGTGGGGAAGAGTTCATGGTGCTGCTGACGAATATTTCACTTGAACACGCCCGCCATACGGCAGAGCGGATCCGTCAGAAAGTCTATGATTTGAAAATCCCCCATCTGTTCAACGAAAGCGTCGCCACCAATGTCACCATCAGCATCGGTATTGCCATTTTCGAAAACGAGGACGCGGAAAGCGCTCTGGAGAGAGCGGACAGAGCCCTCTATGAAGCAAAGCATTTAGGTCGCAATAACATTCTGCTGAGTGAAGAGCTACAAACCGCTTAAGCACGTCTTCGGTTAATCAGGACAAAAGTCTTGCCATTGGTATGAGCAATAGTTAGGATTGGCAATCATTATCATTTAGATTTCTATCTCAACTATGGCTACGCATACCGCACACATCGTTGAACCACTCCTCTGGCGAGCGCCCCTCACCAGCGGGAATGCGTCGCTTGCGGATGCCATACGGGACAAGATTGCTAAGACGCGCGCCCACTTGCTGGACTTTATCAGGCTTGATGAAGCGCCCCCGCACCACGCCATGACGCTCGCTGAGTGGCAGCAGCCCTCTACGCTGCAGTCGCTGCTTGCAACCTATTCCGACCATATCTATCGCAATCAGCCGAGCCTAACGCGGGAAAATAAACCTCTGCTTTCCCTGTGGGCACAGTGGTATATCGGGCTGATGGTTCCCCCGCTCATGCTGGCGGTATTAACCCAAAAGAGCATGCTGGCGCTCTCCCCGGATCATTTTCACGTCGAGTTCCACGAAACTGGCCGAGCAGCCTGCTTCTGGATTGATCTGCACGAAGATCGCGGCGCAGAGCAGTTCTCTGCTCAGGAACGTCTGGAACAGCTTGTCATCCAGGCCCTGATCCCAGTGGTTGAGGCACTTGAAGCAACGGGCGAGATCAACGGGAAGCTTATCTGGAGTAATACCGGGTATTTAATTCACTGGTATTTAACAGAAATGAAGCCGCTGCTTGGCGATGAGAAAGTGGAGGCCCTGCGCCAGTCCTGCTTCTTTGCCAAACAGCTTTCCGATGGTCGCGATAATCCGTTATTCCGTACCGTTGTGCTCCGTGACGGACTTCTGGTACGCCGTACCTGCTGCCAGCGCTATCGCCTGCCGGACGTTAAGCAGTGCGGGGATTGCACGCTAAAGTAGTGCAGTGAATTGCCCGGTGACGCTTCGCTTACCGGGCCTACAAAAACCTCGACTCGTAGGCCGGGTAAGGCGCAGCCACCACCCGGCACAACGTCTTTAAGCCACCTGCTGATTGTCCTCTTCCCCATTACGCTGTGCTTCTTCCGCTTCCTGCTCCAGCAGCTGCTTCTCGTACACTTTGAAGAACGGGTAGTAGATGATTGCCGACACGCAGGCGAGAACCACAACCAGGATAGCCGCGCGGAAATCCCAGCCCAGGGCCCATGCTGCGCCTATCGGCGCCGGTGCCGTCCAGGGAACAACTGAAATAACACGACCAATCAGATCAAACGTCATCGCCGCCCAGGCCAGCACGGCGTTAACCATCGGGGCTAGCAGGAACGGAATAAAGAACACCGGGTTCATTACAATCGGCGTACCGAAGATAACGGGTTCATTGATGTTGAAGAAGCTGGGCACCACGCTCAATCGGCCAATAGAGCGTAAATGCGCTGAACGGCTGCGCAGATAGCAAATCACCAGACCCATCGTCGCACCCGACCCGCCAATCACGATGAAGAACGTCCAGAAGGCTTCCATAAAAATATGTGGCAGAGGATGGCCGGCAGCCAGCGCGGTCTGGTTCGCTCCGAGGTTAGTCAGCCAGAACATCTGCAGCATCCCGGAGACAATAGCCGCCCCGTGGATCCCGGCGAACCACAGCAGGTGGCCAATCAACACCGCCAGCAGGATCGCGGGCAGTGAATCCGCCGCGGAAACCAGAGGCTTGAAGATGGACATAATTGCCTGTGGGATCAGCATGTCAAACTGAGACTGAATCACCAGGCTCAGCGGATAAAGCGTTAACACCACCACCAGCACCGGAATCAGCAGGTCAAAGGAGTTTTTGATCATCGGCGGCACCTGGTCCGGCAGGCGAATACCGATGTTATGCGCCTTCAGGAAACGCATCATTTCAACGCAGTAAATCGCCACCAGAATGGCGGTAAAAATACCCGTTCCACCCAGGCTGTCGACGGGAAGCGTGCCTTTGGTTTTCGGGGCGGCAACCAGCAGAAACGCCATCAGCGACAGCATGGCGCACATGAACGGATCCAGCTGGTGCGTTTTGACATAATGTTTGCCAAGGTTATAGGCGATGGCCGCGCAGATATAAATGGACATAATGCCCATCGTCATATCAAACGGCGTCAGGATCTGGCCTTCAAACTGCTTCGCCATATCCAGCCAGGCGCGCGCGAAACCCCAGGTGGTATCAGGCGAAAACGGCGGGTAAGCAAACACTAATAAAAATGAACCCACAATCATGAACGGCATCGCGGAGATGAACCCATCACGAATAGCCATGACATGACGCTGGGACGAGATCCGCCCGGCGATCGGGCTCACGTAATTTTCAACGAAACGGAATATCAGATTAAACGCAGCATGGTTGGCAGACATGGTTGATCTCCTGTCAGACGTTTATTACAGGCGCGCTCGCGCCGCACGTTGTTCCATAAATCAGCTTCACAACCTTGCTGGCTTGCGTACCAGCGGTACTGCTCAGACGAAATGGTTTCATAATTGGCTCTTATTATTGGATACAGGGGACGTTACATACTCAGTATTAATCTACGCATCACGCTCTGCAACCGGTTACTGTAACCGGTTTCTGTGACTGTGAAGAGGATCCAGAAATCAGCCATCCTGGATATTTGTTACTTAAGAGATATTTACAGAGCATAAATTCTTATGACAGATTACGCAGGATATTTGTCAGGAGGAAACAATGAGTTTGCAGTCCGTACAGCAGTTTTTTGCCGACAACGCGCCGGAAATAGAGGTAATAGAACTTAGCCAGAGTACGGCTACCGTTGCGCTGGCTGCTGCCGCCCACCGTGTAGAGCCGGGACAAATCGCCAAAACCCTATCGTTGAAGGTTAAAAATGAGGTGATTCTGGTGGTGGCGAAGGGTGATGCGCGTCTGGATAACAAAAAACTGAAAGACACGTTTGGCGCGAAAGCACGCATGCTCAGCAGTGATGAAGTGGTTACCGTGACGGGTCATCCCGTTGGTGGCGTCTGCCCGTTTGGGCTTGAAAACCCACTTGCGGTTTACTGCGATATCTCTTTAAAACAATACGCTGAAGTGCTCCCCGCCGCTGGCGCTATCCATAGTGCCGTACGTATTTCTCCGGACAGAATGGCAGAGCTGACTTCAGCAAAGTGGGTTGATGTGTGCATCTGAATGACGCGCCAGGGCATATCTGGCGCGCAAAAGGTACAGGTTACAAAAATGTCGGTTTGCTTAGCCCCACAGTTCGCGGTTCTCTAACCGGAAGATGGGTAAGAATATCCGCTGCATCAAGCAATCCTACGTCAGAATTCACCCCTAGCTTCACCATCGCATTAAACTTATGCGCGCGAATAGTCTTGATATTGCGTTCAAGCTGCGCCGCGATTTCGGGAATGGAATATCCGCATGACATATAACGTAAAATTGCTCTTTCCGTTGGGCTTAACATCCGGTTCTGACTGCAGTACCAGTGGTTAAGCATATTGTCATTAATGCGCAGCGTTTCGCTCAACAATACCACTAACTCCTTCAGCAGGTGTTCAAGGGTCACCGATTTACTGACCACACCGTGAAGACGTGAAGGCGAAAGATGGCTAATCAACCTCGCCTCCATCTCATCCGAGACCAGGATAATGCGCTGAATATGGCTATGCGTAAACGCGAGATCCCGCAGATGCGCCAGGCAGTTACGTCGTTCTTCTCGCGCATCGGAAAGCGAATAGATCAGCGAGAAAAAATTCACGTGTTGCAGTGCTTTCTTAAAGCCATCAAAATCATTAAACAGGTGCAGTTGATATTGGCTGAGTTCAGGCTGCGTAAAAAGATGCTGCAGCCCGACCGCACTCATCGAGCAATTTTCGATGATGGCGATATGTCTTGTTGAATCGGTTTTTTCCATTCCTCGAACTCTCCATAGGCTGACATTAAACTCAGCTCTCTCATTCCCTGTGTACTGTTGATCCAGGCGTACATATCGGCATTACTCCGCAATGACAGCCTTCGCATCGCACTGTTTTTCTGCGCACTGATCGTTTTATTGCTCTTTTTAAGCAACGTAGCGATTTGGTTAATCCCCCACCCTTTGCCTAACAGGCGAAGCACCTTACGTTCTGAGTGCGTGAGCGCAATAAAGTGTTCGTCGTCATCCTCACTTTCCTCAGGTTCTGGGGTTAATAACGTCTGGCTTATCCGTTCTGCGCGTTCACTCCCTGCCCGGATAGCGTTAACGACACCTTCGATAGGTTCCATATCAGAAAGCAGCGTGCTTTCCGGCCGCATAAGCAGCTCAACGGCAATAGGGTAAAACGGCCGGGAGACCAAAAAGATCCAGTGGATTTCCCGGTACTGGTTCAGTAAGCGGTAATACTCTTCGAGCGTACCCCGTGGGTTCCTGTATTCGCCTGAAACGTCGGCGATAATCACATCTGCGCGGCGCAACTGAAGCAGGGTTAACTCCTGCAGTGAGCGGCAGTAGGTCAATTCAAAATCGGGGAAATGACGTGCCATCACGTCCCCTAACCCATTCTGCATGACGGGTATCCGGCTAATGACAACGCCATGCTTACCAGGCAACGACAACATAGACCCTCCGTGTCCATTTTCCTTCGGTGCGTCATGTAAAACGCACCTAGGTATAAATATTTTCTTCCCTGAGTATAAAAAGATTAATACAAGCAGAAGATGAGATATGTTCTTAGTTTAGGAAATGCCTAAAACAGTGCTAATATCTCATAAAGCGCAAATCAATTTAATTGTGCAGACATTAAAATAACAACAAAATAAAATTAGAATTTCTAAATACAAATATTTTATTATTTCAAATTAATAATTCATCATATTAATAAATTAATCCTGTAAGTCGTCGTGACGAGGGGGGGAACTGTTTGCATAAACCTTGATCTGACCCACAGCAAGAGCCACTGCACTTTGTGCTAAAAGTAGGCATTACGGGCCAACCGGCAACTATTCACCTTATCTTCGGGACAATACATGCAGGCAGATCGGTCAACGCAACGTGCTATCACGCGGCTCTGTATTCAGTGCGGTCTTTTTCTGCTCCAGCACGGCGCGGAAAGCGCGCTGGTCGAGGAGCTCTCAACCCGGCTGGGGCTGGCGCTGGGGATGGACAGCGTTGAGAGCGCTATCTCATCCAACGCCATTGTGCTGACCACCATTAAAGACGGGCAGTGTCTTACGTCCACCCGTAAAAACCACGACCGCGGCATTAATATGCACGTTGTAACCGAGGTCCAGCACATCGTCATCCTGGCTGAGCATAAGCTTCTCGATCTCAAGGAGATTGAAAAACGTTTTAACCAAATCAAGCCATTACGTTATCCACGCTGGCTGGTCGTGCTCATGGTGGGGCTGTCATGCGCCTGTTTTTGTAAGCTCAATAAAGGCGGCTGGGACGGCGCGATCGTCACCTTTTTCGCCAGCAGCATCGCCATGTACGTGCGCCAGCTGCTGACGCACCGGCAGCTACACCCGCAAATTAACTTCTGCATTACCGCGTTTGTTGCCACTACGGTGTCTGGCCTGCTGCTGCGCCTGCCGCAGTTTGCCGCTACCCCGACGATTGCGATGGCCGCCAGCGTGCTTCTGCTGGTGCCGGGCTTCCCGCTGATTAACGCCGTTGCCGACATGTTTAAAGGGCACATCAATACCGGGCTGGCACGCTGGGCTATCGCCAGCCTGCTGACGCTGGCGACCTGCATCGGCGTGGTGATGGCGATGACGCTGTGGGGGTTACGAGGATGGGCGTGATAGATTTTCTGCTGGCGCTGGCACAGGACATGGCCCTGGCGGCCATTCCTGCCGTCGGCTTTGCGATGGTATTTAACGTTCCGCAACGCGCTCTGCCGTGGTGTGCGCTGCTGGGCGCAATTGGCCACGGCTCGCGAATGGTGATGATGACGGCGGGCTTTAACATCGAATGGTCGACGTTTATCGCCTCTATGCTGGTCGGCAGCATCGGTATTCAGTGGTCGCGCTGGTATCTGGCGCATCCGAAAGTGTTCACCGTCGCCGCCGTTATCCCGATGTTCCCCGGCATATCTGCCTATACGGCGATGATTTCCGCGGTGAAAATCAGCCATTTTGGCTACACCGAGCCGCAGATGATCCTTCTCCTTAGCAACTTTCTTAAGGCGTCCTCCATCGTCGGTGCGCTCTCTATCGGGCTGTCGATACCCGGGCTATGGCTCTACCGCAAACGCCCGCGCGTTTGATATTTGTGTTATTTCGCTGCCGTGGAGATAATCTTTCTGGTCCGTTTGGTAAAAATAAGGAAAGGATGTGGCTAACTCTGGCAGCGAACACCCCGATCACAGTGAAGAATCGAGCCTGAAAGAGAAAATTTTTCAGAGCGCTATCGCGCTGTTTGCCGAATTTGGACTAAACGGCGCCCGCATGGAGCAGATCGCGGAGAAAGCAGGTACCACCAAACGCATGGTCGTTTACCATTTTAAAAACAAAGAAAATCTCTACCTGCTCGTCCTGGAGTACGTTTACACCCAAATTCGCGCCAGTGAAAAGGCGCTTAGCCTGGCGGATATGCCTCCCGTCGAAGCGCTGGTCCATCTGGTTGAAGCCACCTTTGACTATCATGCCGACCACCCGGATTACATCCGCATTATCTGCATGGAAAACATGCAGCGCGGCCGTTTTATGCAGCAGTCAAACTATCTGCGGCAGGTCAACCGCAGCGCGCTCGACCTGCTGGAAGGTATCCTGCGCCGGGGCAAAGAAAAACAGCTTTTCAGCCAGACGGTTGACGCCCGCGACCTTCACCGTCTGATCAGCAGCTTCAGCTTTCACTACGTTGCCAACAGCTACACCTTCACCCTGCTGTTTGAAGAGGGTGCAGACGAGCAGGCCCAGCGCCAGCACTACCGTAAAATGGCCGTTCAGGTGGCGCTGCGTTATACCTGCCCCTAAAATTGCTTGCAATTAAATCGCGCACAATCTATATTCATTTCATGAACGCAAAAACGAACGACACGACCGCTGCGCTCCTGCTGGATAACCAGCTCTGTTTTGCCCTCTATTCGGCAAATCTGGCGCTTAATAAGCTGTACCGGCAACTGCTTGCGCCGCTAAACCTGACTTACCCGCAATATCTGGTGATGCTGGTGCTGTGGGAGCAGGATGACGTGACGGTGTCGGACATCGGTGAACGGCTGTTCCTTGACTCCGCAACGCTGACGCCGCTTCTGAAGCGTCTGGAAAGCGCAGGGCTAATCAACCGCCACCGCTCGCGTAAAGATGAACGTCAGGTCGCCGTCACGCTGACTGAAGCCGGACGTGAACTTCAGCAGCAGGCACTGGGTATCCCACACGCGGTGGGGTGCGCCGCACAGTGTGATACCGACACCATGCTGGCGCTCAAGCAGCAGCTGGAACTTTTGCGACAACAGATTCAACGCGCGTAAGGCTATACTTTACGCGTTATTATTTAACCATATATATCGCACGCTATTTAATAGCACACATTAAAGCAAGATGAGGAACCTGCCATGTCTTTAGAAAAAGTTGTTTATACCGCCAAAGCAAAAGCAACCGGGGGCCGTGACGGCCGCGCGACCTCTTCCGATGGAGTTCTGGACGTTAAACTGGGCGTGCCCAAAGAGATGGGCGGTATGGGTGGAGAAGTCACGAACCCTGAGCAGCTGTTTGCTGCGGGTTACTCTGCCTGCTTCCTGGGCGCGATGAAGTTTGTGGCGGCTCGCGACAAATTTACCCTGCCAAAAGAAGCGTTTATTGAAGGCGAAGTGGGTATCGGCCCGCTGCCGACCGGTTTTGGTATCGAAGCAAAACTGAATATCCACGTTGAAGGTATGGATCCTGCGGAAGCCAAAAAGCTGGTCGATGCGGCGCATATCGTTTGCCCGTACTCTAACGCGACCCGCGGCAACATCGACGTGACGCTGAATATCATCGCGTGATAACTGCCTGATGGCGCTGCGCTTTTCAGGCCTACGACTGTAGCCCCGGTAAGCGCAGCGCCACCGGGGAAATCCCCTCCATCCCCTCCCCTCTCTGTGCTACCATAAGCCCATATCACGCCCGTAGTAATCAGTTGAGTAAGCGTTATGTCCTCCAGAATTCTGACCACCAGCATTGCTGGCATTGATGCCTTTATGCGCGACCCACGCGGTGTGTTGACCCACGCCGAAGGCGGCACGGTTGCGGTTTTTGCCGACAACGCGCCGGCGTTTTACGCAATCACGCCGGAACGTCTGGCGCAGCTTCTGGAGATCGAAGCGCAGATGTCACGTCCGGCAAGCGACGTCACGCTGGATAACCAGTTTTTTGAAGAACCGGTTAATACCCCGCTAACCGTTCCGATGGGCAAATTTGTCCTGTACGCGGGCTGGCAGCCTGACGCAGATTTTCAGCGGCAGGCAGCATTGTGGGGCATTGCGTTAACCCAGCCAGCCACCGCGGAAGAGCTCGCCGCGTTTATCGCCTGGTGGCAGGCGGAAGGCAAAGTGTTCACCCACATTCAGTGGCAGCAAAAGCTCGCGCGTCATCTTCAAATTACCCGCGCCAGTAACAATGGCCAGCCTAAGCGCGATATCAACACGTTTTCAGAACCGGATAAACAGATCCCGAGTGGATTCCGAGGTGCGAAATGAAGAACGTCGGCGACCTGATGAAACGTCTGCAAAAAATGATGCCAGCCAACGTGAAGCCCGCCTTCACCACGGGCGAAGAGCTGCTGGCGTGGCAAAAGGAGCAAGGTAAAATTCGTGCCGCCGCGCTCGCCCGCGAAAACCGGGCGATGAAAATGCAGCGCACCTTTAACCGCTCCGGTATTCGTCCCCTGCATCAGAACTGCTCGTTTGATAACTATAAAATTGAGACCAGCGGGCAGATGAACGCGCTCGCCGCCGCGCGTCAGTACGTGGATGAATTTGACGGCAATATCGCCAGCTTCATTTTTAGCGGCAAGCCGGGCACAGGTAAAAACCACCTCGCGGCCGCCATCTGCAACGAACTGCTTCTGCGCGGTAAATCGGTCCTCATCATCACCGTGGCCGATATCATGTCCGCCATGAAAGACACCTTCAGTAACCGTGAAACCAGCGAAGAGCAGCTTCTTAACGATCTGAGCAATGTCGATCTACTGGTCATCGACGAGATTGGCGTTCAGACCGAATCCCGTTATGAAAAGGTCATCATTAACCAGATAGTCGATCGCCGCTCTTCGTCCAAACGTCCCACCGGGATGCTGACGAACCACAACATTGACGAGATGACCCGCTTACTGGGCGAACGCGTCATGGACCGCATGAAGCTGGGCAACAGTCTGTATGTCATTTTCGACTGGGACAGTTACCGCAGCCGCGTCACCGGCAAAGAGTATTAAGACAGTTCCAGGAATCGCCAGCAGGGCGCAGGTATATACTGGAACCCCTTCCGGCCCAAAACGGACCTTTTTGAGAAAGCCATTATGAAAAAACAGATTCTTATCAGCACCTTTTTAGGCGCGCTGCTGGTTACCGGCGCAGCACAAGCGGCTTCGTGGCAGGAGTCCCTGTCAAGCGCAGCGAATGAGCTGACCAAAGAGAGCAGCAGCGCCCAGGGCGGGCTCTCGGCCTCTTCTCTCACCAGCCTGCTGAGCAACAGTTCCCAGAGCCTGAGCGCGGGCACGATGAACAACGCGGCGGGGATTCTGGAATATTGCGCTAAGCAAAAGCTGGCCTCGGTGACCGACGCGCAAAACGTGAAAAACCAGGTGCTGGGTAAACTGGGTCTCGACACGCAGGAGCAAAAAGCGGATACCAGCTATATGGACGGCATTCAGGGCCTGCTTAACGCGCAAAACGGCCAACAGCTGAATCTGAGCACCCTCGGCAACTCCGCCCTGGCAAAACAGGTGAAAACCAAAGCCTGCGATCTGGTGCTGAAACAAGGCGTTAATTTCATCTCCTGATCCACCCCATTTTCTGCCACAACACGCCGCGTTTAATGCGATAGGCTTGCATCGCGGCGTTAAACGAGCGTTTTTCCAACCTGCCACCGTCTCAGCGTCCGTTTGTCAGGATGCGACCATCCTCATAAAAACGATTTTATAAACCAAATCCTAACAACAGCACACTTTCGTGACACTAAAATTGCAGCTAAACGACATCGCCATTACATTGTCTTACCAAAAATAAACAGTTAGCCAGCGAAGCACCTGGCGCCATGAGGATATGCTGTTGTCAGAATTCATCTCTCTTATCCTTTTTCTGGCTTCCGTCGGCGTTTATGCCTGGAAAGCCGGCCGTAACACCTGGTGGTTTATCGCCACGCTGGTGGTGCTCGGCATTTTTATCGTTTTAAACATTACCTTATACGCCAGCGATTACTTCACCGGCGACGGCATTAACGATGCCGTGCTCTACACCCTGACGAACAGCCTGACGGGCGCGGGAGTAGGTAAATACATCCTTCCGGGGCTGGGACTGATCGTGGCGCTGGTGACGATTTTCGGCGCGCTCGCCTGGGTGCTGCGCCGCCGTCGCCATCTTCCTCACCATCATGGCTACAGCCTGCTGGCGCTTTTCCTGGCGCTGGCCTCCGTCGACGCCAGCCCCGCGTTTCATCAGATCACCGAGCTTGTAAAATCCCAGTCGCGCGACGGCGATCCGGACTTCGTGGCCTACTATAAAGAGCCGTCGAAAACGATCGCCAACCCGAAGCTCAACCTGGTCTACATCTACGGTGAAAGCCTGGAGCGCACCTACTTTGATAACGATGCGTTTCCGAACCTCACGCCGGAACTGGGCGCGCTGAAAAACGAAGGCCTCGATTTCAGCCACACCATGCAGTTACCCGGCACAGATTACACTATCGCCGGGATGGTGGCCTCCCAGTGCGGTATCCCGCTGTTCGCACCTTTTGAAGGCAACGCCTCCGCCTCGATGTCGACGTTCTTCCCGCAGAATATTTGCCTGGGCGATATCCTGAAAAACTCCGGCTATGAAAACTACTTTATGCAGGGAGCAAACCTGCGCTTTGCCGGAAAAGATGTGTTCCTGAAATCCCACGGTTTTGACCACCTGTTTGGCTCAGAAGAGTTAAAAACGACGGTTGCCGATCCCACCTACCGCAACGACTGGGGCTTCTATGACGATACGGTGCTGGACGAAACCTGGAAGAAATTCGAGGAACTTTCCCGCGCCGGGAAGCGTTTTTCTCTCTTTGCGCTGACGGTAGATACGCACCATCCGGACGGGTTCGTCTCGCGCACCTGTAAGCGAAAAAGCTATGACGTGGACGGCAAAAACAACAAGTCTTTCAGCGCCGTGACCTGTAGCCAGGAGCACATCGCCGCGCTGGTCGAGAAAATCAAAGCCTCGCCGTGGTTTAAAAACACCGTCATCGTCGTATCGTCTGACCATCTGGCGATGAAAAACAGCGCGTGGGACCAGCTCAGCAAGCAGGATCGCAGCAACCTGTTTTTCGTGCTGCGCGGCGACCAGCCGCAGCAGGAGTTAATCGCCACCAAACGCAACTCCATGGATAACGGCGCAACCGTGCTGGACATTCTGGGGGGCGACAACTTTATTGGCCTCGGGCGCAGCACGCTGTCGGGGCAATCCCTGTCGGAAGTGTTCCTCAACATGAAGGAGAAAATCCTCGCCTGGAAGCCCGACATCATCCGCCTGTGGAATTTCCCGAAAGAGATGAAAGACTTCACCGTCGATCGGGATAAAAACACCGTTGCCTTCTCCGGCAGCAATTTCCGCCTGCCGCTGCTGGTGCGCGTGTCGGATAGTCGCGTCGAACCGCTGCCGGAAAGCGAGTATTCCGCACCGCTGCGCTTCCAGCTGGCCGATTTCGCCCCTCGCGATAACTTCGTCTGGATTGACCGGTGTTACAAAATGGGTCAGCTCTGGTCGCAGCCGCTGGCGCTCTCTACGGACTGGTGCGTCTCTCAGGGCCAGCTTGGCGGGGAGCAAACCGTGCAGCATGTCGACAAAGCCCAGTGGAAAGGCAAAACCGCCTTTAAAGATACGGTGATTGATACGGCTCGCTATCAGCACAACATCGACATGCTGAAAATCGTCGACAACGACATCCGCTATAAAGCGGACAGCTTTATCTTTAACGTGGCCGGCGCGCCCGAAGAGGTGAAGCAGTTTAGCGGCATCTCCCGTCCGGAGTCGTGGGGACGCTGGTCAAACGCGCAGCTGGGCAACGAGGTGAAAATTGAGTACACCCATCCGCTGCCGGAACAATTTGATCTGGTGATCACGGCCAGGGCGTACGGGCCTAACGCGAATAAACCCGTACCGGTGCGCGTGGGCGATCAAGAGCAGACGCTGACGCTTGGAAATGACGTAAGCACTCACACCCTGCATTTTGAGAATCCATCGCGCAGCAGTACCCTGGTGATTGTGCCGCCAGACCCGCAGTCCACCAATGAAGGAAATATTCTCGGCCATTCACCGCGCCAGCTCGGGATCGGCATGGTTGAAATTAAAATCGTGAGTCGCGCAGGCTGATGGTCGCCCTTAACCTCACCGTTCGGCCCACACATTCCGACGACGTTGCCGCCCTGCCCGCCATTGAGCGCGCGGCGGGCGAGCGTTTTCGTGACTACCCCGACCTCGCCTGGCTTGCCGATGGCGAGGTCATTTCCGCTGAACAGCATCTCGACTATGCCGAACGGGGGCTAAGCTGGCTGGCGCTGGCGAACGACCGTCCCGTGGGGTTTATTCTCACTGAAGCACACCCTTCGTCGTTGTTTATTGTGGAGCTCTCGGTCGATCTGGCCTGGCAGGGAAAAGGGATCGGTCGGCAACTCATCGCCTGTGCGGCTGACCATGCCCGCCAAAAGGGGCTGAGATCGCTGACGTTGACGACGTTCCGGGACGTGCCGTGGAATGCGCCCTTCTATGCGCGGCTGGGGTTTGAAATGATGACGAGGCTGACGCCTGAATTGCGTGAAAAACGCGAAGAAGAGACGGCGCACGGTTTAGCGTATGACTCCCGCTGCGCCATGCGCCTGCCGCTTTGATATCGCCCGGTGGCGCTTCGCTTACCGGGCCTACAACAAGCTTCCGTTGGCCGGGTAAGGCGTAGCCGCCACCCGGCACAACGCGCTGGATCAGAACGTTTCCCAGTTATCGCCCGCGTCCGCCGTCGCGACTTTACGCGACATCACCGGCGCGGCAACGCTTTTCGCGGCAGCGAACTCGCGCGCCTTCATCTGCTCCTGTTGAATGCGGAACACTGCCACGGCCTGCGTCAGACGGCTCGCCTGCTCTTCCAGCGCCGCCGCCGCTGCGGCTGACTCTTCCACCAACGAGGCGTTCTGCTGGGTCACGCGGTCCATCTCTGCCACCGCCAGGCCCACCTGGTCGATACCGCGGCTCTGCTCGTCGGACGCAGAGGCAATCTCGCCCATGATATCGGTCACGCGGGTCACCGCGTTCACGATCTCACCCATGGTTTCACCGGCGCTTTCCACCAGCGTTGAACCCACTTCCACGCGTCCCACGGAGTCTTCAATCAGGCTCTTGATCTCACGTGCTGCCTGAGCGCTGCGCTGGGCCAGGTTACGCACTTCTCCTGCCACCACCGCAAATCCACGACCCTGTTCGCCCGCACGCGCCGCTTCTACCGCCGCGTTCAGCGCCAGGATGTTGGTCTGGAAGGCAATGCCGTCGATCACGCTGATGATATCGGCAATTTTCTGCGAACTGCCCGCGATGTCACGCATGGTTTGCACCACGTTGTCCACCACCTTGCCGCCCTTCTGCGCGGTTTCAGACGCGCTTAGCGCCAGGTGGCTCGCCTGACGGGCGTTCTCGGCGTTCTGCTTAACGGTCGCCGTCAGCTGCTCCATGCTGGCAGCGGTCTCTTCCAGTGAAGCGGCCTGCTGTTCAGTACGGGAAGAGAGGTCGTTATTGCCCATCGCGATTTCGCTCGCGCCGCTATAGATAGCGTTCGCGCCGTTACGCACGTCGCCCACGGTACGCACCAGTTCGCCCTGCATATGACGCAGCGAGTCGGCCAGTTCGCCCATCTCGTTAGAGCCTTCCACGTCGATGCGCTTCACCAGGTCGCCGCTGGCGATGTGGCGAATATTGTCAATGAGACGCGTCAGCGGAGAGATCAGCGCCTGCTTGATACCCAGCCAGACGGCCACGATCACCACCAGCACGGCAATCAGCACGCTGATCAGCACCCAGATAGCCTGAGTGTAAGAGCTGTTGCTGTCTTCAACCGCCATCTGGTACAGCTTGTCGTTCTGCTGCAGGTAGCTCACGTACTGCTTCTCGAATCCATCCTGGTAGCTCTGGGTCGGCTGGTCGAAGAAGGCGTTGATTTTGCCCGCCCCCAGCAGCTGAATTAGCTCAGCCAGCGCACCGTGGTAGATATCGTAGTTACGTTTAATTTCCAGCGCAGCGGCGTCGCTCTGACGCGGGTCGCGCGGCAGGGCTTCATAGTCAGCCCAGTTTTTTTCCGCCTGTTTCAGCGAGGCAGACGCAATCTGCATCAGATCGTTAACGGTCGCGCCGCTGCCGATATTGTTCTGATCCATCATGTAGCGGATGCCCGCGCGGTTCAGGGTATTACGGGTTTGCAGCAGCGCAACCCAGCTCCCGTTAAGGGTGGATTGTTGCTGACGAATGGTTTGCAGGACGGTGAAATTCTCTTTGTCATTCTTCAGAGCATTAAAGAAAAGACCACCGGATGTGAGTTGTAAAAGGCCAAATATCGCTAAAACCAGCATTAAGCTGGTGACAATCTTGATACGGTTTAACATGTTTTCTCTTTCCTCAGACAGATACAGAATTTTCGGCCTGGAAAGGGAAAACTTTACGAAAATCATCCTGGAATTTGTGGTTTTTACTCTTCTTCCCGCGCTGCGTTATGCCGGTTTCCGAGTTCAATAAACTCTTTCAGCAGCGCCGTCAGCTGCTTCATCTTCTCCGGGGTGTATTCCGCCTCAATCTGCTGATACGCCTCTTCCACCTGCGCCTGGGCGTGCTCGTACAGCGCATTTCCCTCTTTGGTCAGCGACACGTACAGCTTGCGCTGGTCGTTCACCGGCTTTAAGCGCAGCACCAGGCCGTCGCGCTCCATGCGCGTCAGAATGCCGGTCAGGCTCGGGCGCAGAATACAGGTGCGAAACGCCAGATCGTGAAAATCCATCGACGGATGTTCAGCCAGCACGCGTACGATGCGCCACTGCTGCTCGGTGAGGTTATGCCGCTTCACAATCGGACGGAAGTACGACATCGCCGCTTCCCGCGCCTGCAAAAGCGCGATGGTTAATGAATCATGCATAGCCTCTCCCCTTCACATCATTAACAAGTAAACGATTCATAAAAGATGTTTTTATAAACAACACGTTTCCTGCCAGAAAGTCTAACAGAAACCATTCGTTTTTATTAATCAACTGATTTACATAGGATTAAAATCCATAATGTAAATTTATTGTTATTCATATCACAAATTCTTCACTTCTGATTGCGAAATAAACAGCAAAAGCATAAAAACAGATCATTAACATATTAATGAAATCATAACCCGGACCGTCGGGGTGAGGAGTAGGTGAATGAAAGGTACCGTATTTGCCGTCGCGCTGAACCACCAGAGTCAGCAAGAAGCCTGGGCTGAGGCGTTTGAAAAAGCCCCTTACAACACGCCGCCAAAAACGCCGGTGTGGTTTATCAAACCGCGCAACACGGTGATTCGCGCGGGCGAGCCCATTCCTTTCCCGCAGGGGGAAACGGTGTTAAGCGGCGCGACGGTGGCGCTGGTTGTGGGTAAAACCGCCAGCAGGGTGCGCGTAGAGGACGCCGCAGCCTACATCGCCGGGTACGCGCTGGCCAACGAGGTGAGCCTGCCGGAAGAGAGCTTCTACCGTCCGGCCATTAAGGCCAAATGCCGGGACGGCTTTTGCCCGCTTGGCGAGCTGGCCGCCGTTGATAACGTCGACAACCTGACCATCATCACCGAGATCAACGGCCGCGAAGCGGACCACTGGAACACCGCCGATCTGCAGCGCAGCGCCGCCGAACTGCTGAGCGCCCTGAGCGAATTCGCCACCCTCAATCCCGGCGATGCGATCCTGCTCGGCACACCGCAAAGCCGCGTGGAGATCCGCCCGTGCGATCGCGTGCGGATTCTGGCGGAAGGTTTCCCACCGCTGGAAAACCCGGTGGTGAACGAGCGCGACGTCGCCCTTGCCCACCGCACGCCTGAACACGCCACGCTGTTCGCCCTCGGTCTTAACTACGCCGATCATGCCAGCGAGCTGGACTTCAAGCCGCCCACCGAGCCGCTGGTGTTTATCAAAGCGCCGAACACCTTCAATGGCGACAACCAGACCTCGGTGCGCCCGAACAATATCGAATACATGCACTACGAGGCGGAGCTGGTGGTGGTCATCGGTAAAACCGCGCGTAAGGTGAGCGAAGCCGAGGCGATGGAGTATGTCGCGGGCTACACGGTCTGCAACGACTACGCCATCCGCGACTACCTGGAAAATTACTACCGCCCAAACCTGCGGGTCAAAAGCCGCGACGGATTAACCCCCATCAGCCCGAACATCGTGCCGAAAGAAGCCATTCCTGATCCGCATAACTTAACCCTGCGCACCTTCGTCAACGGCGAACTGCGTCAGGAAGGCACCACCGCCGATCTCATTTTCAGCATTCCTTACCTGATTGCGTATCTGAGCGATTTTATGACCCTACAGCCGGGCGACATGATCGCCACCGGCACGCCGAAGGGGCTGTCCGATGTGGTGCCGGGCGATGAAGTGGTGGTGGAAGTGGAAGGCGTGGGCCGCCTGGTGAACCGGATTGTCAGCGAGGAGACTGCAAAATGAAAAAGATTAACCACTGGATCAACGGTAAAAACGTCGCCGGAAGCGAGTACTTCCATACCACTAATCCGGCCTCCGGCGAGGTATTAGCGGAAGTCGCCTCCGGCGGTGAAGCGGAAATTCATCAGGCCGTTGCCGCCGCTAAAGAGGCGTTCCCGAAATGGGCCAACCTGCCGATGAAGGAGCGCGCGCGCCTGATGCGTCGCCTGGGGGATCTGATCGACCAGAACGTGCCCGAGATCGCCGCCATGGAAACCGCCGACACCGGCCTGCCGATCCACCAGACCAAAAATGTGCTCATCCCGCGCGCCTCGCACAACTTCGAGTTCTTCGCCGAGGTGTGCCAGCAGATGAACGGCAAAACCTACCCGGTCGACGACAAAATGCTCAACTACACCCTGGTGCAGCCGGTGGGCGTCTGCGCGCTGGTGTCGCCGTGGAACGTGCCGTTTATGACCGCCACCTGGAAGGTCGCGCCGTGCCTTGCGCTGGGCAATACCGCGGTACTGAAGATGTCTGAACTCTCGCCGCTGACCGCCGACCGTCTGGGCGAGCTGGCGCTGGAGGCGGGCATTCCGGCGGGCGTGCTGAACGTGGTGCAGGGCTACGGGGCGACGGCAGGCGACGCGCTGGTGCGCCACCACGACGTGCGCGCCGTCTCCTTCACCGGCGGCACCGCCACCGGGCGCAACATCATGAAAAACGCCGGGCTGAAGAAATATTCCATGGAGCTGGGCGGCAAATCCCCGGTGCTGATTTTTGAAGATGCGGACATCGAGCGCGCGCTGGACGCCGCGCTGTTCACCATCTTCTCCATCAACGGCGAGCGCTGTACCGCGGGCTCGCGCATCTTCATCCAGCAGAGCATTTACCCGGAGTTCGTCAAGCGCTTCGCCGAACGCGCCAATCGCCTGCGCGTGGGCGATCCGACCGATCCGAACACCCAGATTGGCGCGCTTATCAGCCAGCAGCACTGGGAGAAAGTCTCCGGCTATATCCGCCTCGGCATCGAGGAAGGCGCCACCCTGCTGGCGGGCGGCCCGGACAAACCGGTCGATCTGCCTGCACACCTTAAAGGCGGCAACTTCCTGCGCCCGACGGTGCTGGCGGACGTCGACAACCGCATGCGCGTGGCGCAGGAGGAGATCTTCGGGCCGGTGGCCTGCCTGCTGCCGTTTAAGGACGAAGCGGAAGGGCTGCGGCTGGCCAACGACGTGGAGTACGGCCTGGCGTCGTACATCTGGACCCAGGACGTCAGCAAGGTGCTCCGTCTGGCGCGCAGCATTGAAGCGGGCATGGTGTTCGTGAACACCCAGAACGTGCGCGACCTGCGCCAGCCGTTTGGCGGCGTGAAGGCCTCCGGCACCGGGCGCGAGGGCGGCGAGTACAGCTTTGAAGTGTTCGCGGAGATGAAGAACGTCTGCATCTCCATGGGCGACCATCCGATTCCAAAATGGGGGATCTGACAATGGGCAAGCTAGCGTTAGCGGCAAAAATCACCCACGTGCCGTCGATGTATCTTTCCGAGCTGCCGGGGAAAAACCACGGCTGCCGCCAGTCGGCCATCGACGGGCATAAAGAGATCAGCAAGCGCTGCCGCGAGCTGGGCGTGGACACCATCATCGTGTTCGACACCCACTGGCTGGTAAACAGCGCGTACCACATCAACTGTGCGGATCATTTTTCAGGCGTCTACACCAGTAACGAGCTGCCGCACTTTATCCGCGACATGACCTACGACTACGACGGCAACCCGGAGCTCGGGCAGCTGATCGCCGACGAAGCGGTGAAGCTCGGCGTGCGCGCCAAGGCGCACAACATCCCGAGCCTCAAGCTGGAGTACGGCACGCTGGTGCCGATGCGCTACATGAACGCGGATAAGCACTTCAAAGTGATCTCCATCTCCGCGTTCTGCACGGTTCACGACTTTGCCGACAGCCGCAGGCTGGGCGAGGCCATCGTCAGCGCCATCGAAAAGTACGACGGCACCGTGGCGGTGCTCGCCAGCGGCTCGCTGTCGCACCGCTTTATCGACGACCAGCGCGCGGAGGAAGGGATGAACAGCTACACCCGCGAGTTCGACCGTCAGATGGACGAGCGGGTGGTCAAGCTGTGGCGCGAAGGCCAGTTTAAAGAGTTTTGCAGCATGCTGCCGGAGTACGCCGACTACTGCTACGGCGAGGGCAACATGCACGACACGGTGATGCTATTGGGGATGCTCGGCTGGGACCGCTATGACGGCAAGGTGGAGTTTCTCACCGAGCTGTTCGCCAGCTCCGGCACCGGCCAGGTCAACGCCGTTTTCCCGCTGCCCGCATAAGGAGTCGTTATGCCGCACTTTATTGCTGAATGTACCGACAATATCCGCGCGCAGGCCGACCTGCCGGGGCTGTTCGCCAAAGTGAACGAGGCGCTGGCCGCCACGGGGATCTTCCCGCTCGGCGGCATCCGCAGCCGCGCCCACTGGCTGGACACCTGGCAGATGGCGGACGGTAAGCATGATTACGCCTTTGTGCATATGACGCTGAAGATCGGCGCCGGGCGAAGCCTGGAGAGCCGGGAAGCCGTGGGGGAGATGCTGTTTGCGCTGATCAAAACCCACTTCGCGGAGCTGATGTCGGAGCGCTATCTGGCGCTGTCGTTCGCCATGGAAGAACTCGATCCGACGCTCAATTACAAACAAAACAACGTGCACGCGTTGTTTAAGTAGCCGTCTGCTCGCCCGGTGGCGCTTCGCTTACCGGGCCTACAACTGCCAAGAACGTAGGCCGGGATCGCTACGCGCCACCCGGCAAAAACAGGATATCGCCATGCTCGACAAACACACCCATACCCTGATCGCCCAGCGCCTGCATCAGGCGGAACAGTCCCGGGAGCAGATCCGCGCGATCTCGCTGGAGTACCCGGAGATCACCATCGAAGACGCCTACGCCGTACAGCGCGAATGGGTGAGCCTGAAAATTGCCGAAGGCCGCGTGCTGAAAGGCCACAAGATTGGCCTCACATCGAAAGCGATGCAGGCCAGCTCGCAGATTAGCGAGCCGGACTACGGCGCGCTGCTGGACGACATGTTCTTCCACGACGGCAGCGACATCCCCGTCGATCGCTTTATCGTCCCGCGCATTGAAGTGGAGCTGGCCTTCGTGCTGGCAAAACCGCTGCGCGGCCCGAACTGCACGATCTTCGACGTCTACAACGCCACGGACTACGTCATCCCCGCGCTGGAGCTGATCGACGCCCGCTGCCACAACGTTGACCCGGAGACCCAGCGCCCGCGCAAGGTGTTCGACACCATCTCCGACAACGCCGCCAACGCCGGGGTGATCCTCGGCGGTCGTCCGATTAAGCCCGACGCGCTGGATCTGCGCTGGATCTCCGCCCTGCTCTACCGCAACGGCGTGATCGAAGAGACCGGCGTCGCCGCAGGCGTGCTTAACCACCCGGCGAACGGCGTGGCGTGGCTGGCGAACAAGCTCGCGCCGTACGACGTGCAGCTTGAGCCCGGACAGATCATCCTCGGCGGCTCGTTTACCCGTCCGGTTGCCGCCAGCAGGGGCGACACCTTCCATGTTGACTACGGCAACATGGGCTCCATCAGCTGTCGCTTTGTATAAGGAGGCGACCATGCAAAACGCATTCAAAGCGGCGCTGAAGGCGGGCCGCCCGCAAATCGGTTTATGGCTGGGGCTGACCAGCAGCTACAGCGCAGAGCTGCTGGCCGGGGCCGGTTTTGACTGGCTGCTGATCGACGGCGAGCACGCGCCGAACAGCGTGCAGACCGTCCTGACCCAGCTCCAGGCCATCGCCCCTTATCCCAGCCAGCCGGTAGTGCGCCCGTCGTGGAACGATCCGGTGCAGATCAAGCAGCTGCTGGACGTGGGGGCGCAAACCCTGCTGGTGCCGATGGTGCAAAACGCTGACGAGGCGCGGCTGGCGGTAAGCGCCACCCGCTACCCGCCTGCGGGCATTCGCGGCGTCGGCAGCGCCCTGGCGCGCGCCTCGCGCTGGAATCGCATCCCGGATTACCTGCATCAGGCTAACGACGCCATGTGCGTGCTGGTGCAGATCGAAACCCGCGAGGCGCTGAAAAACCTGCCGCAGATCCTGGACGTGGAAGGCGTCGACGGCGTGTTTATCGGCCCGGCGGATCTGAGCGCCGACATGGGCTTTGCCGGCAATCCGCAGCACCCGGAGGTGCAGGCCGCCATCGAGCAGGCGATCGCCCAGATCCTCAGCGCGGGCAAAGCGCCCGGCATCCTGATGGCGAATGAACAGCTGGCGAAACGCTATCTCGGCCTCGGCGCATTGTTTGTGGCGGTCGGTGTGGATACCACCCTGCTCGCCCGCAGCGCCGAAGCGCTGGCGGCCCGCTTTACCGACGTCACCACAGCAGTTGATAACAATAAATCCGTCTACTAAACGTACGATGTGGAGCGCAACATGACGACCTCAACCCTGCATAATAAAGATGTAGAACATCGCGCAATAAATAAGCTGTTCCGTCGTTTGATCGTGTTTCTCTTTATCCTGTTTGTTTTCTCGTTTCTCGATCGCATTAACATCGGCTTTGCCGGGCTGACGATGGGCAAAGATCTGGGCCTCACGTCGACCATGTTTGGCCTGGCCGCGACCCTGTTTTACGTCACCTACGTGCTGTGCGGGATCCCCAGCAACATCATGCTGGCGAAGGTCGGCGCACGCCGCTGGATCGCCGGGATCATGGTGGTGTGGGGCATCGCCTCCACCTGCACCATGTTCGCCACCAGCCCCGAAACGCTTTACGTCCTGCGCATGCTGGTGGGCATTGCGGAAGCCGGTTTCCTGCCGGGGATTTTGGTCTATCTCACCTGGTGGTTTCCGGCCTATCACCGCGCCCGTGCCAACGCGCTGTTTATGATCGCCATGCCGGTGACCATGATGCTTGGCTCGATCCTCTCCGGGTATATTCTGGCGATGGACGGGCTGTGGAACCTGAAGGGCTGGCAGTGGCTGTTTCTGCTGGAGGGGCTGCCGTCGGTGGTGCTCGGCGTGGTGACCTGGTTTTACCTCAACGACACGCCGGATCAGGCCACCTGGCTGGATGAAGACGAAAAGCAGGCGCTGAAAACGATGATCGCCCGCGAGCAGGAGGTCGCCATCGCCCAATCCGTCACGCCGCGCTCGACGCTGCGCGAGGTCCTTACGCCCGCCGTGCTGCTCTACACGCTGGCCTACTTCTGTCTGACCAATACGCTGAGTGCGATCAACATCTGGACGCCGCAGATCCTGCAAAGCTTCAACACCGGCAGCAGCAATATCGTGATTGGCCTGCTGGCGGCGATCCCGCAGTTTTGTACCATCCTCGGGATGATCTGGTGGAGTCGCCGCTCCGACAGGCTGAAAGAGCGAAAAAAGCACACCATCCTGCCGTACCTGTTTGCAGCGGCGGGATGGATGCTGGCCTCCGCGACCGATCACAGCCTGATCCAACTGCTTGGCATCATCATGGCCTCAACCGGATCGTTTACCGCCATGGCGATATTCTGGACCACGCCGGACCAGGTTATTAGCCTGCAATCCCGCGCGGTGGCGCTGGCGGTGATCAACGCCATCGGCAACGTCGGTTCTGCCGTCAGCCCGCTGCTGATTGGGATCCTGCGCGACGCGACCGGCAGCTTCAGCTCCGGGCTGTGGTTCGTGGCGGGTCTGCTGGTGGTCGGCGCGCTGGTGCTGACGCGCATCCCGATGACGCAGCGGGTTCAACAGAGGAACGATCATGTGCCAGAGCCCTATCGCCAACATTGATATCAGCAAGGAGTACGACGAAAGTCTGGGCACCGACGACGTGCACTATCAGTCGTTCGCGCGCATGGCGGCCTTTTTTGGCCGCGACATGCAGGCGCACCGTCACGACCAGTACTTTCAGATGCACTTTCTCGACACCGGGCAGATTGAGCTCCAGCTCGACGACCACCGCTATTCGGTGCAGGCGCCGCTGTTTGTGCTGACGCCACCGTCGGTGCCGCACGCGTTTATCACCGAATCCGACAGCGACGGGCACGTGCTGACGGTGCGCGAGGATCTCATCTGGCCGCTGCTGGAGGTGCTCTACCCCGGCACGCGGGAAGCGTTCGGCCTGCCGGGGATCTGTCTGTCGCTTGCCGACAAGCCTGACGAACTGGCGGCGCTGAAGCACTACTGGCAGCTCATCGCCCGGGAATCCACGGCGCAGCTGCCGGGCCGTGAGCATACGCTGGTCCTGCTGGCGCAGGCGGTATTTACCCTGCTGCTGCGCAACGCGAAGCTCGACGACCACGCGGCCAGCGGGATGCGCGGCGAGCTGAAGCTGTTTCAGCGCTTTACCCAGCTGATCGACACCCACTATCACCAGCACTGGACGGTGCCGGAATACGCCAGCGAACTGCACCTGACCGAATCCCGCCTGACGGACATCTGCCGCCGCTTCGCCAACCGCTCGCCGAAACGGCTGATCTTCGACCGGCAGCTGCGCGAGGCCAGGCGCCTGCTGCTGTTTTCCGACAGCGCGGTCAGCGAGATTGCCTGGCAGCTGGGATTTAAAGATCCGGCCTATTTCGCCCGGTTTTTCAATCGCCTGACGGGCTGCTCGCCCAGCGCGTATCGGGCGCAGAAAGTACCGGTTTCCTGAGCGCATCGCGGTATGTAGGGCGGGTAAGCGCAGCGCCACCCGCCAAAAACCCGCACAGATCACAAATCCCTTCTACGCCCGAAAAGTACCCGCCGTTGTCCCAATCGTCCCTTCACGTTCCGCCCCTCTCACGCTTCAATTAAACAACAAAAACAAAACATAAATTTAACAATCATCTTCCGATACGAGGTCCCTATGAAGCCTGAAGATTTCCGCGCTGATGCCAAACGTCCGTTAACCGGCGAAGAGTATTTAAAAAGCCTGCAGGATGGCCGTGAGATTTATATCTACGGCGAGCGCGTTAAGGACGTCACTACCCACCCGGCATTTCGCAATGCGGCGGCGTCTATCGCCCAGATGTACGACGCCCTGCACAAGCCAGACATGCAGGATACGCTGTGCTGGGGCACCGACACCGGCAGCGGCGGCTACACCCACAAATTTTTCCGCGTAGCGAAAAGCGCCGACGACCTGCGCCAGCAGCGCGACGCCATCGCCGAGTGGTCGCGCCTGAGCTACGGCTGGATGGGGCGCACGCCGGACTACAAAGCGGCGTTCGGCTGCGCGCTGGGAGCGAACCCTGCCTTCTACGGTCAGTTCGAGCAGAACGCCCGCAACTGGTACACCCGCATTCAGGAAACCGGCCTGTACTTTAACCACGCTATCGTCAACCCGCCGATCGACCGCCACAAGCCGGCGGACGAGGTGAAGGACGTTTACATCAAGCTGGAGAAAGAGACCGATGCCGGGATTATCGTCAGCGGTGCGAAAGTCGTCGCAACCAACTCGGCGTTGACCCACTACAACATGATCGGTTTTGGCTCCGCGCAGGTGATGGGCGAAAACCCGGACTTCGCGCTGATGTTCGTCGCGCCGATGGATGCCGAAGGCGTGAAGCTGATCTCCCGCGCCTCGTACGAGATGGTGGCAGGCGCAACCGGCTCCCCGTACGACTACCCGCTCTCCAGCCGCTTCGACGAGAACGACGCGATCCTGGTGATGGATAACGTGCTGATCCCGTGGGAAAACGTGCTGATCTACCGCGATTTCGACCGCTGCCGTCGCTGGACGATGGAGGGCGGCTTCGCCCGCATGTACCCGCTTCAGGCCTGCGTGCGTCTGGCGGTGAAGCTCGACTTCATCACCGCCCTGCTGAAGAAATCCCTGGAGTGCACCGGCACCCTTGAGTTCCGCGGCGTGCAGGCGGATCTCGGTGAAGTGGTGGCCTGGCGCAATATGTTCTGGGCGCTGAGCGACTCCATGTGCTCCGAAGCCACGCCGTGGGTGAACGGCGCGTACCTGCCGGACCACGCGGCGCTGCAAACCTACCGCGTGATGGCCCCGATGGCCTACGCGAAGATCAAGAACATCATCGAACGTAACGTGACCTCCGGGCTGATTTATCTGCCGTCCAGCGCGCGGGACCTGAACAACCCGCAGATCGACCAGTATCTGGCGAAGTACGTGCGCGGCTCCAACGGAATGGATCACGTCGAACGCATCAAGATTTTGAAACTGATGTGGGACGCCATCGGCAGCGAATTTGGCGGTCGTCACGAGTTGTACGAAATCAACTACTCCGGCAGCCAGGATGAGATCCGCCTGCAATGCCTGCGTCAGGCGCAAAGCTCCGGGAATATGGACAAGATGATGGCAATGGTCGACCGCTGCATGTCCGAGTACGACCAGCACGGCTGGACCGTGCCGCACCTGCACAACAATAGCGATATCAACATGCTCGACAAGCTGCTGAAATAGCGCAGCGGGAGGTTACAATGCATTCAGATGAACAACGCCTGCGTTTTCGCGACGCAATGAGCAGCCTGTCGGCGGCGGTCAATGTGGTCACCACCGAGGGCGACGCCGGACGCTGCGGCATTACCGCCACCGCCGTCTGCTCGGTGACGGATACCCCGCCGTCGGTCATGGTCTGCATTAACGCCAACAGCGCCATGAACCCGGTCTTTCAGGGCAACGGCAGGCTGTGCGTCAACGTGCTAAACCACGAGCAGGAGATCATGGCCCGCCACTTCGCCGGGATGACCGGGATGGCAATGGAGGAGCGCTTTGCCCTCTCCTGCTGGCAGAAAGGCCCGCTGGGGCAGCCGGTGCTGAAAGGCGCGCTGGCGAGTCTGGAAGGCGAGATTACCCAGGTGCAAACCATCGGCACGCATCTGGTTTATCTTGTCGAAGTGAAAAACATCATCCTGAGTGACGCGGGACACGGCCTGATCTACTTTAAGCGCCGTTTCCACCCGGTGATGATGGAGATGGAAGCCGTCGTGTGATCCCCCTCGCGCTGGCCTTTTTTCGGGCCAGCGCCGCTTTCTACAAAAATTCCTAAGGTTTCCGCTAAATCACGCCGTTATATATCCATAAGAGAAATTTTCTGTGCCTGAATACTGACATCTCCGGTCAGTGCTTTTGCATTGTTCAGCGCATACCCAATATACAGGAAGACCTTATGGCTAAAACGACGCGGAGCCGCTCGGCTGAACGTCTGGTCGATATTCTCCTTGAGCTACATTTACACGGGGTGGTAAACCGCAGTGCGCTAATGGAGAGATTTAAAATTACCGAGCGTACCGTCTACCGGGATTTAAATGCGCTCTCGCCCATTGTTGAACATACCGGTAACGGGTTATATCGACTGATCCATTCCGCCCAATCTCCCGGCGGGCAGGGATTACATCATGCTCTGGCTAACTTCCTGAATGCCGATAATTTTTTCCCTGAAAGAAATACGGACTTCTGGCAAAAGCTGGAGGCGCGCGTCGACGAAAACCATATTCTTATCCTCGGTAATGACGCAGAGCACACGGTGCAGCGTGATATCCGCCGCCATTTAGCGAAAATCGAGAAATCGATTAAGAACCATAATGTCTGTCAGATCGTATATAAAGGTAAAACCCGTCTGATTAATCCCTATAAACTCATTAACAAAAAAAATATATGGTATTTACAAGCTACCGAAAATAGCCGGTTGAAATCCTTTTCATTAAGCCAGATTAGCTGGTTTGATGTTCAAAAAACCTTTTTTACCCCTGATGAAAATGTTCGGGAACTGCTGGAAAAAAGCCTCGACCCGTGGGTGTCCGAAACTACTTTCACCGTGAAAATATTCATTAAGGATAATATTTCACATTACTTCCTGCGCCGCGATCTCCTGCCGGAACAGGAGCTGCTGGAGGAGCGGCGCGGCGGCGTCACGCTGCGCTGCCAGGCGGCACACGAAAACCAGATCCTGCCGCTGCTGTTCTACTGGCTGCCGAATATTCAGATCCTGGAGCCAAGCTGGCTGAAGGAGAAGCTCATCAAGACGCTGGAAAGCTACCTGTCGATGGAGCGCAGCCCGGAAAACCACGTGATCTCAATCACATAATTTCCCCGACCAGCGGCGAGCCTGAACCACTCGCCGCGTCCTTTGACCGCTCACCCATCACTTTCAACCACTCACTCATTTACCGTCCTTTACGCGCGCGCGGATCTGGCACGATCGCTCCAGCATTAATCAATACCTCCTCACAACGAACCCTGACCCTTTTTTCTTTACATAAAAAACCAGGTCTTACTATGGATACTAAAAAACTACTTAAGCACGTGCCCTGGGCCTTACTCGGGATCCTCGGCGCTTTTTGTCTGGCGGTTGTCGCATTACGCCGGGGCGAACACGTCAGCGCCCTGTGGATCGTGGTCGCGTCGGTCTCCGTCTACCTTGTGGCCTATCGCTACTACAGCTTGTACATCGCGCAGAAGGTCATGAAGCTCGACCCGACGCGCGCCACCCCGGCGGTCATTAACAACGACGGCCTGAACTACGTGCCAACCAACCGCTACGTGCTGTTTGGTCACCACTTTGCCGCCATTGCAGGCGCTGGCCCGCTGGTCGGCCCGGTGCTGGCCGCCCAGATGGGCTACCTGCCGGGTACGCTCTGGCTGCTGGCGGGCGTGGTGCTGGCGGGAGCGGTGCAGGACTTTATGGTGCTGTTTATCTCCTCGCGCCGTAACGGTTCGTCGCTGGGCGAGATGATCAAAGAAGAGATGGGCCGCGTGCCGGGCACTATCGCCCTCTTCGGCTGCTTCCTGATCATGATCATCATCCTCGCGGTGCTGGCGCTGATCGTGGTGAAAGCGCTGGCCGAAAGTCCGTGGGGCGTCTTCACCGTCTGTTCTACCGTACCGATTGCGCTGTTCATGGGCATCTATATGCGCTTCCTGCGTCCTGGGCGCGTGGGTGAAGTGTCGGTCATTGGTATCGTACTGCTGGTCGCCTCCATCTACTTCGGCGGCGTGATTGCGCACGACCCGTACTGGGGCCCGGCGCTGACCTTTAAAGACACCACCATCACCTTCGCGCTGATCGGTTACGCGTTCGTTTCCGCCCTGCTGCCGGTGTGGCTGATTCTCGCTCCGCGCGACTACCTGGCGACCTTCCTGAAAATCGGTGTCATCGTCGGGCTGGCGATCGGGATTGTCATCATCAACCCTGAGCTGAAAATGCCGGCGGTGACGCAGTACATTGACGGCACCGGTCCGCTGTGGAAAGGCGCCCTGTTCCCGTTCCTGTTTATTACCATCGCCTGCGGCGCCGTGTCTGGCTTCCACGCGCTGATCGCCTCCGGCACCACGCCGAAGCTGATGGCCAACGAAACCGACGCGCGCTTTATCGGTTACGGCGCGATGCTGATGGAGTCCTTCGTGGCGATCATGGCGCTGGTTGCAGCCTCGATTATCGAGCCAGGCCTGTACTTCGCGATGAACACTCCACCGGCGGGTCTGGGCATCACCATGCCAAACCTGCATGAGATGGGCGGGGAAAATACCGCGCTGATCATGGCACAGCTGAAAGAGGCCAGCGCACACGCGGCGGCGACCGTCAGCTCCTGGGGCTTCGTGATCTCGCCTGAGCAGATCATGCAGACCGCGAAGGACATTGGCGAACCGTCCGTGCTGAACCGCGCAGGTGGCGCGCCGACGCTGGCCGTGGGTATCGCACACGTGTTCCACAAAGTGCTGCCGTGGGCGGACATGGGCTTCTGGTACCACTTCGGTATTCTGTTCGAAGCGCTGTTCATCCTCACCGCGCTGGATGCCGGTACCCGTGCGGGCCGCTTCATGCTGCAGGATCTGCTGGGCAACTTCGTGCCGTTCCTGAAGAAAACCGACTCTCTGGTAGCGGGTGTTCTGGGTACTGCCGGGTGCGTAGGCCTGTGGGGCTACCTGCTGTATCAGGGCGTTGTCGACCCGCTCGGCGGCGTGAAGAGCCTGTGGCCACTGTTCGGTATCTCTAACCAGATGCTGGCAGCCGTTGCCCTGGTGCTCGGTACCGTCGTCCTCGTGAAGATGAAACGCACCAAATACATCTGGGTGACCGTGGTTCCTGCGCTGTGGCTGCTGCTCTGCACCACCTGGGCGCTGGGCCTGAAGCTGTTCAGCACCAACCCGCAGCTGGAAGGCTTCTTCTTCATGGCTAACCAGTACAAAGAGAAGATTGCCGCAGGCGGCGCGGATCTGACCGCACAGCAGATTGCCAACATGAACCATATCGTGGTGAACAACTACACCAACGCGGGTCTGAGCATTCTGTTCCTGGTGGTGGTGTACAGCATTATCTTCTACGGCATCAAAACCTGGATGAAAGTGCGCAACACCGAAGGCCGTACGGATAAAGAGACCCCGTACGTGCCGGTGCCGGAAGGCGGCGTGAAGACCTCTTCACACCATTAATTAAGCCTGTCACTGTAGGCCCGGATCGCTGCGCGCCTCCGGGCTTCTTCTATCTGGAACTCTCAATGTTTGGTAACTTAGGCGAAGCAAAAAAATACCTCGGTCAGGCGGCGAAGATGCTGATTGGCATTCCGGACTATGACAACTACGTTGAGCATATGAAGACCAACCATCCGGATAAGCCGTACATGACCTACACCGAATTCTTCCGCGAGCGTCAGGAAGCGCGCTACGGCGGAAGTGGAGAAGGCGGCGTCCGCTGCTGCTAAAGGAGAGACCATGACCCCGATTGCCGTTACCCTGCTGACCGGTTTCCTCGGCGCCGGTAAAACTACCCTGCTGCGCCACATCCTGAATGAACAGCACGGCTTCAAAATCGCCGTCATCGAAAACGAATTTGGCGAAGTCTCCGTTGACGATCAATTAATCGGAGACCGCGCCACGCAAATCAAAACCCTGACCAACGGCTGCATCTGCTGCACCCGCTCTAACGAGCTGGAAGACGCCCTGCTGGACCTGCTCGACAGCCGCGATCGCGGTGACATCGGCTTCGACCGCCTGGTGATCGAGTGCACCGGCATGGCCGACCCCGGCCCGATTATTCAGACCTTTTTCTCGCACGATATTCTTTGCCAGCGCTACCTGCTGGACGGGGTGATTGCCCTGGTAGACGCGGTCCACGCCGACGAGCAGATGAACCAGTTCACCATTGCCCAGTCTCAGGTGGGCTACGCCGACCGCATTCTGCTGACCAAAACCGACGTGGCAGGCGACAGCGAAAAACTCCGCGAGCGCCTGACGCGCATCAACTCGCGCGCGCCGATTTATACGGTGACGCATGGCGATATCGATCTATCCCAGCTGTTTAACACCAACGGCTTTATGCTGGAGGAGAACGTCACCACGAAACCGCGCTTCCACTTTATGGGAGACAAGCAAAACGACGTGGCGTCGATTGTGGTGGAGCTGGACTATCCGGTGGACATCAGCGAGGTCTCCCGGGTAATGGAAAACCTGCTGCTGTCGTTTGCCGACAAGCTGCTGCGCTACAAAGGCATGCTGTGGATCGACGGCGAGCCGAACCGCCTGCTGTTTCAGGGCGTACAGCGCCTGTACAGCGCCGACTGGGACCGCCCGTGGGGCGATGAAGCGCCGCACAGCGTGATGGTGTTTATTGGTATCCAACTGCCGGAGGAGGAGATTCGGGCAGCGTTTGCGGGTCTGAAGAAATAACCGCCTTGCTTCCCCTCTCCCCTTTGGGGAGAGGGGAAGGATGAGGGATAAAATTATTTCAACGCCTCCGGCAGCGTCACAATCCACAGCTCGCTCTCTGACTCCGGCTTCTTCAGCGGCTTCACGCTGAGCGTGGTTTCCACCGGTTTATCATCAAGCGTCAGCTTGCCTTCCTCATTAACCCGATAGTCCTTGAGCTTTTTGCCCTCGACCGGATGCTGCATCGCCACCTTCACGCCAAAGTCGTTATCGTTCGCCACCGCAAGCCGTTTGCCGTCGATCAGCGCCAGCCCTTCGGCCTTCTCCTGCTTCCAGCCCAGCGCGCGCAGATCGACGACCTGCGTTTTTGCTGCAAGGGTAATGCCGCGCTGTGCCAGGGTTTTCTCATCATCAAACTCCGGGTACTCGCCCGGCTTGTCGAAAGCGGTCAGGTCGCTCGCCTTGCTGAGATCCACCTTGTAGATAAGGTTACGCATCGCGTCATTTTTATCCTCACCCTGTTCAATCAGCAGGATGTGCTGGTCATCCAGCGCCACGATGTCGCCGATTTTAGCGTCGCTGTTTTTGCTGTAGGCCGCGCTGTCGATGGGGTAGCCGTACATCGCCGTTTTCCCGGTCGCCGGGTCGAAGCTGACCAGACGCGTAAACAGCGCCTGCTTTTTGCTCTTACCGTCGATATCCAGCGTGCTTTGCACGGCGGCGATAATCCGCCCGTCCGGCATCCGGGTCAGGCCTTCAAAGCCCCGGTTCGGCTGGCGCCATTTGATAACATTTGGCAGACCGCCCGCGATGGATTTTTCCCCTTCCGCCGCCTGCGGCCCGTGGATCGCCAGAATTTTCCCTTTGCTGTCGACGTTAATCAGGAACGGGCCATACTCGTCGCACAGCCAGAAGCCGCCCTTGCCGTCCGGGGTGATACCTTCCGTATCCAGCCCGCGGTTGTCACCCTTCAGAATTTTGAGGGTATCGCTGAACGCCACCTCATTGGTGGATCCGATCACGCCGCTTTGCAGCGGCAGGCCGTTAATCTCGCCTTTATCATCATGCAGCGGGCGGGCATTTGTTGCCTCCGCTTTGCCGTTCTGAACGCGGATGGTCATCAGCAGCGGCGCGAAATCCGGCGTGACAAAAATTTTGGCTTCGTTTTTACCCATTTTGGGCGCATCGGCGTTAGGACCGCGATCGGTTACGGTCGCGAAGGTCAGAGCATCGCCCTGCTTGCCCGTAAACAGCAGGCCGGAGCCAATCCCTACCGGGAGTCCATTCGGAAACGCACCGGCAAACGCGCCGCTGTATTTCACGTGTGAGCCGTCAGGGAAGCTGACAACATAGCGCTCAGCCGTGGGCTGCGCCGCCAGGCCAGAGAAAGAGAGCGTACAGCCGATAAGCACAGGAATGATTTTTCTTTTCATATTGTTAGCATCCGGAAAGTGAAGCCCACAACGTAATGAACAAACGTGTCAGAAAAATGACATGGAAAGGAAACGTGGCCGGACATCTGAACGAATAATGACCATAAAAATGTAAAAATTTGTTTTTTTATGTGATTTTAGAAATGGAATTGGAAATTATTAGAAGCGCAATTAATGCATATCAAATCACTATCCCTGCCTCGTTCAGATTTCGTTTAGTCAAAAAATTAAACTGTGCCTCAACGCCTCAAATTTGCGCGTTGACACACCGACAACCCAACTTAAGCGTTACAAATAAAGATAAAAGAATTAACAACTATAGCATGAAAAGTCGATTTGCATCACATTTGCAGTCATAAACATCGCTTGTTAAGGTGCCCCCAGATTAATTTGATGATGAGGCACGAAACATGAAAAAACTGAACATTCTTCTTCTTTCTGCACTGACCGCCATCTCGGGTTCCGCACTGGCAATGGGCGGCAGCATTGAGCAGGGTAAAAACTTTACCAACCTCAACCTGGAAATGGGCAAATCCTCATCCGGTGTTTATCTCGAAAGTAACTGGCTGAAAAACACCGACGACGGTACCCAGACCGGGGGCGTGGGCGCAGGCTACAACCTGGAAGTGGGCCCGGTGATGCTGAATGCGGGCGCAAAAGCCATCTACATCGGTCCGAAAAAAGGCGATAACGGCGTGGCCTTCCCGATTGGCGGCGGCGTAAACGTTGCGCTGACCGACAGCATCCACGTCTATGGCGAAGGCTATGCGGCACCAGAAGGCCTGAACAACAGCGTGAAAAACTACGTTGAAGCTAACGGCGGCGTAAGCTGGACCCCAATCAAACCGGTTACGCTGAAAGTAGGCTACCGCCACGTGAGCGTTGACGGTAAAGATGGTCGTCCAAACCACACCCTGATTGATGGCGCATATGTCGGCGGTGGAGTTAGCTTCTGATGAAACGCCGCGTTACCGCGCTTTGCGTTCTGAGCCTCACGCTGATGCTCACCGGTTGCGTCCAGTACAAATGGGTAAAACCGGGCGTGAGCGACGCTGAGATGAATAAAAAGCTTACGGAATGCGAAGCGCAGGCCCTGATCGATCTGCCTCCGGATAACGTGGTAACCGGTTCGAGCTCGGAAAAAACGGACAAAAAGAACAAGAAAAAGGATATTTCCACGAGCTACACGGTTGAAGACGCGAATGAATATCGCCGGGATACGTTAGTCGACAGCTGCATGTTCAAAAGCGGCTGGGACAAGATCGAAGTACAGTAATCAACTAAAAAAACCTGCCAACCGGCAGGTTTTTTTATTACCTCTTACTTACGCACCACCACCAGCTTCTGGTTCACAAACTCTTTGATCCCCAGATCCGACAGCTCGCGTCCGTAGCCGGAACGCTTCACGCCGCCGAACGGCAGCTCTGCTGCGGTATCGGTGAGCCAGTTGATGTACACCATCCCTGTCTCGATCCGCGACGCCATTTTCTTCGCGCGCTCGATGTCCTGGCTGAACACCGCCCCGCCCAGGCCGTAGTGGGAGTCGTTCGCCAGCGCGACCGCCTCGTCGTCGTTTTTCACCACGTACATCTGCGCAACCGGGCCGAAAAACTCTTCGAAGTACGCCGGGTTATCGCGGGAGATATTCGTCAGGATCGTCGGTTCGAAGAAGCTCCCGTCGCGCTGCACCGGCTTGCCGCCATAGTGCAGCGTGGCACCGTTTTTCACCGCCTCGTTAACCTGTTTGGTCAGCGTTTCCAGCGCATCTTTGGAAGAGAGCGGCCCCAGCGTGGTGCTCTCGTCCAGCGGATCGCCAATCTTCACCTGCTTAAACGCCTCGGTAAATTTGCTGAGGAAGGCATCCGCAATCTTTTCATGCAGGATAAAGCGCTTCGCCGCGGTACAGACCTGCCCGGCGTTGTTGAGCCGCGCATTCACGCCAATCTTAACCGCTTTATCCAGGTCCGCGTCGTCCAGCACCACGAAGACGTCGTTACCGCCCAGTTCGAGGGTCGATTTCTTAATGTGCTTCGCCGCCTGCGCGGCCACCACGCTGCCCGCCTTTTCGGAGCCGGTTAGCGCTGCGCCCTGCACGCGATCGTCTGCGATGATATTCGCCACCTGTTCGGACGAGATAAACAGGTTCGTCCACGCCCCTTCCGGCGCACCCGCCTCGCGCACCAGATGCGCAAAGGTCTCGGCGCAGTGCGGAACGATGCTGGCATGCTTGGCGATAACGGGGTTACCCGCCGCCAGGTTTGGTGCCAGGACGCGCATCAGCTGGTAGTACGGGAAGTTCCACGGCTCGACGGCCATCAGCACGCCGATGGGGTGATGCTCCACCCACGCTTCCCCAAGTTCAGAGTCGTACTTCACCGGGGCGAGGAACTGCTTCGCGTTGTCGGCGTAGTAGCGGGCGATCTGCGCGCACAGCTTCACCTCGCCGCGGCTCTGTTCGATGAGCTTACCCATCTCCTGGCTGGCGATTTTGGCCAGATCCTCCACGCGCTCGTCGATCAGGTCGGCAAGCTTATGCAGCACCGGCAGGCGCTGGCTGATGTCGCCTTTCGCCCATTCCGAATGGTAAAGCGCATCGGCCGCCTTGAGCGCCGCTTCGATATCCGCGTCGGTATGTGAGGGGTATTCTTTGATGAGCTGGTTAGTGGCAGGATTTACTGTCTGATAAGCCATATCGAATCTCCATGTTTTACCGCTTAGGGTATTAAGGGTAGTCAACATGACTGGCTGTGGACGTAAAGTTGGGTATATCCGGAAGGTTCTGAGTTAAGCAGTGCCGGACGGTTCGCTGACGTGGTATAAAAAACGTCCAGAAGGAGTTTCCATGACCGATACCCGATACGTTCGCCAGACTTTTCACCGCGCCAGGGGCCTTGAGCTGCGCAGCACCTGGCAAAGCACGCAGGCGTACAAACGCCACTGTCACCCTCAACTCTCCATCGGCGCGATTGTTGAGGGCCAGACCTGCTGCGTGTGCCATGACCAAGAGTACATTCTTCATCCCGGCGACCTCATTGCGATCCCGGCTTATGTGCCGCACAGCTGCAACCCCGTCGACGGGCAGCCGCGCAGCTACCATATGCTCTATATCGACACCGATTTTCCTCTGGCGCTACAGGTGATTCGTAACCCTGCCCTGTTTGCCCATTACCTGGACGTCGTTAAGACAATGTCTCCAGCGTCCGTGGAGGCGCTGCTTTCTGCTCTTCCCCGCTGTGCGGATAACGCAGACGCGCTTCGCCCAACCAGCCAGCAGGTTCAGGAGGCGTTTCTTTCCAATCTCACCAGCCCGCCCTCTCTCGACGAACTTGCCCAACGCTTCTCGCTGCGCAAGGAGACGCTGATCCGCTCCTTCCGGCAGGACACCGGCCTGACGCCGGGCAGCTTCCTCAACATCTCCCGCGTGGAGTTCGCCAAAGCGCGGCTACGTGCCGGGGACGACATCGCCGACGTCGGCTACCAGAGCGGCTTTGCCGACCAGAGCCATTTTCATAAGACCTTCGTCAGCTATACCGCCGCCACGCCGCGCCAGTACGCCACAGGCCGATCAATATCAGACAATAAATAGTTTCTGCAGCGCCGTAGCCTGTCCTCAGATGGTTAACTGAGGTCGCTATGGAACTGTTCTTCCCTTCCGCTTTTCTCGCTCTGGCGCTGGCGCATTTTGTTGCGCTGTTGAGCCCGGGTCCGGATTTTTTCCTGCTTGTGGGCTACGCGGCGCGCTATCGGCTGCGCGGCAGCGCCGGGCTGTGCGTCGGCATCGCCGCGGGTAACGCGCTCTATATTGTTCTGGTGATTATCGGCTGGAGCGCGCTGCGCCAGTTTACGTGGCTGTTTACGCTTATCGAGGTATGCGGGGCGCTGTACCTGCTGTGGATCGGCTCGCATCTGGTGCGCAGCCAACCGCAGGCACTGGCGCTGAATGAACCCCGTCAGCGCTGCCCCTCGCTGCGCAAGCAGATCCTGCTGGGGCTCGGCTCGGCGCTGCTTAATCCAAAGAACGCGTTGTTCTATCTGGCGCTGATGACGGCGCTACTGGGACCGGACGTGACGCTGCTTCAGCAGTCGACCTGCGGTCTCTGGATGGTGATGGTGGTGCTGGTCTGGGATCTGGCGCTGGTGTCGATGATGGGGCTATCGGCGGTGCAACAGAAGCTCAGCCGTTCGCTGTGGTGGATTGAGCGCACGGCGGGCGTGGTGCTGATGGGGTTTGGCGGGTGGGTGCTGTGGCGATTTTTGCACTTTTCCCCCGCTTCCCTCTATCCTTAACCCATGGAAAAAATCGCTGAACTCAAACGCGCCAAGCTGCTGGCGCTGTCGCTGCTGCTGATTGCCGCCGCGGCCTTTGTCACCACCCTCTTCCTGCCGCAGACCTTCTGGGTGCGCGGCGTCAAAGCCATTGCCGAGGCGGCGATGGTCGGCGCGCTGGCGGACTGGTTTGCCGTCGTCGCGCTGTTCCGCCGGGTTCCCATTCCGTTTATTTCGCGCCATACGGCGATTATCCCGCGCAATAAGGACCGAATCGGCGACAATCTCGGCCAGTTCGTGCAGGAGAAGTTTCTTGATACTCAGTCGCTTGTGGCGCTGATCCGCCGCTATGAGCCAGCGCAGATGATTGGCGTCTGGTTCAGCAAGCCCGACAACGCCCAGCGTGTCGGGCTGCATCTGATGCAGGTGATGAGCGGTTTTCTTGAGTTAACCGACGACGGGCGCATTCAGCGCCTGCTCAAACGCGCGGTGCATAAAGCTATCGACAAGGTCGATTTCACCGAAACCAGCGCCGTCATGCTGGAGAGCATGACCAAAAATAACCGCCATCAGGTACTGCTGGACGCCATCATCAACCGGCTGATTACCCTGATTCAGCGGGAAAGCACGCGGGAGTTTATCGCCGACCAGATCGTCCACTGGCTCAAAACCGAGCATCCCCGCAAGGCGATGGTGCTCCCCACGGAGTGGCTGGGCGATCAAAGCGCGGAGATGGTGTCGAACGCGGTGAACACGCTGCTGGACGATATCAGCCACGACCGCACGCACCAGATCCGCCAGGCGTTCGACCGCGCCACGCTGAAGCTTATCGACAACCTGAAAAACGATCCGGAAATGGCGGCGAAAGCCGACAACATCAAGCACTACCTGAAAAACGATGAGGCGTTTAACCGCTATCTGGGCGAGATGTGGGCCGACCTGCGCCAGTGGCTGAAGGCGGATATGCAGAGTGAGGATTCGCGCGTGAAGCAGCGCATCGCCAACGCCGGGCTGTGGTTTGGCGAAACGCTAACAAACGACGCCAGCCTGCGCGCGTCGCTGAACGAGCATCTGGAGCAGGCCGCGCACCGCGTCGCGCCAGATTTCGCCGCGTTCCTGACCCGCCACATCAGCGACACGGTCAAAAGCTGGGACGCCAAAGACATGTCCCGCCAGATTGAGCTGAACATCGGCAAAGACCTACAGTTTATCCGCCTCAACGGCACGCTGGTGGGCGGGACGATAGGCCTCATCCTGTTCTTACTCTCGCAAGTCCCAACGCTTATCCATTCAGCGTCCTGAGGATCAGCGCCTTCATGCTGGTAATAGCTGCATCGGGGGAGGCGCTCCCCTGATGCAGGGCGATACCCAGCTCTCCTGCATCTGGCAGCAGGTGGCTGTCGATCCGTAGCGTCTCGGGCAGACCAATACGCGTGCGGAGCGTAATACCCAGCCCCGCGCTAACTCCCGCCCACAGCCCGCTCAGGCTATAGCTGGTATAAGCGATACGCCAGGGAATACCTGTGGCATCCAGTGCCGCGATGGCCCGGCTTCGCAGGAGGCAGGGCGCGTCAAACATCACCAGCGGCAGCGGCTCACCTCGTTGCAGAAGGACCTCAATGTCCTCGCGGGACCGGCAAATCCATGCCAGCGGTTCGCTTCGCACGTAGTCGCCTTCTCGACCTTCCTGCCAGACCAGCGCCAGATCGAGTTCATTCGCCGCCACGCCGCGCAGCAGCGGCGGGTTGCGATCGACACGTGCCGTCATGCGAAGCTCAGGGTGTTGTCTGTGAAAATCGCCGAGGACCTTCGGCATCACGGACTCGCCAAAGTCCTCCTGCATACCCAGCCGTACCTCGCCCTGAAGCAACTCACCTCTGATAGCCCGGAGCGCTTCATCATTTAATACCAGCATGCGTCGGGCGTAGCTCAGCAGAATTTCACCCTCTCGGGTCAGTGCCAGCGTACGCCCCTGCTTAACGGTCAGAGCCACGCCACACTGCTGCTCCAGCTTTTTTAACTGGGCACTGACCGCAGAGGTGGACCGACACAGCCTGTCCGCCGCCTCGGCAAAACTGGCGGACTGGATCCCCTCCACAAAGCTGCGCAGCGCGTCCAGGTCTAATGCTGAAAAGCGTTTATCCATATCATCCTCATTTTCAGGACATTCAGTCCTGAACATTGCGATTTTATTTATGGTGGCAGCCTGCGAGAGTGATTTCCAGACGACAGGAGGAATAAAAATGAGCACAACACTGAATCGCGACACGCTTGCGCAGGTTTCCCCTAAGCTGGCGGAACTGAGCCAGCAGGTACTTTTTGGCGATATCTGGCAGCGTCCTCAGCTAGCCCCGCGGGATCGCAGTCTGATCACGCTTGCCGCGCTGGCAGCCCTGGGGCGCACCGCGCAGCTTCCCTGGCATATCGGCTTCGCCCGGCAAAACGGCGTGACGGACGACGAAATAGCCGAAGCGTTTACCCATCTGGCGTTTTACGCAGGGTGGCCGGCCGCCGTCAGCGCGCTGAGCAGCCTTGCAGAGGAGAAACAATAATGCCGTTTGTTCGTATCATGACGGGTGACCGCTATAGCGAGATGCAGCAAAAGCAGATCTCGGACATTCTGCACCAGGCGCTGACGGAAACCTTCGCCGTTCCCGCACAGGACAGGTTCCATTTTTTTGAATGCTTCGCGGCCGGGGATCGATACATTGATCGGCACTATCTCAGCACGGGCAGAACGGAGGGGGCGATACTGTTTAATATCGTTGCTGGTAAGCCGAGGAGCAATGAACAGAAATCTGCCCTCTACCGCCAGCTGGCTGCGCAACTGAAGGAGAAGATGGGCATTGACGGTGGAGACGTGATGGTCGTTATCCAGTTTACGGCCGCTGAGGACTGGAGCTTCAGCGGCGGCAAACGCTATCAGCCCTGAATGACGTAGCGCGTGGCGGCGAAACGGTTCAGGATCAAATGCACCAGAAAGACCATCGTCAGCGTCGCCACTAGCGAAAAGGTCACGGAGGTGATGCGATAGAGATCGCTGAACACCAGGTCACTGTCCGGGTGCATGTTCTGCCCGAACATAATGCCGATGGTCGTGATGCTGGAAAACCCCACGCCCGCGCCCACTTTCTCCATCACGTGCAGCCGCGCGCCAAACGCCAGGCCGAGGCCAATCAGCGGCATCATCAGCAGCATATGGCTGCTGTGATCGTAGAGGATAAGCTGCACCACCAGAATGTAGAGGCAGCCCAGCACTACCCCGACCACGCGCCAGATGGAGCTCATCACCGCGCCGCGATAGTGCATAGGGAACAGGATCAGAATTCCTGCCATCAGCGCCGAGAGCGAATCGCTTAAGTCGCTAATCTGAAACACCACGAAAATCATCGTCGCGACGCTGCCGGAGAGCAGCGACTCGTGGCGCACGCGGGCGTCGTCTTTCTCAATCAGCGGCGGCGGCTTGCGGGGCTCCACGTCCGGCAGCAGGTAGTTCATCAGCGCGCTCAGGCACACCGCCATCACGCTCGCTTCAATGTTGGAAAACAGCAGCGTGTGCCAGTTGGTGGTGGGGTAGCTCATAAAGTTGAGCATCACGCTCTGGCACACAACGCCCATCGAGCCGAACAGGAACAGCGGCCCTTTGCTCATAAAGCGAAAACGCATCACGTAAAGGGCAAATACCACCAGCGTCATGATGACCGGCCATTGGGAAAGATAGCCGATGATAATCACCATTTCGACGCAGTTCAGCGATGCGCTGAAGATAAACTGCTTCGCCACGTGGCGGTTAAACACTGGCACCAGCGAGAGGAGCATGATCGGATAGACCACGAAAAACACGCCGTAGCTGGTGTTGTAGAAGCTCGATATGCTCAGGGCAATCATCCCGGCAAAAACGATGCGCAGGGTCTGGCGAAAGTCGTTTGCCGTGTAGACGATGTTGCCGTGCGGGGTAAAGACCCGCGCCAGCGTATTAATAGACATAGTGAAGCAGGCTCACCAGGTGGATCTGCATTCCGGAGAAGAAGCGCGCAAACGGCCCTTCGCTGTTGTAGAGCTGCACGGTCGCCCGCGCGCCGGTTGGCAGCGGCTTCGGCAGCGGCTCATCCAGCGTGACGTGAATGCGCATGCGCTGAGCGTCTCGTACCCAGCGGTTAGAGGTCTCCGGCTGGGAGAGCTGGCCGTTAACCGCCTCCTGGCCTGCGAGGATCCCCGCGTCGCTGCTGGCCACGTGGGCGCGGAACACCTGCCCCGGGAAGGCGTCAAACACTACGGCGGCATCGGTGCCCTGACGGGTATGGCGCAGGCTCTTCTCGCGGAAATCGGCCACGATATCGGTCTGGTTGTTTACCAGCGCCAGCGCGGCGGAGCCGGATGAGGCGTAAAAACCGGGGCTTAACTGCAGGTTACTGACCGTGCCGTCCGCCTGGGCGTAGACCTTTGTCCAGCCGAGGTTCAGCTCTGCTTCATCCAGCGCGTTGCGGTATTTTTGCAGCGTCACGTTGCGGTGTTCTTCGCGCTCGCCGCGCTGGATGCGCAGGTTCCGGATGTTGGCCTGAATCGTGCTGACGGACTGCTCGCTGCTCTGCCAGGCGGTGCGGACCTTATCCAGATCCGCCTGCGAGACGTTCTGTAACGTGCTCAGCTTCTGATAGCGTTCGAAGGTCACCTTGTCGTTACGCGCGGTCAGCACCGCGGTTTTCAGGCTGGCCTGCGCGGCGGCGATCTGCGCGTCCAGCTGTTCGTTAGAGAGACGCGCCTGCTCCAGCGCGATTTGCGCCGCTTCCACTTTATTGCGAAACGGCGTGTCGTCGAGCTCAAACAGCAGATCGCCTTTCTTCACCTGGCTGTTGTTGTGGACATGTACCGCCGCCACGTAGCCGGAGACGCGCGGAGAAACCGGCGTCACCACGCGCATGACGGTGGAGTCCGGCGTCAGCGGGATCCAGATATCCGCGACGACAAAATAGATAAACATCAGCAGGAAAGAGGCAATACTCACCCTTACCCAGCGGGCAAACTTTTGTTCAGGGGTCATTATTTTTCGGTCTTGTTGTCTTCTTCGCGGATTGTCCGCAAATTGCAGGCGATTTGATTTAACGTGGCGCTGAAAATCTCGATATGCTCCGGCGCGATGTGTTGCGACACGCGAGCCTGATAGGTCTCAATCACCTGAGTGAGCCTTTTTAATATGGCTTTTCCCTCAGGCGTCAGCGTCAGAAGCCGGATGCGCTTGTCATAAGGCGATGTGGTGCGCAGCAGGTAACCCTGTTTTTCCAGCTGTGTCAGGGTGCGCATCAGCGGCGGCAGTTCAATACCCTGCACCTCCGCCAGCTCACTCATTGAGACGTTATCCCCGAGCTGATGAAGCTGCATCATCACCGTCCAGCTCGACTGGGTTAAGCCGGTATCGAGAATGGCATCATCAATCACCGCACGCCACTGGCGCACGATCATCGCCATCCGCATGCCCATCGGCCTGCGGCTAAACAGCGCTTCTTCACTCATGGGGAAACCTCTCGTCACACGCGGTCAAGATAATAGTTATCAGGGTAAGTATCAAGAAACGCGAGACGAAAGAGCAGGAATTGCGAAAACGATGTTTCCCTCTCCCTGTGGGAGGGTCGGGGTGAGGGCACCAGCCCGCAATGGAGTTTAGCGGCTAAAATGCCTCCTGACGGCACTTTTTCCCGAAGCCGTCACCACCACCTCCCTGTACCCCACCACCCGCTGGATCCACCCTTTGCTTTCCAGATGAATAAGCAGCGCCGCGCCAGCTTCGCCTCCGAGGTGAAACCGCCGCTCGCTCCAGTCCAGACAGGCGCAGCAGGCCTTGCGGCGCGGATGAGCGCTTAACGACACGCCGAGCTTCAGAAACTGCTCCCGGCCATACAGCGTGAGTGCTGAACCGTCTGCCTCCAGCCAGCCTTCCGCCTGCATGAAATCGTAGATCTTTACCGCCACCGCGCCCGCCAGATGATCGTAGCAGGTCCGCGCCTCCCGCATGGCCTTCGGGGCGGTGGTTTCCGGCGGCGCAATGCGGCTCCAGGAGAGCCCCATCATCTGTTCGATCAGCTCCGCCACGTCGTGCCCCGCCAGACGATAGTAGCGGTGCCGCCCCTGAGACAGACAGGTAATCAACTTTCCCTCCACCAGCCGGGCGAGATGCCCGCTGGCGGTCGAGGGGGCGACGTCTGCCGCGGTGCTCAGTTCGGTGGCGGTCCACGCCCGCCCATCCATCAGCGCACACAGCATCTTCACGCGCGACGGATCGGCCATTGCCGCCGCCACCGCCGCAATGGCCTGCTCCAGCGCCGCGCCGTTATCAGTCGGTAAGCTTGTCTTTAACATGTGCTGCCCAGGGTTCGGTGATCTCTGCGGCCAGCTTATCATCATCCGTCAGCAGAATAAGGTGATTCGCATGGTCGCTGTACTGGGTAAGAACAGACACGCCGCGTGCCGCCAGCGCCGCCGCAATTTCACCCAGCTCGCCGGGGCGCGCCTGCCTGAGTTTTCTGATCACCGGCCTGCGCACCGCCTGCACGGTAAACCCGGCCTCCACCAGCACGCGGCGGGCTTTTTCCCCGTCCTCCACCAGGAAATGGGCCTCCGTACCGAACACGCCGCCACCCTCAAGCCCCACGCCGTTGCGCCCCAACAGCTGTCCAAAGCGCGCCAGCTCGCCGGGCCCGTCGCGGAAAATCACGTGAACGTCATACATTCGCGCGCCCTCCCGTTTCGGAACTGTACTCCCGCACCAGCTGCGCCACGCGAATACGGTAGAAAGAGAAAATCGACTCCCGCCCTTCGGCCTGCGCCGCCTGATGGAAAACGTTCTGCTTCCAGCGGCGGACGGCCTCTTCATCCCGCCACCAGGAAAGGGAAAGAATTTTGCCGTCGGTCGTCAGGCTCTGGAACCGTTCGATGTCGATAAAGCCGTCGATGTCGGCCAGCAAAGGCTTAAGCTCTGCGGCAAGTTGGAGGTAGCGCGCCTGATGGGCAGGCGCGGCTTTGGCTTCGAAAAGGATTGCGATCATGATGGTCTCTCCACTGTGATGTTGAGGAGAGAATGCAGGATGGAAAAGCACAATGCTTCGGTAAAGAGCGAAGCTTTAGCCCAGAACCGACCTTGGCTCCATAAACGCGCGGATCCCCCACTCGCCCATCTCGCGCCCCACGCCGGAATGCTTAAACCCGCCGAACGGCGCTTTCGGTTCATGGGCCAGGGTGTTCACCAGCACGCGACCGGAAACAATCTGCTGCGCCACGCGGCGCGCGCGGTCCGCACCGCCCAGCACCACCGCGCTCAGGCCGTAGTCCGTGTCGTTGGCAATGGCAATCGCCTCCGCCTCGTCACGATAGGGAATTACGCACAGCACCGGGCCAAAAATCTCGTCGCGGGCAATCGTCATTTGGTTGTTCACGTCGGCAAACAGCGTCGGGCGCACAAACCAGCCGTCCTGTGTGCCTTCCGGCCGCCCCTCGCCGCCCGCCAGCAGGCGCGCCCCCTCTTCGACACCTTTGCGGATATAGCCCTGCACCCGCTGCCACTGCTTTGCGCTGACCATCGGGCCGACGTCCGTTGATTTATCGCGCGGGTCGCCGGAGTTCACCGCCGCCACGGCCTGCGCCAGCGCGGTTTCGATCTCCGCCTTACGCGAGTAAGGCACCAGAATGCGCGTACCGGCCACGCACGCCTGCCCGCTGTTCATAAACCCGGCCTGAATGACAAGCGGGATCGCCTGCGCCAGATCCACGTCATCCAGCAGGATCGTCGGCGATTTCCCGCCTAACTCCAGCGTCACGCGCTTAAAGCTTTCCGCCGCGTTGCGCAGGATCGCCTTGCCGGTATGCGTCGAACCGGTAAACGAGATTTTTGCCACGTCCGGATGGCGGCTGATTGTGTCACCGACCGTCTCACCCCGCCCGGTGACGATGTTAAACACGCCCGGCGGCAGCGCCGCATCGCGCAGCGCTTCGGTAACAATCTGCGTTTGCAGGGCGCTCATTTCGCTCGGCTTGATCACCGCCGTACAGCCCGCGGCCAGCGCTGCCGCCAGCTTGCCGCAGATAAATCCTGCGTCGCTGTTCCACGGCGTAATCAGCCCGGCCACGCCAAGCGGCGTCATCTGCACCGTGGCTGCGCCCGCGGGGGTGACGAATTCAAACGCCTCCAGCGCCTCAATCGCCTGAGCAATCACCTCCGCCGGATAGCTGGCCATCCACGCCGAGCGCGAGGCGGGCGCGCCGTATTCTTCGATGACCGCTTCCAGCAGATCGTCGTGACGAGCGGCCACGGCGGCGTGCATACGTTTAAGCGCGGCAATGCGCTCCTGCTTTGTCGTCTGCGACCACGCGGGGAACGCCGCTTTTGCCGCCGCAACGGCGCGCGCTGCGTCAATCTCATCCGCCAGGCGTACCTGCCCGATGACCTGCGCCGTCGCCGGGTTGTATAAATCAAACCGTTCGGTGCCGTGCGGGGTAACAAATTCGCCGTTAATAAAGATCTGTTCGATAGTGTGCATATAAACCTCCTCAGGCTGTGTGAGCACAGTCTGGCACGGCTTCTCCGTTGCGATAATCCACGCTATGCTGCAAGGGTTGTTTCGATTTTCAGGATAATCTATGCATCGTTCAGGTCTGACAGAGCTGGAAGTGGTTATGGCGGTGGTGCGGCGCGGCAGCTTTCGCGGCGCGGCGCAGGAGCTCGGCATGTCCGCCACGGCGGTCAGTAACGCCATCGCCGGGCTGGAGAGCCGCCTGGATACCCGCCTCTTTAACCGCACTACCCGCAGCGTGGCGCTCACCGACGCCGGACAGCGCTACGTGGCGCGCGTTGGCCCGGCGCTGCAGGAGATCCGCCTCGCCAGCGAGGAGATCCACAGCGACACCGGGGAACCCGCCGGCACGCTGCGTCTGAACGTGCCGAACCATATCGGCACCCTGTTTCTGGACCAGCTGCTGATCGACTTTATGATCCGCTACCCGAAGATGCGCGTGGAAACCGTCAGCGAAGCGCGCATGATCGACATCGTCGCGGAAGGCTACGACGCGGGGATCCGCCTTGAGGAGTCCGTGCCGCAGGACATGATCGCCGTGCCGCTGACCGGGGAGATCCGCCAGCTGGTGACCGCCACGCCGGACTATTTTGCCCGTCACGGTACTCCGCAGACGCCGGACGATCTGCTTTCACATCAGGGGATCGGCATGCGCATGGCCCACGGTGGGATCTACCGCTGGGAGCTGGCGCGTCGGGGGGAAACGTACGCCCTTGCCGTACCGCCGCGCTTTGCGACATCCGATCTTTTCGCCTCGATCCGCGCCGTAAAGGCGGGATTAGGGGTAGGATTTTTGCCGGAACTGTATATCCGGGAAGAGCTTGAGCGTGGAGAACTGGTGAGCGTTTTAAACGACTGGGCGCAGCCCTTTGCCGGGCTGCGCCTGTATTACCCCGGCCATCGCCACGTTCCGCCGGGACTGCGGGCGCTGGTGGCGATGATCCGCGAGCGCGGGATTACTCCAGGTTAGCCTTATTCAGCCCGTAAGCCGCGTCCAGCGAGCCGGGCGCCATGCGGGAGGTGATCCCCAGACGGTTCCAGGCGTTGATCGCCACGATGGCGAAGTTCAGCTCTGAAATCTCCACGTCCGAGAAGTGCTCCGCCACGCTGCGGTACAGCGCGTCGCTCACACCGTGAACGCCAATCTGGGTCAGCGCTTCGGTGAAGGCCAGCGCGGCTTTCTCGCGGGCGCTGAACAGCGGGGACTCGCGCCAGGCCGCAAGATGGTACAGGCGCAGCTCGCGTTCCCCGGCGATTTTGGCCTCTTTAGAGTGCATATCCAGACAGAACGTACAGCCGTTCAGCTGCGACACGCGAATGTCGATCAGGTGCTTCAGCGCCGGGTCGATGGAGGTTTTTGCCACCTCCATGCTCAGGGCAGACAGCGCGTTGGCGAGGGCAGGTGTAACTTTATGGTGGTTAACGCGAGTGCTCATTGTCTTTCCTCTTTTTGTGCGGCATGTGCCGTGCGATGAGGCAAATCTACGCCGTTCATGACATAGTAAAAAGATACAAAAAGCGTGAAATGAGGTAGGACATGAAGCCGGGCTATCACGACATTTATACACGCTATCGCGACAACATCACGCGCGGCGTGCTGAAGCCGGGGGATAAGGTACCTGCCATCCGCGTGCTGGCGGAAGAGCTGAAGGTGGCGCGCAAAACCGTCGAAACGGCGTACGCCATTCTGACGGGTGAAGGGTATCTGGTGAGCCAGGGCGCGCGCGGCACGCGGGTCAACCCGGATTTACTGCTGCCGGATAACAATGCCCCTGCGGAACAGCCTACCGGCACGCTTCCGGCCTCGCTTATCAGCCAGCGCGAGCGGGCCGGTTTTCTGCGCCCCGGCATCCCCGCCCTCGACAGCTTCCCGTATAAAAAATGGCTGCTGCTGGCGGGCCAGGCGACGCGCGCCATGCGTCAGGAGGAGATGCTCAACCCGCCCGTCCTGGGCTGGTATCCGCTGCGCCAGGCCATCGCCAGCTATCTCAATATCTCGCGCGGCTTGTCCTGCAGCGCCGAACAGGTGCTGATCACCAGCGGCTACAGCGGCAGCCTGCGGCTGATCCTCGATACCCTCGCCAGCCGCAGCGACAAGGTGGTGTTTGAAGATCCGGGCTACTTTATGGGCCAGCAGCTGCTGAAGCGGATCGTGCCGCGCCTGCACACGGTGCCGGTCGATCGCTGCGGCATTGATACGGAATACCTGCTTCGTCACCATCGTGACGCGCGTTTTGCCATCGTCACCCCCTCGCACCAGAGCCCGCTGGCGGTGACGCTCTCCCTGCCGCGCAAGCAGCAATTGCTCGACTGGGCCAGCCAGAACGAGGCGTGGATCATCGAAGACGATTACGACGGGGAGTTTCACTACACTCGCAAGGTGCTGCCGTCGCTGAAAAGCCTCGACCAGCACGACCGGGTGATCTTTATGGGCACCTTCAGTAAAACCATCATGCCGTCGCTGCGCATGGGCTACGTGGTGATGCCCGCCAGCACCGTCGGGGCCTTTACCGACTGCGCGGATATCACCACCAGCGGCCAGCCGGTGCTGACGCAGAAGATCCTCACCGCGTTTCTCAACGAAGGGCATTTTTTCCGCCATCTCAAAAAGATGCGCGCGCTGTACCAGACCCGCCGCGACTGGATGATTGCCGCCCTGCGCGAGGTGTATGGCGATCTGTTTTTCACCGAGCAAAACGACGGCGGGATGCATATCGTGGCGTTTCTCACCAAAGGGAGCTGCGACCGGGAAGTGGCCCGCTGCTGGCAGGAACAGCAGCTGCAGGTCAATGCACTCTCGGAGTGGTATCGCGGGTCGGGCAAACGCTACGGGCTGGTAATGGGCTATAACAACGTGCGGTCGTATCAGGAGGCGCTGGAGCTACTGGAAAGGCCGAAACGGCAGACGCTTGCGCTGTTGAACTGAACCGCCGGGTGGCGGCTGCGCCTTACCCGGCCACGGTTTAAATATCATTGCGCGATAACCCGACGTCCTTGAGCTGCTCGTCGCTCATCTGGCTCAGGATGCGGCGGGTCCGGTTGATGCGATACCAGTTGCGGATCGTTTTGCCGATCCAGACAAATACGACGAACGGACGTTTTGAACGGTTTTCGTAGAATTCCATAATGCTCTCCTCACTGTGCCAGTGGGGTTATCATCCTGGAAATCGACCTGCGCAATACAGATGCAAAAAAAACTTTTATTTAACATACAGATCCGCTAAAACGGTATCTGCATGCCGTTTTTTGCGGCAATCTGTACTGGTTTAATAATCTGTATGGTGAAAATAAAGGATACAGCATGACACGCTATCAACACCTGGCCAACCTTCTGGCAGAACGCATTGAACAAGGGCTGTATCGCAGCGGCGAGCGTCTGCCGTCGGTGCGCGCCCTGAGCCAGGAGCATGGCGTGAGCATCAGCACCATACAGCAGGCCTACCAGATCCTCGAAAACCTTCAGCTGATCACCCCCCAGCCGCGCTCCGGCTATTTTGTCTCGAAACGCAAAGCCCAGCCGCCCGTCCCGGCGATGACGCGCCCGGTGCAGCGCCCGGTGGACGTCACCCAGTGGGATGAGGTGATGATGCTGCTGGACGCCCGCGCCGACAAAGAGATGATCTCCTTTGGCGGCGGCTCGCCGGACATTAACCAGCCGAGCCTGAAGCCCCTGTGGCGCGAGATGAGCCGCCTTGCGCAGCATAACCCGAGCGAGATGCTGAGCTATGACGTGCTCGACGGCCGCCTTGAGCTGCGCGAGCAGATCGCCCGCCTGATGCTGGACGGCGGCTCTACCGTGGCAGCGAATGAGATTGTCATCACCAACGGCTGCCACGGCGCACTGTCGATCGCCCTGCTCTCGGTGTGCAAACCGGGGGACATCGTGGCGGTGGAGTCGCCATCTTTTCACGGCACCATGCAGATGCTGCGCGGGTTTGACATCAAGGCGATTGAAATTCCCACCGACTCTGAAACCGGGATCAGCATTGAGGCGTTAGAGCTGGCAATGGAGCAGTGGCCGATCAAGGCGGTGATACTGGTGCCCAACTGCAATAACCCGCTCGGGTTTATCATGCCGGAAGCGCGGAAAAAACAGGTTTTAGCCCTCGCCCAGCGGCACGATATCGTGATTGTGGAGGATGATATCTACGGTGAGCTGGCGGCGGAGTACCCGCGCCCGCGCACCATTCATTCAATGGACATCGACGGACGCGTGATCCTCTGCAGCTCGTTTACCAAAACCGTGGCGCCGGGCCTGCGCGTCGGCTGGATTGTGCCGGGACGCTATTACGACCGGGTGATGCACATGAAATACGCCGCGGGCGGGTTTAACGTGCCGGGCACCCAGATGGCGGTGGCGGCGTTTATTCGCGACGGCCATTACCATCGCCACGTGCGCCGTATGCGCCAGATTTATCAGCAGAATATGGAAACCTACACCTGCTGGGTGCGGCAGTATTTTCCAGCGGAGATTTGCGTCACGCGCCCGCAGGGAAGCTTCCTGCTGTGGGTTGAGCTGCCGGAGAAGGTGGATATGGTGTGCGTCAGCAAGCAGCTGTGTCGGCTGAAGATCCAGGCGGCGGCCGGATCGTTATTTTCCGCGTCAGGGAAGTACCGCAACTGCCTGCGGATCAACGTGGCGCTGCCGCCGACGGATAAGCATCGCGAGGCGTTGAAGAAGATGGGCGAGGCGATTGTGATTGCGATGGAGGAGTAGTACGTTTTTTAGCGCCGGTGGCGCTACGGAATAGAGTAGGCCGGGTAAGGCGAAGCCGCCACCCGGCAAAATCAACGACTCAGAACTTCCACGAAACGCTGCCCACAATGCTGCGTTCCGCACCGAAGTAGCAGTAAGACAGCGAGTTACACGCCGCAACGTAGCTTTTGTCCGTCAGGTTATTGACGTTCAGCTGCGCACTCACGCCCGTAAGCCCCACTTTTGACAGGTCATACCCCACGACCATGTCCACCAGCGTGTACGACGGAAGCGTATGGGTGTTCTGGCGATCGCTGGCGATCCCGTTGACATAGCGCACGCCGGAGCCGACGGTCAGGCCGTCCAGCGGGCCGGTTTTGACGTCGTAGCTCAACCAGGCGCTGGCCATGTTACGCGGGGCATAGACGGCGCGCTTGCCCTCCTCTTCCGGGCTGCTCTTCTTATAGCGAATATCCGTGTAGGTATACGCCGCCTGCATGCGCAGGCTGTCGGTCAGCTGACCAATCGCCTCCAGCTCAACGCCTTCGGATTCGATTTCACCGATGGAACGGTACGGATCGGTCGGCTCCTCTTTGGTGGCAATGTTCTTCTGGTTGATGCGGAACACCGAGGCGCTGAACTGGCTGTTCATCCCTTCTGGCTCATACTTCACGCCCGCTTCCCACTGCTTGCCCTTCATCGGATCCAGGATATTGCCCTGCTCGTCGGCAAAGCTGGTCGGCGTAAAGGCGGTGGAGTAGCTGACGTACGGCGCAACGCCGTTATCAAACAGATACAGCAGCGCCGCGCGGCTGCTGAAGTTGTTTTTATCCAGATCGCTGCGGGTGTGGTTAAAGTTGTCGACGTTCGACACGCTCACCTGGTCGTAACGTCCGCCGAGCGTCAGGCGCCAGCGGTCAACGGACATCTGATCCTGTAGGTAGTAACCGGTCTGGCGAAGCTTATGCTTTTCCCTGCTGTACTGGGTGATGTAGTCCGGCTTCGCACCGTAAACCGGGTGGAAGGCGTCAATCGGCGGGAAGCCGCCATAGTAGCCGGTCACGTTGTTGGTGCGGTCCTGATAGTCCATGCCGATCAGCACGCGGTGGTTCACCGCCCCGGTGTCGAAGCTGCCGTCGACCTGGTTATCCAGGGTGATGGCGTTCATCTTCTCGTCAGAGCCGGAATAGCCGCGGTTCAGCTCGGTGTCATTCAGCCAGCCTGCGGCATACACCTGGTTCAGCTCCACTTTGGTGTGCAGGTAGCGCAGCTTCTGGCGCACGGACCAGCCGCTGTCAAACAGGTGCTCAAGGTTATAACCGACCATGTTTTCCCGACGATCGTACTTGTCGTAATCGTCTTCACCTTCAAAGAACGTGTTGGAGATTTTCTTCCCGCTGTGCGGCACAACCGTGCCCTCATACGGCAGGCCGGAGTGGCTGCCGCCTTCCGGATCGCGGTGCAGGTAGGCCATCAGATCCAGACGGGTGTTATCGGTGATACGCCAGGTCAGGCTCGGCATCAGCGCGTAACGCTCTTCCTTCAGCGGATCGAACTGGGAATCGGCATAGCGGGTCATCCCGCTGAGGCGCACCGCCACGCGGTCATTATCATCAACCGGGCCAGTGACGTCGAACATCGCCCCACGCTGGCTATTGTTCCCGGCGAAGAGCTTGATCTCCCCGCCCGGATCGAACGACGGCTTACGAGAGGTTAGCGCCACAATCCCGCCCGGCGATGAACGGCCATAGAGCACGGAGGCCGGACCGCGCACGACTTCGATACTGTCCAGGAACCACGGATCAACCACCAGCGAGCTGTGGGAGTTGGTGTCGCCCATCATCTTCAGGCCGTCCAGGTAGACGTTGTCCAGGCTGCCGTCAGAGAAGCCGCGCAGCACCATGTAGTCAAAGCGGTTAGACGCCCCAATCTGGTTGCTGTAGACCCCCGGCGTGTAGCTCACGGCCTGACGCACGCTGGTTGCGCCCTGCTCTTCGAACTGCTCGCGCGTGACGATAGAGACCGACTGCGGAGTTTCAATATCCGGTGTTTCAAGCTTGGTGGCCGCAGACTGCATCTGCGAGGTCACCACCACGGTGTCAGTTTTTTGCGCATCCTGCGCCAGTAAAGGAAAAGCGACGCTACCGGTAACCCATCCCACCAGCAGTGCCAGACGCGATTTAGCAAACATAACCCTCTCCAGAGATATTTCTTATTGTTAATAAGAATTATTACCTTTTTGAGAGTGCAAACGGCTATGCGCGCCGCCAGGTTACGTATGCGCGATGCTAAACCGCACGGGATGCGTTCGCGCGATGGGCGAAATTACGTTAGCGGAGTTTGCGCACGTCGCCCGGAGAAATCCCGTAATGACGACGAAACGCGGTGGCGAAGTTGGTGGCATGCTGATACCCGCACATCCAGGCCGCCTGCTGCACGCTGTGGCCTTCCAGCAGATAGCGGCGCGCCAGCGCAAGGCGACAGTCGCGAAGATAATCGAAGAGGGTGCAGCCGTAGCGCTGACGGAACTTGCTGCGCAGGCTGCTTGGGCTCATTGCAGCCAGGGCTGCCAGCTGCGCGAGAGTATGATCCCGTTCAGGAGACTGTTCCAGCATGCTCCGTACGCGTTCCAGGCGCGCATGCTCAGGGCGGCTCGGGCAGGGCTGCTGGCGCTGGTTCAGGCCGTGGCCGAGCAGCTGGTACATCAGCCCCTCCAGCAATAGCTTACGCGCGAGCATGCTTCCCCTCTGCTGCTGCGCATGCTGAATGCCTGACATAACAAACTCGGGAACGTGCCAGACAAACGTGGGTGTATTCAGGTTTTGCCATTCCAGCAGCAGCGACTCAAGCAGGGCTTCACGCCCGGCTTCATGCGGGTACACGCCAAACGAGAGCGTTTTCAGCGCGCTGTCGGCGTCGTGACGCGCACTCATCACCTGTTCCTCACTCAGACGGGCGCTGAACGCCATGCCGGGACGAACGTGATAGTCGATGCCATTGAGCGCGATCGTAACGCACCCTTCCAGCACTACCAGCATATAAAGCGGGCTGCTGTGGCGGGATGTGGTTTCGTAGGGTTGTAATACATGCACGTCGGAGTGGGTCAGCGAAATGCCGGACGAGAGCGTCATCTCTTCCACATTCCCCTGCAACACCGGGCTGCCGCTGATCTGCTCCCCTTTTAACAGCGGGAAACGGTAGTCGATGCCGTAGCGCTCGCCGAATACCTGAAAATCCTCAACAAAAAATATGCGTTTCGCTGATCTATTTTCACTCTGGAGCATAATTCGGGGCCTGCATCGGGAAAAGGACAGGCAAAACAGTACCATCCCTTTGCCATATCAGCAATCACCGGGCGCAGACACTATTACGCTCCGGACAAAGCCGGAGCGAAGATATATATTTCTTTACGAGAAATATATTTATGCTTCCTGCCACTCAGCAAAAACCTCTTTATGGTTTTTGGTCAGGATAACTTTATTATCTTCGACCTTATCGACCCAGCCGAGAGGAATAAAGTGGTGCTTGCCGCCTGATTCAGGGTCACTCTTCGCAAGCTTGATACGCTCGCCGTCTAAATGGTCCACAACCCCGACGTGCGTTCCGCAGCTGGCGACAACCTGAGTGTGATCCTTAATTGCGCTTTTATCTACCATAATCATTCTCCTGTTTCGGTTATTTGCCTGTTGCACGAAAAATAACTGTAGCGCATAAATTCAGGCTTAAAAGTCTTATTAGCATTTTGAAACATCATTGACAGAATGGAATATGATGTCTATTTAACGCCGAAATGAAAAAAATAAGAATGAGATGAATTATTTCCGACTGATTATTTCCCGATCATAATTAAATTATCGCAACCAACGAGGAGGTATTTATGACGATTCGCAACAATAATCGGGCAGAAATTTCGCTGGCTCTTGGTGAAGCGGTCCTGGACATCGTGCAAAAAGGCCATGAGTTATCGCGAGAGAATCTCGCCCAGGCGATGAAAATCAAAGCGGAGAAAGAGCGCGACGACGAGCGGCTTTTGAACTACTGGAAGGCGTGTAATATGCTGGTTTGAACGTAGCGGCGTTTAGGCTGACTAAACGCCGCCTCCTGTTACTCGTCGAAGTACCAGTACCCCTGGTTAATCAGCCCGGTGAGTTCGTCAACAAACGCCGGGTTTTTCAGCGCATCGCCCAGCTCGGCCTGGCCGAGTTCGGTGTAGCGGCACAGCGCATCCGCGCCCTTCGCGTCTACCGTCTCCAGCTGTTCGCTGTTGATGAAGAAGCTGCCGTTGACGTTCAGCACGCGCAGGCCGCTCAGGCGCGACAGCGTTTCGCCGCCCTGCAGCGCGTCCAGCACCTCGTCTGCCGAATACGGCGGCTCGGCGGCGGCGATATCCAGCTCGTGGCGCGGCGTGGAGACGAAGCTGCCAAACCATTTCGTGAAATCGTCCGGCTTGCTAATCATGTCGATCATCATCTGATGAATGCGATCGAGCTCGTACTGCTCCACGCGGCCCGGGTGTTCGCGGCAGGTCAGATCCGGATCGCTGTAGTGCTCGCCGCCCAGATCGTTTTCCAGCGCGTAGTCGGCAAAGCTGCTGATCAGATCGCGGCCGTTCGGCCCGCGGAAGCCGACGGAGTAGTTGAGCGCGGTTTCATGGGTGAAGCCGTCGTGCGGGAATCCAGGCGGAATGTAGAGAATATCGCCCGGGGCCAGATCTTCGTCGATGATCGGCTCAAACGGATCCACGTGCAGCAGCGCCGGATGCGGGCAGAACTGACGCATCGGCAGCTTGTCGCCCACGCGCCAGCGGCGGCTGCCCATCCCCTGAATGATAAACACGTCGTACTGATCGATATGCGGACCCACGCCGCCGCCCGGCACGGAGAAGGAGATCATCAGATCGTCCAGACGCCAGTCCGGCAGGACGCGGAACGGACGCACCAGCTCCGCGGCGGGCATATGCCAGTGGTTCACCGCCTGCGCCAGCAGCGACCAGCCGGTTTCGCCCAGACCGTCAAAGTGCTCAAACGGACCATTGCTGGCCTGCCATTTGCCGTTAGCGTGGCTCACCAGACGGCTATCGACTTCCGGCTCCATCGCCAGGCCTGCCAGCTCGTCCGGGGTAATCGGGTCGACAAAATTCGGGAAGGCATTTTTCAGCACTACGGGTTGTTTTTGCCAGTATTTCTCAAGAAATTCCGGCCAGTTCAGGTTCAATTGATACGCCATGGGTAGCACCAGTGAGAGGGGAAACAGGCGCGATTATAGGCAAGAAGGCAGAGGGGGAACTTGTCATGGGTCAAACGAGCGCGCGTAGGTCGGGTAAGGCGAAGCCGCTACCCGACACGTACACGGCAGTAAAACTTAATCCAGGTTCAGCTCGTCGTAATGGGTAATCAGTTTGCCCACGATGCCGTAGTCCAGCGCTTCTGCCGGAGACATCCAGTAGTTGCGGTCGGTGTCTTTTTTCACTTTTTCCAGCGGCTGGCCGGTGGCGTCAGCGATCAGCTTGTTGACGCGATCCAGCATGCGGATGATCTCGCGCGCTTCGATCTCAATATCCGTCGCCTGACCGCGCACGCCGCCCAGCGGCTGGTGGATCATAAAGCGGGTATTTGGCAGCGAGTAGCGGTGCTCTTTTTTCGCTGCCAGGAAGATGGTGATCCCGGCGCTCGCCACCCAGCCGGTACCGATGACGTGCACTTCCGGGCGGATGAACTTGATGAAGTCGTGAATGGTGTCACCCGCCTCCACGTGGCCGCCCTGGCTGTTGATGTACAGCTTGATCGGATCGTTGCTGACGCTTTGCAGCAGGATCATCTGGGTAATGACCTTCTGCGCCAGCTCCTGGTTGATCTCGCCGGAGATGACAATCGAACGGGACTCCAGCAGTTTTTGCTGCAGAGCGCCCGCGCCGCTTGACCCTTCCGCTTTGTCCTTGTCGCTTTCTTTCAGTGTGTAGTGCATTGTTGTTTCCTCAGCTTGTCGCGCTCAAAACCAGAGTGTAGCCTGTTTTATCGGTGAAAGTCCTCACAGACAAATAACGAGGGATCTTATGAATATTGCACATGTCGCACTCTGGACCCGCAGCCTTGAGGCCCAGGTTCAGTTCTGGGAAACGGTGTTTAATGGCCGCAGTAACGAACGCTACGTCAGCAAAAACCGTCCGGGGTTTGAATCCCATTTTATTACCCTGGATGACGGGCCGACCCTCGAGCTGATGACGCTGCCGGACCTGCCCGACGCCCCGTCCCACCCGGAGTTTATCGGCTGGGCGCATATCGCCATTAACGTCGGCAGCAAGGCAAAAGTGGACAGCATGGCCGAGCGGGCGCAGGCCAACGGCACGCTGCTCAGCGCCCCGCGCATGACCGGGGACGGCTTCTATGAAGCGGTGATCGCGGACCCGGACGGCAACCGCATCGAGCTTGTCGGTGCATAAAAACAGCGTTTCATTCCTTCACCGCCCCCGCCCCGGCTCGCTATACTTCATATGGTTATCATATTGTTAAATGATAATGATATTTAATGTGTTAAGATGAAAGTCAGCATAAACAGTCTCTTACGCCACCGTTGGGACTGTTTGCATCCTCGACATTTAAATCAGCACCGGGGCGGTGAATGGAACACATTGTGTATGTGGTTGATGACGATGACGCGGTCAGGCAGTCCGTAATCGGGCTGCTGGAATCGGCAGACTTAAACGCCATCGGCTTTTCATCAGCAGAAACGTTTCTTCAACACCGGTTTGAGGATCTGCCGTCGTGCGTGATCCTCGACATGCAGATGCCCGCCATCTCTGGCTTCGAGGTGGCGGACGCGCTCAAAGACAGCGGGCGCGAGATCCCGATTATTTTTCTCACCGGCCACGGCACTATCCCGATGTCGGTGCGCGCCATCAAAGGCGGCGCGTACGAATTTCTCACCAAGCCCGTTGAATCCGCCGCGCTTATCGACGCCATTGAGTCCGCGCTGCAGCTGGCGGAAAACAACGCCGTGCGCAATAAAGAGCACTACGCCCTGAAGCAGCGCCATTTGTCCCTCACGCCGCGCGAGCACGAGGTGCTTGAGCTTGCCATCACCGGCAAGCTCAACAAGCAGATTGCCGCCGAGCTGGGCGTCAGCGAGATCACGGTGAAGGTGCACCGCCGCCGCGTGATGGAGAAAATGCAGGTGCGCTCCGTGGCCGAGCTGGTCAGGGCCGTTGAGCGCCTGACCAAAAGCCAGCCCGCGGAGTAACGTTTACCCTTCCTGCGCGGCCAGCGGCAGCGCGAAGGTAAACACCGTGCCGTGCGGCTCCCGGCGGCGCGCGCTCAGCTTTCCGCAGTGGCGCTCGATGATGCTGGCGCTGATGGTCAGCCCCATCCCCATCCCCTGCGGCTTGGTGGAGTAGAACGAGTCAAAAATCTGCTCCAGCCGTTCGGGCTCAATGCCGCTCCCGGTATCGGCGATCTCAACGATCACTTTCCCGTCCGCGTTGGCGGTGCTGAGGATGATGGTGCTGGCGCGATCCCTCACCTCGGCCATCGCTTCTACCGCATTCATCACCAGATTCAGCAGCACCTGCTGGATCTGCACGCTGTCCCCGGTGATAAAGCTGTCGCTGGCGTTCAACAGATAATCAACGCTAATGTGTCTCTGCTCCAGCTCGCTGCGCGAAAGCGTGATGATATGGTGGATCAGGTAGTGCATATCAATGCGCGAGAAGGTGGGATCCTGCTTGCGCGTCAGGGACTGGATGCTGCGAATGATCTCCCCCGCACGCGCGCCTTCCGCGGCGATCTCCTCCAGCCCTTCGCGCACTTTATCCAGGCGGGCGGGCTCGCGGCTGAGCCAGCGCAGGCTCGCCCCGGCATTCGAGACGATGGACATCAGCGGCTGGTTGATCTCGTGGGCGATGGAGGAGGTCAGCTGCCCGACGGTGGTGGCGCGGGAAACGCGCGCCAGATCCGCCTGCGCCACCCGCATGGCATCCTCCGCGGCGCGCTGGCTGGTGATATCCGTAATGATGCCGTAGTACTCGTTCACCTCGCTGCCCACCCCCACCGGATCGCCAATCCCGAGGATGTAGCGCGTTGAGCCGTCGGTGCGCTTTATACGAAACTCCGCACGCATGGAGAGCCCGTCGCGCACGCTCTGGGTGACAATGGCGCTGATGCGGGCGTAATCGTCCTCGTGGACGAAGGTTAAAAACTCCGCCATGGAGATCATCTTTTGCTGGTCGGGCAGGCCGAGAATGCGGGCGTACTCTTCCGAGACAAACATCAGATCCTGCTCCAGCTCCCAGCGCCAGCTGCCGGTGTGGCTGATCTGCTCGCCCAGCATCAGCGAGGTCTGGCTGGCGCGCAGCTCTTTTTCCACCCGGCGGCGCTGAATGTTCTCCGCCAGCAGCTCGGCGTAGAGCCGCGCCGTCTCCAGGGATACCGCTGCCTGCGCGCCCAGCAGGCTGACCACGCGCGAGTGCTCGGCGGTGAAGACCTCCGGCATCAGGCGGTTTTCCAGGTAGAGCACGCCCACCAGCCGCGCCTGTTTGAACATCGGGACGCACATCACCGCCGCCCCCGAGGTCACCAGATAAGGGTCCTGGCTGAAGGGATGAAACTCCTCCGGCTTGCCGGTGCGGATCTCCTGCCCGGTGCGGATCACCGCAGCCAGCACCGACAGCGGCATGTCGGTCGCCATCGGCACGTCTTTCAGGATCCGCACCCGCACGCCGTCGGTGCTGGTCCAGGCGCTGGCCTCGATCTCCGGGATCAGGTTATCGCTCACGCGAAGCAGCAGGCCGCGCTGCGCCCCGGCGCGTTCGAGCAGGATGGTCATCAGGTTTTCAATCAGGCGCTCAAGATTGATCTCTTCCGACAGCGCGCGGGAAGCCTTGATCACGCTCTGCAGATCGCGGATCGTTTCGTTCTGAGCAAACGCCACCGTGTCGTAGGCGCTGGCCTGCCCGGAGGCCAGCAGGTGCGGGAAATCCTGCTCCAGCTGGCGCACCTTGGCCTGCGCGCCCGCGCGGCCCCAGGCGGCAATCGAGCCGCGGAAGTGCGCGTCTGATGCGGTCGGGTAGCCGCAGGCCAGCGCAAAGCGGCCCGCCAGCTCGTGGGCCAGGGCGTTAATCGGGTTAAAGCCACCCTCGCGGGAGAGCCGGACCGCCTTCTCATACTGCTCAAGCGCAATGCTGTTCATCCCGTCCAGACGGACAATTTCGGCGTAGATCAGCGCCTCTTTATCCGCGAACGTGCCGGGATTAATGCGCGCCCAGAGGGCGATTTTGTCGTAGTGGGCGTGAATGCTGCGGCGGTGATTCGCCGAAAACGTCTCCGGCGTCAGCTGACGTGAGAGCGCCAGCGCGCTGTAGAGATGGTAATCCAGCAGATGGATATGGCCCGGCGCAGACCACGCGTACCAGCCCGCCATCTCAAGATCCGCCTGCGCGTCGGTATACTCGCCGCAGGTAAAGTGCGCCATGCCACGGTAGAGCCAGTACCAGAACAGCATGGTGGAGGTCTGCTCCGGGGCCTGCTCCGGCGACGCGGGAAGCAGCGCCTCGGGCAGCGCCTGCGACGCGCTCCAGGTGCCAATCGTCGGCGTGCGCAAAAACTCCACGAAGGTGCGCTGGAGCATCAATATGGTCTCCACGTCCTGGAAGTGGGTTTTACGCACAAACGCCAGGCCGCGATCGATACTGGTCAATACCCCGTCCAGGTGATCGCCCCGTGAGAGGAAGTTAATGACCTGATGGCAGGCCGCAAAGCAGGCCACCGTCATATCGCCGTGGGTAACGGCGGCGGTGAAGCAGGCTTTTGCGCACTCGATGGTGAATGACAGCGGCTGGGTCCAGACGCTGAGCTGGTCGAGGGGCAGCAGGGTTTTGGCTTCGAACGCGTCGTAGCCGTGGCGGTTCACCAGCTCGCGGGCCAGGGTGCCGTACTGGAACCCGAGGCGGTACTCGGCGTAGCGCTGGCCAATCAGCACGCCAAACCAGGCCATCGCCGTGGTGGAGGCGCCAGTGATGCCGTGGTCGAGGGTGAGGTGCATCATGCGGCAAAGCAGCAAAAAATGCAGGCGCGGGCAGATGAAGCTGGCGCAAATGCTGGCGCTGTAGAGCAGGTTCATCACCGCTTCGGTTTCCGGGTTATCCATTCGCGACAGCTGGGCATAAAGGCTTTGCGGCGCGTCGGCCGTGCGGTTGCAGAAGTGTTCCCAGGCCTCGTCGCAGTCGGCATCTTCCGGGTGGCGGCCAATCTGAATACCAAAAATCCCCAGCCAGCAGAGCGCCGCCTCCAGCGCCAGACGGCTGTCCGACTGGCGAATGTACACTTCCACCAGCAGGTTGGCCGCCAGCGCCTTTTCGGTCAGCCCGCCGGGGCAGCCGAGGATGGCGTCACACAGCTCGCGGGTGCGCTCCAGGTGCCCCAGAGCAAACTCGCAGCCCGCCTCTTCGATATCAAGCATAAAGTCTGACACCGTCCCGGCGTTGCCCAGCGCTCTGGCGGTCTGGATATAGCTGAGCGCCGATGGATAATCCCCCGAACGCTTTGCCCGTCGTGCGGCCAGCAGGCTCAGCTCGCGGAACATCTGGCGCTGCGGCGCGGGCTGGATGCAGTCCAGCGCAGCCGTGACGTGGTGAACGGCGCGAAACAGCAGTTCGTTCCCCGCGGCCTGACGCGCGGCATCGGCCAGCAGGCTGGCGGTGGTCAGGTGAAGATGGCTTTTCTCATGCTGATCCAGCATCGCAAAGGCCGCCTCCTGCACCCGGTCGTGGGTGAAGGCGTACTCTTTTTCCGTCAGCACAATGAGCTGGGCCATCACCGCCGGATGCAGCGCATAGCGCATTTCCGCCATCGACATGCTGACCACCCGGCAGATCATCTCCATCTCGCCCGTGCCGCCGAGGCAGGCGAGGCTGCCCAGCAGGCGGCGCGTCTCGTCGGGCAGCTCTTCAAGCTGCTCCAGCACCAGGGTAACGACGTTTTCGGTGTAGTGTCGGGCGCGGATCGCCTGCAGATCGTAGTGCCACTTATCCTGATATTTGTTGTGCACCACCAGCCCGTCATCCACGATGCGGCGGAAAAACTCGTGCACAAAGAGCGGGTTGCCCCCGGTTTTCTCGTGGATCAGCGTGGCGAGGTCGGTCGTCGCCGCGCTGCGGGTACGAAATATCGTCGCCAGCCAGCGCGCCACCGCCTTCACGGACAGCGCCTGCGGGACAATTTCAGTCGCGTTTTGCGCCGCTTCCGGCAGGCTCGCCAGCTGCTGTTGCAGCGTTGGTTCGGACAACGAACCGATATCGCGGTGGGCGACCACCAGCAGCAGCGGGATAGCGCCGCAGGTCACCAGCAGATGTTTCAGCGTATACAGGCTGGCCGCGTCGCTCCACTGGAGATCGTCGAGCACCAGCACCAGCGGGCAGCCCTGAGAAGCAAAGGTTTTTACCAGCGCCAGCACCATATGGCTGAAGCGCGCCCGGGCATCAATGGAAAACGTATCCGCCGAGTAGCGCGGCTTGCTCTCAAGGAGCAGCCCCAGCTCGGGCACCAGGCTGACGGCCAGCGCTTCATACCCCTCCAGGGCGCGCGACAGGCGGATTTTCCACTTCGCCACCTCTTCCGCGGGCAGCCCCAGCAGGTGCAGCGTCAGGGTGCGGAACGCGGAGCTTAATACGCCGTAGGGCAAAGACGGCGAGAACTGATCGACTTTCCCCACCGCCAGCAAAACCTGACGCTGCTGCAGCGTTTTGAGCGCCGTCGCGATGATGGACGATTTGCCAATCCCCGACGGCCCGCCGATCGTCACCAGCTCCGGCACCAGGTTCTGCCCCACCCGCTCAAACGCGGCAATGACGTCATTCGCCTGCGGATGCGTCGCGAACAGGGAGTCCGCCAGATGGATCGCGGGAGTGCGGTCCTGCTGGCCGGGGGTAAAGGCGACGATCTCGCCCTCGCAGGTCAGCGTCGCCTGGCAGCGGCGGAGGTCGGCAATCAGCCCGTCGACCGTCTGGTAGCGGTTATCGGGGTGCTTCTCCAGCAGCTTGAGGATGATAGTCGACAGCATTCCCGGCACGTCCGGGCGAATCACGTCCGGGGCCAGCGGCTCCGAGGCAATATGGTAGTGCGCCCAGTTGGTTTGATCGTCCTCCCCCAACTCAAACGGCAGGCGTCCGGTCAGGAGTTCATACAGCACCATGCCGAGGCTGTAGAGATCGCTGCGGCCGTCAACGGGACGCCGGGTGCGGGTGGTGTGCTCCGGCGACATATACGCGGGCGTACCGCCTGAAACGGCAAGCCGGGTCTGGGAGAAGGCACCGGAGAGGCTACAGGAGAGGCCAAAGCTGCCCAGACGGCAGGTGGCATCGTGATGAACAAAAATCGCGCCGGGCTTGATATCGCCGTGGATCAGGTTTTGCAGGTGCATCTGGCGCAGGGGAACGCAGATCTGGATCGCCATCTCTATAAAGCGCGAGATCCCCGAGATCGCACTGCCCGCGCGCCGCGCCAGCAGCTCAAACGCAAACGGCGCATACACTAGCGCGAATCGTCCCCGGTACTGGGTGGAGGCAACGGCGCGGATGGCCCAACTGTCCTGCAGCACGTCACGCAGCGCAAATTCGTTTTTTAGCAGCCGCGTGGCCCGCTCTTCCTCTTCGTCGCTCACCGCGGTGGCAATGATGAACGAGCCGCCGGAATGGGGATGGCGCGCGTGCATCCAGGCGATACCGCCCTCCTGCGCCAGCACGGTAAAAATCACATCCTCTTTAAGGACAAAAACCCGCCCCTGGTGAAGATTCCCCTGGGCGGGCCAGAATGCAGGCTGCTCGTGTTCGTTCATCCGCGATCCTTATCGTCGGCGGGCCAGCTCCCGCTGTATATGATCCAGCAGAATATCGATGTTAATGGGTTTACGCAAAAATGCAGCGGCGCCCAGGCTAAGAGCGTACCGCTGCATATTTTCATCAGCATGACCGGAGATAAAGATCACGGGCGGCGGGGGAACGGCCAGCAGCCGCAGCTTTTCAAACAGCTCCAGACCGCTCATGCCCCGCAGCTTGATATCGGCGATCACCAGCGCCGCGCCGGACAGGGCGAGCGGATGGCTCAGAAACACCTCTGCCGAATCAAACGTATCGGCGGCATACCCTTCCGACTCCAGGAGATTACTCAGCCCGCTGCGGACGGAACGTTCGTCATCAATGATGGCAATGCGCCACGGCAGCGTCATGCTGTCTTTCCTCAAAAAAATCAATAAACGTCGCGATCGTCCTTCGCGGGCGCAGGGGGCGCCGTGCCGCTGATTTTCGGCACGCATTCGTGACGAAACCAGGCGAGGGTAAACGGTTCGCGACTCAGTAAACGCCGTCCCACCGGGATGAGCTGTTCACCCACCAGCATGCCAAACAGGCCAAGCAGGGCGACAACCGGCGGTGCCGGGGAATGAACGTCGAGCAGGGCGTAAATTACCCCAGCAACCACGCCGCACACCAGCGAAATTATCCATGCTCTCATGACGTCGCTCCCGTCTGCGATTTCACCTGCGGAACCGTCACCTGAGGAGGCGGCGCGCCGTCGCGGGATAACAGATGGCGCGTCGCCTGTTCACCCGCCAGCATCCCCAGCAGGCCAATCAGCGCCAGCGCGGGCGGCGCGGGGGAGCGCACCTTCAGCACGGCATACATCAGGCCAATCAACACGCCTGCGGCAAGGGATATCAGCCCAGTACTCATTGTGAACTCCAGAGAAAGAGGCAGCGGCGAGCCGGATGAGGGACCAGCCCGCCAGCGGAACTTAGCGAGCCGGAACCGGCGCTAAGGTGCGGTGCTCGCTCTTCTGGCGAGACGGTGCTTTGTGCACCATGGTGTAGGCGTAATCCACGCCCATGCCGTACGCGCCGGAGTGTTCGCGCACGATATCCATCACCGCGGTGTAGGTCTCTTTACGCGCCCAGTCGCGCTGCCACTCCAGCATCACCTGCTGCCAGGTCACCGGGATCACGCCTGCCTGGATCATGCGCTGCATCGCGAAGTCGTGGGCTTCTTTGGAGGTGCCGCCGGACGCGTCCGCCACCATATAAATTTCGTAGTCGCCTTCCAGCATCGCGCACAGGGCAAAGCTGTTGTTGCACACTTCGGTCCACAGGCCGGCAACCACCACCTTCTTCTTGCCGTTAGCCTTCAGCGCGTCGCGCACCTTCTGGTCGTCCCAGGAGTTCATGGAGGTACGCTCCAGAATGTCCTGGCCCGGGAACACGTCCAGCAACTCCGGATAGGTGTTGCCGGAGAAGCTTTCGGTCTCAACGGTGGTGATGATGGTCGGGATGTTGAACACTTTGGCCGCTTTCGCCAGCGCCACGGTGTTGTTTTTCAGCACCTGGCGGTCAATAGACTGCACGCCAAACGCCATCTGTGGCTGGTGATCGATAAAGATGATCTGACAGTTCGCAGGGGTTAACACTTCGAGCTTTGAAGAGGTCATAGCATTTTCCAGTGGTTAAGGGTAGAAATCGCCGCGAGCGCCGCGACAATAAAGTCACCCTCATCCTGCGGTTTTCCGTCGCCGCGCGTAATTATCTCTTCGTATAGTTAACCTTAGGTATAGTTATACTTTGGTATACCTATCCTATTGTATAACTGGATCTTTGCCGAAACCGGTTCCCATAATCCTGACCATTCACCCTCTCAGTCAGGAGCAGTTATGGTTACCCTCGGTAAAGCCGATCTCATTCTGGTTAACGGCCAGTTTCACACCGTCGATCGCGAGAACCCTGTCGCGGAAGCCGTTGCCGTGCGCGACGGAAAATTTCTGGAAGTGGGTACCGTCGCCGAGGTGATGCAGCACCACTGCGACGGCACTAAGGTGGTGGATTTGAAAGGCCACACCGCGATCCCCGGCCTGAACGACTCGCACCTGCACCTGATTCGCGGCGGGCTGAACTACAACCTCGAGCTGCGCTGGGAAGGCGTGCCGTCCCTGGCCGACGCCCTGCGGATGCTGAAAGAACAGGCCCTGCGCACCCCGTCGCCCCAGTGGGTGCGCGTGGTGGGCGGCTGGAGCGAGTTCCAGTTTGCCGAGCGCCGCATGCCGACGCTGGACGAGATCAACGACGCCGCGCCGGACACCCCGGTCTTCATTCTGCACCTGTACGACCGCGCCCTGCTCAACCGCGCCGCGCTGAAGGTGGTTGGCTATACCAAGGATACGCCGAACCCGCCGGGCGGCGAGATCCAGCGCGACGCCAACGGCAACCCGACCGGGATGCTGATCGCCCGCCCGAACGCCATGATCCTGTACTCAACCCTCGCCAAAGGGCCGAAGCTGCCGCTGGAGCAGCAGGTCAACTCCACGCGCCAGTTTATGCGCGAGCTGAACCGCCTGGGGCTGACCAGCGCCATCGACGCGGGCGGCGGCTTCCAGAATTACCCGGAAGATTACGAGGTGATTGCCGAGCTGCACGAGAAAAAGCAGATGACCATCCGCATCGCCTATAACCTGTTTACCCAGCGTCCGGGCCACGAGCTGGAAGACTTTGAAAAATGGACCGACATGCTCACGCCGGGCCAGGGCAGCGACTTCTTCCGCCACAACGGCGCGGGCGAGATGCTGGTCTTCTCCGCCGCCGATTTTGAAGACTTCCTCGAGCCGCGCCCGGATCTCGCGCCGGGCATGGAGGACGAGCTGGAGCGCGTGGTGCGCCATCTGGTGGAGCACCGCTGGCCGTTCCGCCTGCACGCCACCTATAACGAATCCATCAGCCGCATGCTGGACGTGTTCGAGAAGGTGAACCGCGACATTCCGTTCAACGGCCTGCACTGGTTCTTCGACCACGCGGAAACCGTTACCCAGGCCAACATCGACCGCATCAAAGCGCTGGGCGGCGGCATTGCCGTCCAGCACCGCATGGCCTTCCAGGGGGAGTACTTTGCCGAGCGCTACGGCATTGAAGCCACCCGCCACACGCCGCCGGTGGCCAAAATGCTCGAGACCGGCGTGCCGGTGGGCTTAGGCACCGACGCCACCCGCGTGGCGAGCTACAACCCGTGGACCGCGCTCTACTGGCTGGTCTCCGGCCGCACCGTCGGCGGGATGCAGATGTACGATCACAGCGCCCGTCTGGACCGCGATACCGCCCTGATGCTCTGGACCCAGGGCAGCGCGTGGTTCTCCAGCGAGCAGAACCAAAAGGGGCAGATCAAGGTCGGCCAGCTCGCGGATCTGGCGGTGCTGAGCAAAGACTACTTCCGCGTGCCGGAAGAGGAGATCAAGGGCATCGAGTCCGTCCTGACGGTGGTCAACGGCGACATCGTCTACGCCGCAGGCAGCTTTGGCCCGCTCGCGCCACCGGCCATTCCGGTTCTGCCCGAGTGGTCCCCGGTGGTGAAGGTGCCGGGCCACTACCGCAGCGCGCCACCGCAGGCTACGCGCGTCGGCTTGAGTGTGGCTCACCACTGCAGCGGCCCGTGCGGGGTTCACAGCCACCAGCATGATTTCGCCCGCTCGTCAGAGATGCCGGTGTCCGACGATAACGCTTTCTGGGGGGCGCTGGGCTGCAGCTGCTTTGCATTCTGATGAAAAACACTACTATGCCGCCCCGGGTCGACCTGGGGCTGTTCTTCCTGCGCCTCACCGGCAGCCTGCTGCTGCTCTACGTGCACGGCCTGCCGAAGGTGCTCCACTTCAGCGAAGAGCTGACGCGCATTGAAGATCCGTTCGGCTTCGGGCCTTACGCGAGCCTGATCCCGGCGATCGTCGCCGAGGTGATCTGCCCGCTGTTGATCATTGCGGGCGTCTACACCCGCCTGGCGTGCCTGCCGATTATCGCCGTGCTGCTGGTGGCGATGCTGGCGGTACACCCGGACTGGTCGATTGCCGAAGGGCAGTTTGGCTGGCTGCTGCTGATTATCTTCACCACTCTCGCCCTCACCGGGCCGGGCCAGTGGCGGCTGCAGCGTAAGGCAACGGAGAGGTTCGCATGACCCAGGTTAACGACGTTCGCGACGCACACGTTGAGACGACGCCCGCGCGGGCGGTTTCGCCCTGGCAGCCGCTGAGCCAGCCGGTGTTCCGCATGCTGTGGATCGCCACGGTGGTCTCTAACGTCGGCTCATGGATGAGCGACGTCGGCATCAACTGGAGCATGCTGACCCTGAGTGCCGATCCGCTGGATATCGCGCTGGTGCAGGCCGCCAGCAGCCTGCCGATGTTCCTCTTCGCCCTGCCGTCCGGGGTGATGGCGGACATCGTTGACCGGCGTAAATACCTGCTCTTCTCACAACTGTGGGTGTTCATCGCCGCCGCCGGGCTGACGGTGCTCTCCTTCACCGGACACGTCACCCCTACCGTTCTGCTGGTGGCGACGTTCCTGCTGAGCGTGGGCGCGGCGATGAGCTCGCCGCCGTTCCAGGCCGTGGTGCCCGATCTGGTGAGCAAGCCGGAGCTGGGCGCCGCCGTGGCGCTGAACTCGCTCGGGGTGAACATCAGCCGGGCGATTGGTCCCGCGCTGGGCGGTTTTCTGCTTTCGCTCGCCGGGCCGTGGATGGTGTTTGCCCTGAACGCGCTGTCCGTGGTGGGCGTGGCGTGGGTGCTGTGGCGCTGGCGTCCGGCCCCGTCCGTGCAGCGCCTGCCGCCGGAGCACTTCTTCTCCGCGGTGCGCTCCGGCATTCGCTACGTGCACTCCGCGCCGGTGCTGCGCAACGTGCTGGTGCGCACCGTGGCCTTCTTCGTTTTCGGCAGCGCGGGCTGGGCGCTGCTGCCGCTGGTGGCGCGCCGCGAGCTGGGCTTAGGCCCGGCGGGCTACGGCGTAATGCTGGCGTGCATTGGCCTGGGGGCGATTGCCGGGGCGATCCTGCTGCCGCGCCTGCGCCAGCGGCTGAACGCCGATCGGCTGATGGTGGCCGCGAGCCTGGTTTTTGCCCTCACCATGCTGGCACTGGCGTTCGTGCGCCACGTCTGGCTGCTCAACCTGTTTGAGTTCTTCACCGGCTTCGCGTGGATTGCGGTGCTCTCGACGCTGAACCTCGGCGCGCAGCGCAGCGCCGCCCGCTGGGTGAAGGCCCGGGCGCTGGCGGTCTACCTGACGGTGTTCTTCGGCTCGATGACCACGGGCAGCGCCATCTGGGGGCAGATCGCCTCGCAGTTTGGCACCCCGACCTCGCTGGTTGTCGCCACGCTGGGGATGGTGCTGGCAAGCGCAACGGTGTTCCGCTGGAAGCTGGAGAAAGATCCTGATTTAAACCTCGACCTGAGCGGCCAGCCGCTGGACGGCGTGGAGATTGAGCTGCCGAACGAGCGCGGCCCGGTGCTGGTGTCGCACGAGTACATCATCGACCCGCAGAACGCGAAAGCCTTCCTGGAGGCGGTACACGAGCTGCGCCGGGTGCGACGCCGCGCCGGCGCGATGAGTTGGGCGGTATATGAAGATATTGAGCGCCCGGGTCTGTTTATCGAGACCTTCCTGATGGGCTCGTGGATTGAGCATCTGCGCCAGCAGGAGCGCCACACCATGAATGACCTCCTGCTGCAGAGCCGCGTTCTGGCTTTTCATCAGGGCACAACATCACCGGCAATTCGCTATCTGGTCGCGCCGGTATAACCATAACCATCACCTGTACAGGAACACACTATGGCAACGTTTAAGGCAAAAGACGGCACGCAGATTTACTACAAAGACTGCGGCGCGGGCAAACCGGTTCTCTTCAGCCACGGCTGGCCGCTGGACGGCGACATGTGGGACAGCCAGCTGAACTACCTGGCCGAACGCGGCTTCCGCGCCATCGCCTTTGACCGTCGCGGCTTTGGCCGCTCGGATCAGCCGTGGAACGGCTACGACTACGATACCTTTGCGTCCGACATTAACGACCTGATCACCATCCTGGACCTGCAAGACGTGACGCTGGTGGGCTTCTCCATGGGCGGCGGCGACGTGACCCGCTACATCAACAACTACGGCAGCGCGCGCGTGGCCGGTCTGGCGCTGCTGGGCGCGGTCACGCCGATCTTCGGTAAATCCGACTCCTTCCCGCAGGGCGTGGATCAGAGCGTGTTCGACGGCATTCGCGACGGACTGCGTAAAGATCGCGCCCAGTTCATCAGCGACTTCGCGACGCCGTTCTACGGCACCAACGCCGGGCAGACCGTGTCCGCCGGTGCCCTGACCCAGACGCTGAACATCGCCCTGCTGGCGTCCCTGAAGGGCACCATCGACTGCGTGACCGCGTTCGGCGAAACCGACTTCCGCCCGGATATGGCGAAAATCGACGTGCCAACGCTGGTGATCCACGGCAGCAATGACCAGATCGTACCGTTTGAAACCACCGGCAAGCTGGCGGCGGAGATGATCAAAAACGCCACGCTGAAGGTGTACGACAACGCCCCGCACGGCTTCGCGCTGACCCACCAGGATCAGCTCAACGAAGATCTGCTGGCGTTTGTGAAGTCGCTGTAAGTCTGAGGGCTGACGCCAACGGCGACAGCCCCCTTTTCACCTCAACCCACCTGAACAAGCAGTGACACCATTCAGATTAATCCTATAAAATACTGACCTTTACCGCCTTTACCCGACTTCCGGAGTTTGTGATGGTTCAGGATCGCACCGCGTTAGCCCCCTTCTTTAATGAGCATATCAATAACAACAGCCGATACAGCCCTAAATGGGGGCCAGCCTATCACCAGATGGTCAAACGCGTAGCGACAGAGCGACCCGAGTTTCGTGATCAAAGCCTTATCAAGGCACTTTGGTATGAACGCTCCAACGGCGTCGCCAGCATTAAACAGGGTGGAATGTCGCAGAACGAATACAATGCGGCCCAGATTCACCTGCGGGAAATCACAACCCTGATGGCACAGGGCTGCACCCCGGCCGTATATGAAAAGGTGGTCAACAAGCTACAGGCGCTTAAGGCCAAATCCATTCTCAAGAAACAGTACTGGGCGTTGTGTCACCGGGCTTTTGCCACGCTCTACCCTGAGCGGGTTTCGAACGTGGTAAATACCAAAATGTTTTCCCGCATTTATAACTACTGTAATAACCGCTTCGGGCTTGGGCTCGCCGGGAAAGGGACGTGGTTTGAAAAAAACCTGGAGCTGAAGGCGGCTCTGAACCGCGAGCTGGGCGGCCATGTAGACCCTGTCGAACTCAATATGTCGCTGTGGCATCTCTACACGCATTTCATCAAAGATAAGAGCGATATCGGCCTGGTAGGTAGCGAGTCCTGGGCCGAAGACGACGATCAGGATACGGATGAGAACGTGGCGGATGTTCCACTGAACGTCATTCTCTATGGCCCTCCGGGGACGGGTAAAACCTATTCCACCGTTGAGCATGCCGTCCGGGCCTGTGAACCCGCTGAGTATTCCCGCCTGCTGGATGGCCTTCAGGGCAGTGATTACCGGAACGCACTTAAAGCGCTTTATGACCGGCTGGTCTCCGAACAGCGCATCCGCTTTGTCACTTTCCACCAAAGCTTTGGTTATGAAGAGTTTATTGAAGGGTTACGCGCCGATACCACCCGTGACGGTAACGTTCGCTATGACATTAAATCCGGCGTCTTTAAGCAAATCTGTGAGGATGCGGCGTTTGGTTACGCAGGTGAACAGCTGGCGCTGAACGAGGCGCTATCAAAGTTTCAAAAAGAACTGCTGAATGGCGAAGCCGCCACGCTCAAAACGACATCAGGTAAACCGTTCGGCGTCACCTATAAAAGTGAAACGAACTTCGGCATCTTCCCTTTAAACAGCAAAAAAGGGGATCTGGGGAATGGATACAACGCCTACGTGAAAGACATCAAAGCCTGGTATCAGAACAACGGGATTGATATCCACAACGAGTCGTATGTCCGGGGTATCCTCAACTATCTTCATGATAATTATAATCTTCCCGTCACACCGAAAAAAAATGCACCGGCAAAACGCCAGAACTACGTGCTGATTGTTGACGAGATTAACCGTGGCAATATCTCCAAAATTTTCGGAGAGCTCATCACCTTAATTGAGAAATCCAAGCGCATGGGTGAACCCGAGGCCCTGAGCGTGACGCTACCCTATTCGGGCGAAAAATTCAGCGTGCCAAACAACCTGTTCCTGGTCGGCACCATGAATACCGCGGACCGTTCCCTGACCGCTCTGGACACCGCCCTGCGCCGCCGCTTCGAGTTTAAGGCCATGCTGCCGAAAGCCTCCATTCTGGAAGGCCACGTCATCAAAGGTATCGATCTCAAACGGCTACTGCAGATGCTCAATGAACGCATTGAGGCGCTGTACGATAGCGAGCACACGCTTGGGCACGCTTTTTTCATACCGGTAATTGAGACGGAGGACGATGACGTTGCTTTCGCCCGTCTGCAGCGGGTGATGAAAAATAAAGTACTGCCGCTGCTGGAGGAGTACTTTTACAACGACTGGCAGAAAATTCGTCTGGTCCTTGGAGATAACCAGAAGCAGGATCCCGCCCTGTGCTTCATCCGTTCGATCAAAAACGAGGGAAATATTCAGCGGCTGTTTGGAACGGATGCATCGGACGATCTGCAGGAAGAGGGAGAGCGCTATCACCTTGCAGGCGAAGACGATCCTGTCTGGAATAATGCCATCGCCTGGCGTCAGATTTACGATGCAGGTGCGCGAGGCGCGGAGAACGACGAATGACCGGGCGGCGGCAGTGGTCCACCTTTGAATACGGTTATTTGGTCAGTAAAGAGGACAGCGGCCGGGTTAAGGACGCATTGGAGCTTCCTCCGGCCTGTTTTGCGTGGCTGGAGCAATGCTGCCTGAACGACGATGCGGAATACGACGCGCGCCTGCTGACGCTGAAAACGGTCGGGCGCGTGAAGGTGCTGCAGGTGAAAAACTATGTCGGCGTCATTGCGCTGCCGGGAGGAGCGTTCATCGAGGTGTTGCCAAAGACCGGCCATGATAACGCCCGCGAACAGCTGATGATGATGCTGCGCACGCTGAAAACCTTCCGGCACATCGCCACAACCTCCGCCAGTATCAAAACCTCGCGCATGCCGCTGATGGATATCTTTATTCATCAATTTATCCAGAGCGTCCAGGCGGTCCTGCTGCAGGGTCTTAAGCGTGACTACCTTCGCCAGCAGGAGAATCTACCGTGGATGAAGGGAAAACTGCGGGTTTCAGCACAACTGTCGACAAATAGCGTTCGCCGGGATCGCTTTCAGGTGGAGTATGACGAGTACAGTGTTGACCGACCGGAGAACCGCATTCTCAAAACGGCCATCGATACGGTTTCGCGCCTGACCCGCAACCCTCAGCTCATCCAGCAGCTTCGCCCCTTGCAGTCGGCCTTCGAAGGTATTCCTCCCGTTGTTGATACCGCTCACGCGTTCGATCTGGTTCGCCTCGACAGGCATATGCATCACTATGAACAGGCGCTGGAGTGGGCCAAATTGATCCTACACGGGGAGTCACCACTTTGTATGCAGGGTCATGCTGATGCCATATCGCTGCTCTTTCCAATGGAAGCGGTATTTGAATCCTTTGTTGCGGCGTGGATGAGGCATCATCATCATCAACGTTACCAAATTGATACCCAAGCAAAAACACACACTCTGGCTCGCTATCACACCAGGTATATGTTTAGACTCAAGCCGGATATCTGGCTTCGCCCGTATGACACGTCGAAACATTCTTCAATTATTTGCGATACGAAATGGAAAAAGATTAAGCCTCATAAACCTGGCTTTAACATTTCGCAAAGCGATCTTTACCAGATGCTGGCCTACGGAACGAAATATCTCGATAGCCGCGGCGATATGATCCTGATCTACCCGCAGCATGACGGTTTTAGCGATGCGCTTCCCCATCCCTTCGAACTTCATAAGCCGGACAGCCATGCGCTACGTTTATGGATCGTCCCTTTTACCATCGGAACCAGTATTCAGAGCTCGATACTCCACCTCCCCGAGTCCCTGAAGCTGCGGAATTAGAAGCAGACGCCTGCAAAGCAGGCGTCTGAAGCGATTAATTGACCGATACCGGGCGGGTCAACGCCTCATCCACGATGCCATTCTGCTCGCTCCCCCGCCTGCGTTCTGCCAGCAGCCGACACACTTCCGCATGCTTCTCCTCGGTAAAGGTAAAGCGCGACATAAAGCCCATGCGGATCAGCGACCCAATCGCCGGCAGCAGGCAAATCCCAAAGAACAGCCCCGACAGCACGCCTTCGCTCTGGATTTGCGCCTGCGGCACGTAGCCAATCATCGTCAGAAACACGCCAATAAGCCCGCCGCCCACCGCCACCGACATCTTGCCGGTAAAGGTCTGCCCGGAGAAGGTGATCGCCGCGCAGCGCTTGTTAGTGTGGTACTCCGCGTACTCGATGGTGTCGGCAATCATCGACGAGGTAAGGATGTTGGTCATCATAACGAACAGCGTGCTCAGGCCGAGCAGAATGAACAGCATTGTCACCTGCTGATAGCCGACAAACCACATCACCACGCGCACCGCCACGTCCAGCCCGCAGAGGATCATAAATAGCTTCCGCTTCTGCATCCGGCGCGTCAGCATCGGGGCGACCAGGCACAGCACCGCCGCCACAATGCCCATCACGCCAATCGCCATCTGCAGGCTGCCGTCGCCCAGGTTGTTGATAAAGAAGTAGATATACAGCCCGCCCGCTACGTTGTGGAACACGCAGAAAAAGAACGACAGCAGGACGATAAACAGCGGCTTGTTCTGGCGCAGGTTGTGGAAGGTGTCGCGAATGGTCACCTTTTCCGGGCTCGGCGGAACACGCTCTTTGATCTGCATAAAGCCGTTGAGCATCAGCGGCAGGCCCACCAGCATCATCACCAGCGCCGCCATAAAGTAGCCTTTATCGTTGCTGTACTGGGCGAAGAACGCCGCCAGCTTCGGGAAGAAGATATTGGCGCAGGCAATCCCGGCGTTCACCCCGAGCATCGCCGCCGTCACCGCGCGGGTGCGCTGACCGGAGTCGTTGGTCATCACCGACGACATCGACCAGAACGGGATATCGGAGATGGCGTACAGCGTCCCCCACAGGATATACGTCACCCCGGCGTAGAGGATTTTGGTGGTCATGTCCGCTTCGATTTTATAGAACGACAGCAGCGTGACGCCGGTAATCAGCAAAGGTGCGATCAGCAAAAAGTGGCGAAACTTGCCGAACCGGCTGTTAATGGTGTCCATTATGCTGGCAAACAGCGGATCGTGAACCGCGTCCCACGCGCGGGCAATCAGGAAGATGGTGCTCGCCGCCAGCGCCGAGATCCCCAGCACGTCGGTGTAAAAATAGTTAATAAACGAACCCACTAAACCAAAGCTAAAACACTGACCTAAACCATAGCCAAAATAAGACCACAACTCGCGAGACGGTATTTTCATTGTCGTTGCCATAGTGCGTACCTGGTTGCCCGGCGACAGGGCGCCGGGTCGTTATTATTAGCCCTGCGGATTCGGGGCGATTTTGCGCAGCTTCTGCATCAGCGCAATTTCAGCGCGTGAGAACGGAATGCCGTTCTCCTCAAACACGTCGTGGAACCAGAGGCGACAGTAGTCCGTGGACTCTTTCATCACCACCGGCCACGGCAGCCACGTCTGGGTTTTGCCGCGCACCAGCCCCCACTGGTACGGCGCGACCTTCGCCATGTACATCAGCGGAAGCTGCTCTTCAATCGTGCTGCCCACGTGGCGCGCCAGCCATTCGGTGCAGAACAGCGGGCGACCGAGCTTTTGCAGCTGCTGAATCATCGCCGTCATGCGCCCCGTGTGGGTGTAGGCGTGGAAGCTCACCACGTCCGAGAGCGCCAGCGCGGTCTGGTCCAGCGGGTGCTGGAAGAACGTCTCGCCCTCCTCTTCCGGCGGGACGCGCCAGGCGCAGACGGTGAGCGGCTGGGTCGGGTCTTCTTCACGCACCCACTGGAACGCCAGCTTCATCAGCGCGTGGGCGCAGGTCTCCAGCTTCGCGTCGTACTGCACCTCCTGCGTGCCCGTCGCGAAAATGCCGCGGTTGCCCGGCTCGTTATAGAGATCCCACAGTAGCACGCGCTTATCGTCGCGGAACTGGCGAACAACGTCGCGGATATAGCGTTCAATATCTGCCCAGCAGTCGGGATCGCACACCTTATCGCGACCGGGGCTCGCCGCCGCCTGGCTGTTGTGCTTGCCCGGCACGGGCGGCTTTTGCGGGCCGAGGTACGGCTCGTCACCGGAGAAGCCGCAGTCGTCCATCAGGGTCAGCATGGTGCTGAACCCGTGGTCGTCGGCAATCGTCAAAAAGCGGTCGATGCGCGCCATCAGCCCGTCGCGGTCATGCTCCCAGACGATAAACGGCAGGTTGATGCGCAGGGTGTTATAGCCCGCCTCCGCCGCCCAGCCCAGCTCGCGGTCAATGGTTGCGGCATCGAAGGTCTCTGCCTGCCAGATATCGGTCCAGTTCACCGCCGTCGACGGCAAATAGTTAAACCCGCACAGCCAGCCTTTCTGCTCATACCACGCCTGTGCCTGCTCCCTGCTCCACTGCTCTTTCATTACGCATCCTCTTACTGATAATGTTTAGCTAATAAATATTAGCTGCGGGATAAATGCGCAAATCACGGCGTTTAGAAAAGCGATGCCCCTCACAAAGTTCACGCTTCGATGAATGAGAAACGTGATCGACGGCGCTAAAGCGTGCGGTTAGGGTATGATGCGAAGTCGCGAAAGGGAGAGGACGGATGAAGCGAAAAACAAAAGTGACGATGAACGATATTGCGCGGGCGGCAGGGGTGTCGCAGGCAACGGTATCGCTGGTGCTTAACCAGTCCCGCAACATCAAGCTCAGCGACGACACCCGCCAGCGGGTGATTAGCGTCGCCACCGAGCTCGGTTACGACCGCCTCCCCGCCGTTCACGCCCCACGCAACCAGGAAGAGATCGCCCTGCTGGTCAGCTCGCTGCAGAGCTTTGACCCGTTTATCGACGCCATCAGCCAGGCGCGGGAAGCGGCGTGGCGCAACGAGACCCTGCTCACCGTATACGACTACGGCGACGACGTGGAGCTGGCGCTGAACATTATCCGCCAGCTGGAGAAGCGCAACTGCATCGGGATTATTCTCGCCTCTCCGGTCACCACGCTGGTGGACATGACGGCGTTTCACGACTGCACCCGCATCCCGCTGGTGCTACTCAACCAGCGAGACCCCGGCTCGCCGCTGCTGCCGTCGTTTATCCCGGACGACTACGCCAACGCTTTCCAGGTGACTAAACACCTCATCGCCTGCGGGGCCACGCGCATCGCCCACATCACCGGCGAGAGCTGGATGGAGGCCTCCCGCCAGCGTCTGGCGGGCTACCGGGCGGCGCTACAGCAGGCCGGACTCGCGTGCGACGACGGCCTGGTGCGCCAGACCAACTGGCAGTTCAGCGAGTCCTTTACCGCCACCACCTCTTTGCTGGAACTGACCGAACGCCCGGACGCCATCTTCTGCGCCAGCGACTGGCTGGCGATTGGCTGCTATCAGGCGCTGGCGGTGAATGGCGTGCGCATCCCGCAGGACATGCTGCTGGCGGGCTACGACGACCAGAAGATTTCCGAGCAGCTCACCCCGCCGCTGACCAGTATCCAGCTGCCCTACAGCGAACTGGGACGGCTGGCGGTGGAGTACCTGTGCAATCAGGAAGATGCCGCCACGCACGTGACGCTGGCGGGCAGGCTGAAGGTACGCGCCTCAAGCCTCGTCTGAGGTAAACACCATGCCCGCATAGGGCTTCTCGCGACACGCCGCCAGCCGCGCTGCGAGGCTGCCCACGTGCAGCTCCAGCTTGTGCCCGTCCGGATCGAGAAAGTAAAACGACGCCCCCTCGCTTTTGTTCTGCTTCCAGACGGTGACGCCCGCCTGCTCAAGCCTTTGCGAGAACGGTTCAAAATCCGCTTCCGCCACGGTAAACGCGTAGTGGGTATAGTCGCTCTCCTGCGGCGGCACGTACCGGCGCGCCTCGTCGTACGACAGGCAGACCCACAGATCGCCGCAGGTGAGATAGGCCCCGGTATTCCAGCGGGCGTGCAGCGTCAGCCCCAGCAGCTCGTGCCAGAAGCTGATGCTTTTTTCCAAGTCGCTGACCGCGAGGGTCAGGTGGTTGAGTGATTGCAGCATGACGTGCCCTTTTGTTTTTCGCGCCGGACGTGGTACGGTAAAGAGATGAACATAAACCACGTCGTCCTCACCGTAAACCGCTGGTGGCTGCCTTCTTAAAGGCGGCACGGAGTAGTTTTCCCCATTTTCAGATAGCCGCCGAAAGGCGGCTTTCACACATCTAAGACCCCTTTCGGCATTACAACGTTAAGGAGTCTTTATGAACGCACCCACCATCCTCACCGGCGACCGCCCAACCGGCCCACTGCACCTCGGCCACTTCGTCGGATCGCTGCGCCAGCGCGTGGCGCTCCAGCACACGCACAACCAGTTTGTGCTGATTGCCGACCTTCAGGGGCTGACCGACAACGGCAGCAACCCGCAAAAAATTCGCGACAACATCCCCGAAGTGCTGGCCGACTACCTCGCCGCCGGCATCGACCCGAACCTGACCACGATCTGCCTCCAGTCCGCCCTGCCCGCCCTCGCCGAGCTGACGATGCTGTATATGAACATCGTCACCGTCGCCCGCGTGGAGCGTAACCCGACGGTGAAAAACGAGATTGTGCAGAAGGGCTTCGCCCGCTCGCTGCCGGTCGGGTTTATGGCCTACCCCATCAGCCAGGCGGCGGACATCACCGCGTTCAAGGCCGAGTGCGTGCCGGTCGGCGACGACCAGCTGCCTATGATTGAGCAGACCAACGAGATTGTGCACAAGATGAATAGCCTGCTGCCCGCCCCGGTGCTGCGCCACTGCAAGGCGATGCTGAGCGACACCAGCCGCCTGCCCGGCATCGACGGCAGCGCCAAGATGTCGAAATCGCTGGGCAACACGCTGCATCTTTCGGCCAGTGAAGAGACCATTCACCGTGCGGTCAGCGCGATGTACACCGACCCGAACCACCTGAAGGTGAGCGACCCGGGGCAGATTGAGGGGAACGTGGTGTTTACGTACCTCGACGCGTTTCATCCGGACAAGGAGAAAGTGGCGGCGATGAAGGCGCACTATCAGGCCGGCGGGCTGGGTGACCGGGTATGTAAGAACGAGCTGGAGGCGTGTTTGCAGGAGCTGATTGCACCGATGCGGGAGCGGCGGGCGATGTATATGCGGGATAAGGGGGAGCTAATGGCGATGCTGAAGCACGGGACCGAACGGGCGCAGGGGGTGACGCAGGCGACGTTGAGGGAGGTGAAGGTTGGGTTGGGGGTGCCGGTGTTTTGATTAGGTGAGTTGATTGAGGTTGGGCTGTGGAGTGCGTGGGATTGGCATGAAGCCGCTAACTCGTTTATTACGAAAATAAGCAAGGCGCAATAAATGCTTAAATGCATTATTAGCCAATTTCGTTTGTCATTCTTTAGAGAAAGCTATATTCATGGTTTCTTTATATTTTTAATGCGTGGCGAAAAGTGATATGAGCAAGTTTATTATTTCCATGCTGAATACGTTACTTTGTGTGTTTGTGATTGCACTGTGCATCATATGCGTGGGCATCACTGATAACTGGAAAGACTGCACTATAGCAATAATCATCACTTTAGGATGCGCACATTTCATGGCCATTTTACTGAATCGTGTAATGCCTCATAAGTTATCTATCTTAGAAGGAATACTGGAATTATTGGGAGGACCACTATTAGTTATAGGAGCAATTGTGTGCTTTGATGTATTCGAACCCTGGCCGTTAAAAATCATTGGGATGTTTGCGTGGATTATTTTGATTTTCTTTGTACCATCAATAATCAGTCCCAGGCGTTAACTCGGTCTATTAATAAGTGTCTACGTCATTTTTTCACCCACGGAATCCAACATAATGTACCCCCACTCTTTCGCAGGTCATTGAGGTTGTACGTCAGTCCTCGGGACATCATCGCAAGCGCATTGATGAGAACACCCTAATCGAAGCCGACCTCGATATATGCGGCATGGATGGCGATGCCCTGATAGAAGACTGCGAGGAAGCGTTTGGCGTTACGCTTGTCACTGAAGAAGATGGCTATGAGAAAACTTTTTCCCTCGCTGAAAACGAGTTTCTTTTTAGCACCGAGGGCATAGATTACTTTGGTATCTGCCGCTTGATTCGCAGGTTGCGAGGCATTCAGGAACCGGTGATACGCGATTTAACCGTTGGCGAGCTTCATGCTGTGCTGGTTAAGGCAGTTAAAGAACAGGTAGATCATGATTGAGTTATTTTTAGCATAGTGCGGGCATGTGCTCATATGCCCGCACTCGTTAGTCTTAAGTTTAAACGGCCTTCCCACTCCCACGCTTAATCACCGGAACATCACCTGTATCATTCAGCGCTCCTGGAAAGGTCTTCAACCACTGCGCCACTTTCTTTTTATTTATATTCACCACGCTCATACCCTCCAGGCATCCCCATAATTCTCTTGTATGCTGCGGCGTAATCACAATGCAGTCTTTCATGGCGCGGATTTTCACCGGCATACCGTTGATAAAGCCAGCACGGGTTAGCCAGTCGCCGCCCAGGAGAAGATATTTCATGTCTATGCGCGCATACAGTTCGCAGCAGGCGGCACTGTCCTGCGGCGTTTCCGCGCGGGGATGGACGGGGGCCGCGTTAGGCGGGTTGCCGTGAAGACGGCGGGCGGTGTTTTTGCGTACCAGCTCGCGGTTTTCAATCATGCCGGTGAAAGCGTCTGATTCTGTTTTGCAAACAGTAAACTCTGGCTTAAAATTCGTCGCAGCCATTTTCAACTCCTGATTAGTTGGTTGTGGTTAGCGGTATGGGGGTGTTGCAGCACCTTCATATCGCGAATTCCTCGTTAAATATTTTTCAATATTTCCTTTGCCGTTCGGCGTAATTTCTGGTGCTCATTATACAGGGCTGAATATAAATACAGCGGTTTTGGGTGGGGTAAATTTGAAATTTGCGAGGGGGATTCAGGAAAAGGGTTGGTCAGAGAAATTACGCAGCGAGGACTATCAGAATATAAGGTGAGCGCCCGCATGGACCTCTGAGCAACCATTCGCCTATCTGCGGGCTGGCAATGAGTCATTTTATTATCAAATTCGGTGACCGACTGAGCGATCACCTTTAATACGATGGCAGTTAAACAGAATTACGGACAGGCTCCTTTGAGAGGATAAGCTTCAATAGAAAGGAGGCACTCAATGCCTCCTTTCTATTTGTTACGCTCTTACGTTCCAATCGTCCGTATACTGGACATTACCATCAACATAACGCCAGGTGATTTTGTCATACATCAGGGAAACAGATTCCATGTGGTTGATCTGCGAGTTTCCTGCCATTTTAGCGTTTGGCATCCCTGGGTTAATGCCCGTCACTTTCACACCCTCAATGGTCATGACGAAGTAGCACTCTTCTTGTCCTGCATGGTTAATGCGATACCAGCGAATCTCCGCACTTTTCAACGTTTGACCCGTGGCAACGGCTTTGTATAGGTACGGGCTGGAGCTATCAAACTCCTTTTCAATCATCATCGGAGAATGTGAACGCTTGCCAGTAATCTTCCCGTTGGCACTGTCTACTGGAATGTTCAGACCATGACTAAAGCCAACAATCTCTATACTCCCCTCACGATCCTGAACGTCTACGGCTCCTTTAATGTCTGCGCCGCCATCGTCCTTAAGCCACATGTAAGCCGGAATAGGCATTTTACAAACTCCTTTTAGTTGTGATTTTCTTCGTGATGAACCAGTAGCAAACAATCGTTAAGAGCAACTGAAAGCCCACAATCGCCGCCATTGTGAAATTTGAATACGTTTGATCCGGGAATAAAGACTGATAAGGCAGCAAGCGAAATAACGCCCAAAACAGGAAGGTAAACCCGAAGATTTTAGCTAACCGTCGCAATGTGGAACTGAACCACTCTCTGGGGATACCTGCTGGACTAACTTTGTGTGTCGCGCCACTGTACGCCGTGGTAATGGCGCTCATGACAGGTACGCTTATTAACGTATTGATTAATATGCTAAAATAGGCGTCTAACGATTCCCAAACTTCTGAATCAGGTTCACCCAAAATGAAGCGGGTAAACTTGTCGGCGCTTTGGAAATCGAAAAGCCCCGTAATAGAATTAACTAATCCATCATACGGAACCATTTCAGCAACGATCAGCACAACAACAGCGAACAGCACTATCTTGATGAATAAACTAAGGGCATGTTTTGCCATTGGAGATCACCTCAATCGTGCCGTATGCCTGTAGATTCCTCATGCAAGGAACATCTATTCTTTGGCTTCTCAACAGAGCATTACGCAACATGGCAAAATCAGAATCATGTGGGAGAGTGATACAACCTTCTGATAGTACGCCTGGATGCAAACGGAAATTGCCACGCTGAACGCTCTCAATCCATGTGTAATCGTCGATCCCCAAATCATCACGCCATAATGCGAACCATTCAGAATGTTTGAATGTTGCACCATTGGCGAAGTGATTATAAATGTCTCTTCCCACTGTGTTTAGCTGTGACTTGAGTCCACCTTGAGGGCGGTCAACAATCCAGTATTTACCCGCTGGTACAGGCCCCTCTTTGGGGATCATTCCACATGCCCCACGGTTACGGTAGGTACCATTACCAGAGAATGCTAAAAACGTGCCTATACCAGGAAACGATAACGGGGAGTAGTACGCATCATTAATTACGAACTTTCCATGTAGAGCCATAGATAACCCTTTTATCTATAATGATTTGTTGGCTTATCGTACTCCTGCGCAATCGGACATAAGAAGGTTTTCTTCCGAGAGACCTCTGATTTTCAGATAATAGCCCGTTGGTGGTAAGACAACGTGTAAGGCCGTTGCGGTAACATCAGAGGTGTATCAGGAAGCGAAGTTTATCAAGTTGACCTGTACCCTAAGGGGCGAGACCGAACCGCTGGCAGAGTGACCTGCTCCATGATGTTAGTAATGTCTTCATAAGCCACATGAGGATATCCCTATGAAGAGGTGTTTTTCCGACTGGCGTAATTACTGCTGCCATATTATACACAGCTGAATATAAATACAGCGGTTTTGCGATGGGTAAATTTGGGAAATACGAGGGAGATTCAGGAAATAGGGTTTGGTGTGATACTGGAAATCGCAGGTTTGAAAATCATTTCTATGTGCCTCATCTAGAAATCTATTCTTTCGCTAAATTGCCTTTAACGACAAATCCGTCGCATCCAGCCCTTCTTCTCAGTTCCCACAAAAATTCATCAAACCTATAGATTAACGATTTACATCACCCTGATTTTGTTATGTGATCCTGTTACAGGCTTTAGTAACGCCCTGCCCAGCCAACCGTAACAGGACTTCATCAATGGAATTTTATCAGGCCGATCCGACGCTTGAGAACTACTGGCGTGGTGTGATCCTCTTTGGAAGGAACGTCGCATCTTACAAATTTGCGCTGGCATCAGCGTTGTATGAAGTGGATAAGACGGGCAGCGATTTGATTACGCTCGACCAGCTTGCCGTGCCGTTCAGCCGCTATCTTTGCGAGCACCTGAAGCATGCGCCAAAACAGATCACCTCCCGCAGCAGCCAATTTCTGGAAACCTGTCTGAAGTTCAACAGAGGTGAAATCCCCCACGCTCAGCTCATTGAAGCGACGGTGCGCCTTGGCTTTAACAACGTGATTGATGCCTTTCACTACGTGAACCAGGGCGAGATCGATAAACGTTTTTTCCTTGATGAGCGCAAAACCAACAACGGGATCCGCCTGACGGATAACTTCTATTTACTGGGCGAACGCCTGCAGTATAAAAACCTCGCCTTTGAAACTAATGCCCGCTGGAACCTGGTAGAACAGGCCTGGTCGATGGGGATTTCACGTAACCTTGTGGGCGTGGAGTTCGACGAAGATAATCAGCTGTTGTTCACGAGGGTAAACGCGCGTCGCGTAGACATCACCAGCTGTCGCGATAGCCTGAATGGTTACCAGAAAGGACGGTGTTTTTACTGCTTCAAGCCCATCAGTCTGGTACCGGGAGACGCAGAACTGGCGGACGTCGACCACTTTATTCCCTGGGCTGCCCGCCATGAAGTGAGCAATATTAACGGCGTATGGAACTTAGTGCTGGCCTGTCGGTGCTGTAACCGTGGCGTCGAAGGCAAGTCGGCACGCATTCCCGAGCTCAGGCTCCTGCAGCGGTTGCACACCCGTAATGAGTATTTTATTCAGAGCAAACTGCCGTTACATGAGACGATTGTTCTACAGACGGGGCAACGTCCTGAAGCACGGAAAAGCTTTCTTCAGCGCAACTGGCAGGCTGCGCTGGACAAACTTATCCATACCTGGAAACCCAACGCGGAAGGCGAGGCAACGTTTTAATGACACTTCACTACTACCAGAACCACGCACAGGATTTCTTCGATGGCACGGTCAATGTTGATATGACCCCGCTTTACGAGGCCTTTACACAACATCTTCCTCACGGCGCCCGGGTTCTGGATGCGGGCTGCGGTTCTGGTCGGGACGCAAAAGCCTTTCATGAGATGGGTTATCAGGTGGATGCTTTTGATGCCTCTTCCGCAATGGTGGAACTGGCAAGGCAACATACCGGGTTACCCGTGAAGCTGATGACGTTTTCAGAGATCGACGGTAAAGCGCAGTACGATGGGATCTGGTGCTGTGCCTCTTTGCTGCATGTCCCCTCTTCTGAGTTGCCTGAAGTGATGCAGAAGCTTGCGGATGCGCTTAAGCCTGGCGGCGTCTGGTATGTGTCCTTTAAGTATGGGAACGGTGAACGCGTGCAGGGTGAAAGACGGTTTACGGATCTGGATGAAGAGGGATTGCGGGCGTTGGTGAAGGCGGTTCCGGGGATGGAGATAGCTTCGCTGTGGGCGACTCAGGATAACCGCCCAGACAGGGATGAGACATGGCTGAATGGGTTATTACGAAAAAACGCAGCTTGAGCGTCAGGCGGTGCTAATCGATACGGAGTAAGTTAACTCAGTCATTCATCACCTTGGTCAGCTCAACTTCATCCATAGCGGTATTGAAGTACAGATAGAAAATGTCCCCTTTTACCTGATCGGGTTTTGACCAGATTTCCGTTTCGCCCAAGCGACGTTTTATATTGACTGATATGCTAAAAAAGGAAGTGATAAAAGAAAAAATACTAAAATGTGGTCATCTATAATTGACCACATTTTTAAACGTATCTTACTCAGCATCTAAGCTTCGATCGATCAAATAATCATCCGCACCAATTTTTATAAGCTGAGTACGGACTGCACGACTAAATGGAGCATCAGCTCGAGTTTTCATTCTTAATTGTTCAATTTGACGTTCTATAGATCTCATTGGAGCATCATCGCCAAATTTCTCTAATTCTAGAGCAGACTGCTGAATGATTTCAAATAACTCTTTTGCATCCTTCATAACCTCGAACCGAGCCTCTCTCATCTTCTCCAAGTTAAGGCCATAAAAGATTGCGGATGACCTAACTCTTAACGCTGGTATTCCAACACAAAGCTGGCTTGGCTTAAACCTACCATTATCATCATAGTCTATATAAATCAGGTCAGTTTTGAGGACAGGGTCCAATAAAACGACCATTTCATTCTCAATACATCGATTATCCCATGAAGCTTTAGGGCTTCCTTGCAGTAATGGAAACCAACTACCTTTGCCGTGAGTTTCCCCTTTATCGTCAGTATTCAGTCGATTACAGTTTTGTGCAGAAAGCCGGAAGTTGTCCCAATCAAATGCAAGCCACGAATATCCGTCAGCATCGACGGTCTCTTCGGTTCTTCTTGCTTCAGCTTTAGGTCTGAAATGATCAACATCAAAATTTGCACCTGCATCCTTCGCCTCTGAATACCAACACTTTCCATAAGACATTTTTGCCAGATATTTTGAAAACCCTCTCCAAATATATGACTTTTTCTTAATGAATTCTTTTCTTTTTTCAGGTGATAATTTCTCAAGATCGCTTTGTGCTCGCAGGGCAACATCCAAAACCTTCTTGGGAATAAGAGCTGCATCACGTCTAATGAAAATCATGATTCATCCTTCTTAGTTAGGATTACCTCAATTACTTTTTTCATCGCTAAGCGACGTTGAGCCGCCTTATCTGGTGTTAACAGAGGTTTGTCCGAATACCGTAAATCCTGCCAAGCCAAAAGAAAATCACTATATAGAGGGTCTCTATTTTCAAACGAAAAGCCTAATCTATTCAAATGGTCATTAATTAGGTCAAGTTGATTGTTCTCATCCTCTGAACGATTTTCTATGTGGGCAAGTTCGTTTCTCTGATCCAGTAAGCTTTGTGTTTCTAGGTCTAATGTAGTGTTGAGACCGAAAATCTCAGTAAGCGTTGCCATAAAACCGGCACCACGGGGATCAATATAGGGCTCTTGTGAGTGGACTTTATAATCATCATCACGCCACATAACCTGTACTTGTTGTTTTTTTAGCTCTGCGATTGCAAGTGGATGATGCGTTACCATTAGCAAATGACTAGTTTCATGATTAGGTACGAACTCACGCAAAAACTTAAGGTATTTCACAGCCCAAGAAGGATTGAGGTGGGTATCGGGTTCATCCAGTAGGAATAATGAATCCTTACCACCAGTAAATTTGAGTAAGCCCAATACGGTAAGTAATTGTTGTTCGCCTTCACTTAATTCACGAAAGGTGAGTGGCTCTTCACTGCTGGATACCTTAACCCGAATGCTGACTTCAGAAATAATTTCAGACAACAGTGTGCTCTCAAGCATTTTAAACAGTTCATCAGCGCTGAGGTCCTTGGCGAAATCGCGTAAAGCATATTGGTCAGGTAAGAAAAGATGGAAAAATTCATTACGAATATTGCTTCCAGTTAAGGAAGTGTCTTCCTGTCGGGTAATTTTCACCGGTGATAATGTGTATTTAATCAGCTCATCTAAAAAACGGCGCACCACGCCACGAGCCCCCCAAAATAATTCCCCCTTTTCCTTAGCCCAACCGGGCTGGCGCATCACAAAGTGAATGCTATCCAAACCGTCGATACCTAAATGCTCACGTAAAAATGCTTTTTCTTTGCTGTCTTGGTCTGATAAGAAAAAAGCCAGCAATACAAATTGACTATGATGAGGTTTGGCGTAGAAAAGTGGGCGAATATCCCCCTTCAGATCTAGTTCATTTTTTAACAAGCTTCGATAAAAATCTGTTCTATGTTTTCTAAAATATCTTTCCAGCCTATCACTAGGCCCAGAATAATAAGCGAACACATATTTAGGAAGATAAGGCGCAGTCCCTTCTTTATCACGTTTAACCTTAGAAAAAGGTATCGTTATCCCTTGTGGTTTATCAGCGAACATATCCGCAGGTGTTTCACCACTTAATAAGTCTCGAACACAAACTTCATATTGCTTCGCCAGAGTGCCACGAGTTGGGTCGGCATCGATGATTACCTCCAACCACCGGTCACTGGGTTGGTCTATACTGTGCGGCTCACCCAGTCTATAAACCAACTCATAAGAAAACGGTGGTGCCTCCCCTAAATCTAGATTGCGAAATATGGAAACCAAGGCTTCTAAAACATTGGATTTTCCCGAGCCATTACGGCCAACAATTACCGTCATTAGATGGTCTTGATCAAAGTCCACCGTCACGTTCTCGAGATTTTTAAAACGCGAGCGAATGTGCAGTTTATCGACTTTCATAAGCCTACCTTAGAATTTGACGTTATTCATTAGAGCCCACCTCTGCCAAGGAAAACCAATCCTGACCATCTTCACTACGCTCCAGTTTCACAATAGACTTTTCGACTATAAGCGCTTGACGAATATCGAGAAAGAACTTTTCTAGATCGTCTGTATTGCTATCGCCAGGATAGCCTACAGCAACTAACAATTGTTGGCCACTAAGGGGTTCACCTGCTTGTGTCAAGGCTTCGACCACTTTGATGATTTGTTTGCTCATGCGTTTACCTGTCTTTTTTTTTATGGCGGAGCGCTTTGGTTTAGGAAGTCTTTTTATAGCTTCCCGCTCGTCCTTAATTTTTTTCAGCAAAGCAGCCGCGCTATTTTCACCGGTAATAAGCTCAGGATTTTCTGCTCGCCATTGCGAAGACAATTCACCACGAAATGCTTTTGCCAATATTGACTGAGTAAGATTGTTGACGCGCGTCAAAGCATTATTGACCAGTTTTTCAATGGTATCAACATAGACAAAGAGCTGTTCGACACGACGAACGATTTCTTGTTGTTCAGAGAGTGGAGGAAAGGGAATAGCTAAGCTACGTATATCATCGAGTCCAAGACCAGCCTTAGTTGCTCCTTTTTTAAAGAATTGAATTTGCTTCACACCTATATTTTGCGATGCAATACATAAAGCAAAATATTCTGAGTCAATATTTTTGGTTGGCCTTACCAAGGCAAGATGTTGATTTATGTAAGCTTCACCTAGGTCTTTATCTATTCTCGCAACTCGCCCAACATCAGCAGTAAGAGATATGATTAGATCATCAACTTTTACATGTGAACGCTTACCTTCTACACTGCCTGGCAGGTTAACAAATTGCAAATCATCCAGATCCAATTTAGTTGTATTATAGCGTACATTACTCATCCGAAGAAAAAGAGCCCCCTCAGTAGAGTAATAATCCGCCCAACCTCTTGAACCACTAGTGATATATTCGATCAAATGAGCAGAGGGGATTATCTGCCATGAACTAGGTATTTCAGGAACTGATGATTTTGCTTGTTCAAAGAGTCCATTATTAGGCTTATACTTACTTACTGAAATATTATTTATATCTATATTGCAATGTTTATTCCGCCACGCTTCTGTTAAATGACCACTCACAGCTGCAGCCATCAGGGCCTGACGAAAACGTTTAAGGATTTGTGGGATTTGCTCAAGACGTGCTTTGGTGCTGTCTACCTGCGCCAGCAGCGTATCAAGTTTTTCGGCGATTATTATTTGTTCAACAAGTGGAGGTATTGGTACTATAAGAGTAGATAATTTTTGGGCATTCACATTTTGGACGGCATTTCCTGCCGACATTGAGGAAAGCTGATTCCAATAGTTTCCAGACTCTAAAAAACGCTTAAGGTAGAGCTCTGAAAAAAAATCAGATGGTTTAAAACGAATAAGATAGGAAGCGAACACTGCATTACTTGGTGGATTCTTCAATAAGGAACTAAAACCTATTGACCCAGCCCGAGATATAACAATATCCCTATCATGTAATTGATATTTTGATACATCATCAGGGATATCTAAACAATACGGTACATTAGACCAATTGACAGTCCCCTTTGTAATATCGGTAGTTCTTAAATATTTTATTTCCCCTGAAGCACTGGACTTAGTTGTATACCCATATTGCGGCTTACTACATATTTCAGAAAGCTGGCTTTCAACCCACCCCTCCGGCAATTTCCCTGCACTCATTCCTTCACCTCTCCAAATGCTTCGTTCAGCAACTGGCGCTGAGCATCCGCCACATCGTCCGCCCCCAGTTCACGCATCAACGCATCCAGCTCACCCAACGCCTGTACCAGCTCGCTCATAGCTTCTGCCGCTAATACATCCGGCTCCGGCAGATTGTCGGCGTCGATGCTGTCTTTGTCCTTCAGCCATGAGATATCCAGCGAATCAGACTTGGCAGTACGGATCCACTCGCGGCTGAATTTACGCCAGCGGCTGGTGGCCTGGTGCTGATCGATATTTTTGTTCTCTTCATTATCAGCAACTTCAGCCTCTTCGGCGTTAAAGCTCCACTCGCCTTCAGGGCGCGGGCTAAGGCCGTGTGGATCCACGCCGTAGACAGTTTCAAAGGGCTGCAAATGCTGCTCGGTGAATGGTGTGCGCTTGCCAAAGCTTGGCATATTGGTACGCAGGTCATATACCCAGACATCGTCAGTGCAGTTCTTATCCTGGTTAGGATTTGCCACCGTGCCTTTAGTAAAGAACAGCACATTGGTTTTTACACCCTGGGCATAAAAGATGCCGGTCGGCAGACGCAGAATGGTATGTAGATGACACTTGTCCATCAGGTCGCGACGGATATCAGTTCCCTTCCCACCTTCGAACAACACATTATCAGGTACAACTACTGCGGCACGACCACCAGGCCGCAGCGTCTCGATAATGTGCTGCATAAAGCACAGCTGTTTGTTGCTGGTTGGGTGAACAAAGGTACGGGTAATGTTAGTACCTGCGGCACTGCCGAACGGTGGGTTGGTCATCACCACATGAGCCTGCGGCAGGTTTTCACCGTCGCTACCCAGCGTGTTACCAAGGCGGATGGCACCACCGTGATCAAGGTTGCCTTCAATATCGTGTAACAGGCAGTTCATCAATGCCAGACGACGGGTACCTGGTACCAATTCTAGGCCGATAAAAGCGCGATGGATCTGGAAATCCTGAGTGTCACCGTCAAGATCATCCAGATCGTTAGTTTGTGATTTTATGTAGCGGTCGGCTTCAATCAAAAAACCTGCCGTACCCGCCGCCGGATCCTGGACAATTTCACGCGGCTGTGGCTTCAGCAGATGAACGATAGTTTTAATCAATGGACGTGGGGTGAAATACTGGCCTGCGCCGGATTTGGTTTCGTTGGCATTTTTCTGCAACAGCCCTTCGTACATATCGCCGAAGTCATCGCGAGATTTACCATCACTTCCGTTGTACCAGTCGAGCGAGTCCATGTTGCTGACCAGCTCAGTCAACTGTTTTGGCTGAGTGATGGTGGTATTAACGTTCTGGAAAACCGCTTGCACGAGCTTCTGTTCATCCGTCCCCAAATGCACCAACAGGTTACGGTAGAACTGTAATTGCTCTTGCCCGATACGCGATTTCAAGTCATCCCAGCGGTAGCCTTCCGGCAGGTAGTCCGCTTCCTGGCCGGTCTCTTTACACATTTTCAAAAACAGCAGCGAGGCGAGTTCATTGACGTAGTTTTGATAGGAGACGCCGCCGTCGCGCAGGTTGTCGCACAGTTTCCACAGCTTGGCGACCAGATCGTTATTGTTCATCGAAGATCCCATGTAAAACAGCGGCCCTTATCGGGGCCGCAGAAGAAGAAATTGCCGGGGATGATAACGCGTCAGGCGAGCTCATCCCAGATGTAATCGCTGAACTTATCCAGCACGCTGTCGAGGTTGCCGTCAAAGGTGCGCTGTAACATTGGCTTACCACCGCGACGGTGGAAATTGCCGGTTTTGAAAACGTCGTCGTCGAGCACCACTTTCTCTTTTAGCGCCTGCGCTAAACGGTCGAGCCAGCTTATCTGCTCATCGCTCCAGTCGTTTTCGCCTTTGATGCGCGCCAGCGCGTGATCAACACGCTCGTCGAACGGTTTGAGCGCATCGCCCACTGCCGCACGACGGATATGGCCGATCAGCCGGGCGGCGATATCCTGATTGCGCGTTGCTTTCCACGCGCCACGCAGGGACGACTCTTCAAAATGCTGGCGGTCAAACCACTCCTGCAATTCCACCAGCCCTTTACGGGTGAGGTCGCGCGGGCGATTGATCACCGCCTGAAGCGCGGGCTGGCCGTTCGGGGCATGCTGTACCAGCGCATCGAACGCTTCGAGGAAATCCTGCGGCGTGTCGTAGTCACCGTACAGCGATTTGACGGTCACCACCTCATCGTCAATATCGAGGAAGATAGGCGCGTCGCGCAGGGCGTTGATATCGGTTTTCAGCCTTTCCAGCCGGGCGATAAAGCCGGGGAGCTTATTGAAAATCTCTGCGCTCCAGTGCGGCCCTTTTTCCCGCAAGCGAGAAGCCAGACCGCCGAAGTTGACGCCTGCGGCATCCATGCACAGTTCATCCAGACGGCGGATCTGCTTATCCACCGCTTCGCTGCGATCGCGATTATAAGTGGCGAGGCCGATGATTCTCTGCAACTTGGCGACCAGCTGTTCATGGCTGTGCTCGGCAAAACTGCGGCCATCCGCTTCAATGGTTTTGTAGGTTTCTGAGTCGGTAATTTCATTGACCAGCGTTTGCAGTTCCACCTGTGGACGCACAACCACAGGGCGCATGGTATCGACGCTTTCCAGCGAGCTGTAGATATCAACGCAGTCGAAAATCCTAAAGCTGGTTTTCCCCACCGACGGGCACAGACGCGTGGCACGGCCCTTCATCTGCTCGTAGAGAATGCGGCTTTTAACTTTACGCAGGAACACAATATTACAGATAGACGGGATATCCACGCCGGTGGTCAACAGATCAACGGTGACCACAATATTGGGCAACCGCTCTTTGTTGAAACGGACGATCATGCTTTGCACTTTCTTCGCGTCTTTATCGGCATCACCGGTGATCTTGATAATGGCGTCGTGTTCAAGCTGCGGATAATTTTTCTTAAACGCGGTGCGCAGCTCGTCAACCACCATGTCGGCATGGGCGTTGGTGACGCAGAACACCAGCGTTTTTTGCTGGCCGGTGGGATCCAGGTATTTGGTGAGCTCACCGCATACCGCACGGTTAAACCCCGGGATCACCAGACTGCGGTTAAAGTCGGCGACCTCAAAATCCTGATCGTCGGCCAACGTGTCGTTGATCAGCTCGCCCTGTGGGTTCAGGCGTTCCACCTGTTCGCCTTCGGAAAGATAGACCCCATCCTGCGCGTTGCGGGTGACGATCTGAATAGGCGGATCCTGGTCGATCAGGTAACCGTCGATCACCGCCGTACGGTAGGTGTAGCGGTAAACCGGTTCACCGAAAATATCTACCGTGTGAAGGGCTGGCGTGGCGGTCAGGGCAATTTTTACCGCATCGAAGTGGTCGAGAATGCGACGGTAGGCGGAAACATAATCCAGCTGGCTGCGGAACTGCAGCTCGCCTTCGGTTTGCTCTTTATCGAGAATGTAGCCGCGGTGGGCTTCATCGACGACGATACAGTCGTAGCGGCCGACCGGCATCGGTTCATCAGATTGCAGCGTACGCTTGACCAGTGACTGCACCGTGGCAACGTGAATTTTGGTGCTGTCTTCCGGGAATTTATCGGTCAAGCCTTTGATATCAAAAATACTGTTAAAGGTGTCGCCGTTAATTCGTGTGTCTTCGAACGACCCCAGCGCCTGCTCGCCAAGCGAGCAACGGTCGACCAGAAACAGGACGCGTTTGAAACGCTGCGACTGGATCAGACGGAACATCAGGGCGATGGCGGTACGGGTTTTACCAGTACCGGTCGCCATCGCCAACAGGATCTCTTGTTGGCCGTTAACAATGGCCTTCTCTACCGCGCGAACGGCATCCTGCTGGTAATAACGCAGGCCCAGTTCGCTCATTCCGGGGTTATCTGCAAACCACTGATTCTGTTTTTGCGGGTCGCTGCCCAGCATATCCAGCAGCTCTTCCGGGCGATGCCATTCCGGCAGCGCTTTCGACATATTGGTGGTGTGGCGGACGTCGCGATACCAGATACCGCTTTTGGTCTTCATTGCCGCGCGGTATTCACGCCCGTTGGTGGAGTAGCAAAAGGGGATTTTAAAACGCTGTGTGCCGCTGGTATCTTGCCAGCTGATTTCGTAAACCGGTAGGGTTTCGTGTATATCGTCGGGGGTAAATTGCTCCAGAAGCGTATCGCGCAAAAATGCATTATCGAAATATTTACTGTATCGATAAGCCTCATTCAGCTTGCCGGGAACATCAATATTTTTACGTTTTGCTTCGACAACGGCGATGGGCTTGAGGCCAACGAACAGAACATAATCCGCAAATCCTTGCTTACCCGTTTCATCTATACCCGTAGGCCATTCGGCAATCGCTTTATTGATACCCGGTTCCGGGCGAGCACCTTTGGCAAAGCGCAGCATTTTACTATCCGCCTGCCAACCCGCTTTACGTAACTGAGCGTCAATCAGGAAGCGACTCTCCTCTTCACTGAGATTCAGTGTACGCTTGACGGCCTGGTCGGTGATTTCTTTATGGTAGGCTTTTCTTTCCTGTTCCGTGAGCTTAGCAAGCTTCGCATTTTTCTCAGCTAACTGCGCTTCCAGAGCTGAGAAACGAGCCAATGTCTGTGCTTCAGTTTCCTGCTGCTTACCTTCAAGAATGGCAATATAGCCGTTCAGAGCAATCAGTTTCTGCTGCTGTGCTTCGAGTTCAGCCTGACTGAGTGCTTTCTCACGTGACTGCTCTTCTAGCTTTTGTTTTAACGTCAGTACTTCCTGACGGTAAAGATTTTCTCCACGCTCCGGTAAAACAAAAACAGGCACAGGGAAGTCATAATCTTTCGTAACCAAACGGTAGTACCAGACCCCCAGCCGAAAGCCCAGCCTTAAGCACATCTGAGCATCATCAAGATCGTTATGGTATTCGTGGACAGCCTGGTTACCAATACGACGTAATTTATGAAAAACGGAAAGAATGCTGTCGTCAACGAAGGCAATTTTGCCAAGCTCACGCAAGAGTTCGTGCTGATTTTCACAGGGAGGAATATCCAGCAGCAGGCCAAGATGTTTTGCTGTCGCTTCGCCAAACATCCGCATTTTTACCAGCGCCGTATTGGGATCATCCGGGTAGTTATTTTCCGCCGCGCATGCGATGGCATAGGTGAAATCGTTCACGCCCTTCAGGAACTCAAAATTGGATTTATTCATCATTGTTATGCAGGCCTGCGCATACATTTTAGGAACATAACTTTTACTTTAACTATCTGAAGATTCCGGAGCAATGACTAAAGTCACAGCAAGTTAATCATTGATGAAGAAATTTTGATGCTCGTTACAGCAGATGAGTGATATTTAAACCATGCGGGACATGCATACATTCCTTTTCCAGGTAAAGCGGAAAGCATCAGGCTAAGACAAATATCCTTTCAAAATCACCGGAAGGCTTATGCACAAATATGTCAATTATCGAATGAGGATATTCTGTTCTATACTCGCAAGAAATTTGATATTGGCTGAAACAGATTGTCTTCCGTTGAAAGGAAAACTTTATGTAGATTTCAGACACAAAAAAAGCCGCCCTTAAGCGACTTTGATTTGCATCTTTTGGTGCCGAAGGCCGGACTCGAACCGGCACGTATTTCTACGGTTGATTTTGAATCAACTGCGTCTACCGATTTCGCCACTTCGGCACTGAAGGGGATGCGGAAACGTTGTGGATTATACCTGTCGCGCGCCGCCATGCAAGCGACGACGCGCGAAACCCGCGCTAAGTGCCCAAAAAACCAGCGCCCCTTCACTCCAGCTCAGACACCGCCAGCCGAATCACCCCTGCCGCCTTCTGCTCCGGCAGCGCCAGCACCTTCGCCCACATCGCCTGCACCATATCGCAGGAGAGCTTCTCTTTGCCCGCCGCCTTTTCCGGCATCTGCAGCAGCTGGATGTCCTCGCCGTACTTATCGGCAAGTTCCTTCATAATCGGCCGCACATCCTCGACGGCAGCCTCGCGCTCGGCCTGCGTCACGGTGTGGCGGTTTTTGCCGTAGGCCGCGCGCATCATGTCGGCGTCAGCCTGCATGCGCCGCGCCATCAGGTCTTTATCCAGCATGCGCATCGGATTGATGCCGCCCTTCACCATCGGGTAGAGGAAGCGGAAGCAGGCGTCGTCGCTCACCTTCTGGATGGCGGCGGTCTGCTCCATGTTGATGGTCATGTAGTTCACCACGTTGGCGTCCGGGGCGTTTTGCAGGCGCGTCATCTGCAAATGCAGGATCTGCGGCTGGATGGTGTCGATAATGTGCTGCTCCGGCTCGCCGGCCTTTTGCAGGGCGGCCATCTGGTCAAGGATGCGCTGATGCAGCACAGGCTCCTGCTCCTTGATCACCTGCCAGGCGGGCATCGCGTTGAGGGCGGTATCAATTTGCGCTTCCGGAGCGCGCTGCCTGTCGAAGAAGACCCAGAACGCCACGGCGGCAGCCGCGACAACAACTATGACCGTACTGATCCACGTTTTTTTCATCTCGCATCCTTATCCTTGCGTTATGCCGGTTTACACCGGCACGCCGCTGTGGAAGCGAAACTCGTTGTCCGGTGTCGAGATAAGTGTGGCTTCAATTTCGCCAAAATGCTGTATGCGCGGTGAGATATCGTCGTCGCTTACCTGCTGGGCCAGCGTCAGGTAGTCCTGGTAGTGGCGCGCTTCCGAGCGCAGCAGCGAGAGATAGAACTTCTGCAAGTCGTCGTCGAGGAACGGGGCCAGCGCGGCGAAGCGTTCGCAGGATCGGGCTTCGATGTAGGCGCCGCAGATGAGCTTGTCGATAAGCGTCAGCGGTTCGTGAGTGCGCACTTCCTTCAGCATCCCTTTGGCGTAGCGGCTGGCGGTGATTTTGACGTACGGGATGTCGCGGGCCAGCATCGCCTCGCGCACCTGCCAGAAGTGGTGCAGCTCCTCTTTAATCAACAGCACCATGCTGTCGATGAGCGCCTGGCCCCACGGGTCGTCGGTTTTGGGCATTACGCTTTTGCCAATCTGCCTGTGCAGGGCGATGAAGTCCGGCTCCGGGCCGTCGCGGAAGGTGAACTGTTCGTAGGGTTTGAGCCACTCGAGCAACGCGTCGGCACCGCTTTCGTCGGCGACGTATTTACGCACGAGTAATAGCGCGGTCTGGGCGGCCTTGAGCTCGCACACCATATGGTCGGTGAGCAGCAGCGGCAGGTTCGACGGGTCTCGGGCTTTATCAATCCATGCTTGCGGGGTCGGGCACTGGAGGAAGTTGAGTACGGGGGCGAGTATCTGCGGGTAATCCATGGTTCTGCCTTGAAAAAAGCGGTGGCGCGCGCCACCGCCTGAATCACTTAGTGACGCACGCCGTCGTCGTCTTCGTCGACGTAATCTTCGTCGTCGCCTTCTTCGCCGTCTTCACCGTTTGGATCTTCGAAGTAGGTTCCCCAGCCGTCGTACTCCACTTCAAACTTCTCGGCCAGGTTCATCAGCTGTTCTACCTGCGCGTCGATCAGCTCCGCCTTCAGCGCGCCTTCGCTCAGGATGTCGCAGCAGATGACGGTGTCGCCCTCTTCCACTTCCAGCTCTTCCGGCTCGGTCACTTCGTAACCCAGCTTGAAGGCTTCCACGGCCATTTTTTCCAGCGCGTCGAAATCATCCGCAGAGAAATGGTGCTCGATGGTGTACAGCGCGTCCGGATCGCTACCGTCTTCCAGCAGTTCTTCAATAATCAGACGCGTCTCTTCGCGTTGCTCTTCCAGTAATTCCGGGTTTGCCATGGCTCAATCCTCTTTAAAGTGCGGCAGATACTTCTATTTTCACACACGGATGGGTTTGCCTCCACCTTTGTTGGAAAGATTTGTGAAACGGGGTTGCAAATGAATAATTACACATATAAAGTGAATTTTAATTCAATAAGTGGCGTTCGCCATGTGAGGATAAAATGTCTGATCTGTACAAGAAACACTTTCTGAAATTGCTCGACTTTACCCCTGCACAGTTCACTTCTCTGCTGACCCTTGCCGCACAGCTCAAGGCCGATAAAAAAAAGGGTAAGGAAGTACAGAAACTTACCGGTAAAAATATCGCGCTCATCTTCGAAAAAGACTCGACCCGTACCCGTTGCTCTTTCGAAGTTGCCGCATTTGACCAGGGCGCACGCGTCACCTATTTAGGGCCGAGCGGCAGCCAGATTGGGCATAAAGAGTCAATTAAGGACACCGCGCGCGTGCTCGGGCGGATGTACGACGGCATTCAGTATCGCGGCCACGGCCAGGAAGTCGTCGAAACGCTGGCGCAGTATGCGGGCGTGCCGGTGTGGAACGGGCTGACCAACGAGTTCCACCCGACCCAGCTGCTGGCGGACCTGCTGACCATGCAGGAGCACCTGCCGGGCAAGGCGTTTAACGAGATGACGCTGGTCTACGCGGGCGACGCGCGCAACAACATGGGCAACTCGATGCTGGAAGCGGCGGCGCTGACCGGGCTGGATCTGCGCCTGGTGGCCCCGAAAGCCTGCTGGCCGGAAGAGAGCCTGGTGGCGGAGTGCAGCGCGCTGGCGGAGAAGCACGGCGGCAAAATCACCCTGACGGAAGACGTGGCGGCGGGCGTGAAGGGCGCGGACTTTATCTATACCGACGTCTGGGTGTCGATGGGCGAAGCCAAAGAGAAGTGGGCGGAGCGGATTGCGCTGCTGCGCGGGTACCAGGTGAACGCGCAAATGATGGCGCTCACCGGCAACCCGAACGTGAAGTTCCTGCACTGTCTGCCCGCGTTCCATGACGACCAGACCACGCTCGGCAAGCAGATGGCGAAGGAGTTCGACCTGCACGGCGGGATGGAGGTGACGGACGAGGTGTTTGAGTCGGCGGCGAGCATTGTGTTTGACCAGGCGGAAAACCGGATGCATACGATTAAAGCGGTGATGGTGGCGACGCTTGGGGAGTGATTGGGTCCTCTGCGCGCTGGTGCCCTCACCCCGGCCCTCTCCCACAGGGAGAGGGAGAAAACCCTAAAAACGACAATAGCGTTATGGCCTGGCAGAAAAATATTTTTACTGCCGCTTTCTCAGATAGGCATTAACCATAATAGATATTTATATTTTTATTAACCATTATTTACTGAGTAGATAATGGTTAATATCAGGCCATTATCAATTACAAAATACCGTATATTATCGGCGTAATATTTCCTTATTGCTGCATTTCGTTAATAAGGATTATTTATGTCATGGAATAAGCATGAAGCTGTGTCATACGCCCGTAGCCACGCACTAACCCATACTGGACACTATTGCGCTCGCGCAATCGCCGCCGCCATTCGAGCCGGAGGGCTTAAAATCGAAGGGGCAAACGCTAAGGATTTCTGGCGTTCTCTTGAAAAAGCAGGGTTCACAAAAGTCTATGGCACTCCCATAGAGGGGGATATCGCGGTGATTGATGCCTTGCCCGGCCCGAATCAGTACGGGCATGTCTGTATTTACGATGGCGCTGGAACCTGGTATTCAGATTTTAAACAGAGAACAATGTACCCGGGGCCAACGTATCGCCAACTCCAGCCAGCCGTCACCTTATACAGGCATTATTAATATGAATAAGCTCATCTTAATTGTATTATTCAGCACAGCAGCATTGGGGGCCGAAGATTTTCAGGTACCGATGCAGCGCGCCCTTGAATTCAATCGCTGGTACGTCAAACAGGTGAACAACGATCATTATCCTATCCAGGAGGGAAATGAAATCGATAAGTTCGTTACGGCCAGTACCATGAAAAAATTACGTCATGCAGACGATCCCCGTTATGCCGATGCTGAATTTTACGAGGCTGATTTTTTTATGAAATCGCAGTATATCGGCGAGGACTGGGCTGAGAATGTGGCTATTGATTCGTATGATTCAGACCCGGTCTGTGTAAACGTGAATATCACGTTCGGCAAAAAGACCCAGCACACAGTTATTGATTGCATGGTTAAAGAAGATGGGATCTGGAAAATTCAGTCTGTCGCTGCACGGGATAATAATTGATTCCCCCGCTAACAATAATGTAGCCGGGTGGCGCTGCGCTTACCCGGCCTACAAAACCCGTAGGCCCGTGCAAGCGTAGCGCCGCCGGGCAAATCAGGCGACGATGCGGCCTGATGCCCTTTCTCCCACAACCCGCTCTACTCAATTGATTTTTCACCCCGAAAAAGGTACGTTTTCGCCTTCATTCCAGCGTGGACATGCCAGCATTATGCCGATTATTCAGTCTGTTGAACGTGCGTTGCAGATCCTCGACCTGTTCAACGAGCAGGCCACCGAGCTTAAGATCACCGACATCAGCAAACTGATGGGGCTGAGCAAGAGTACCCTCCACTCGCTGCTGAAAACCCTCCAGCTTCACGGCTATATCGATCAGAATCCGGAAAACGGCAAATATCGCCTTGGCATGAAGCTGGTCGAGCGCGGCCATTTTGTCGTGGGCTCCATCGATATTCGCCAGAAGGCGAAAGGCTGGCTGACGGAGCTGTCCCAGCGTACCGGGCAGACCACCCATCTGGGGATCCTGGACGGGCGTGAAGGGGTCTATATCGAGAAGATTGAAGGCAAGCTCGCCGCCATCGCCTATTCGCGCATCGGCCGCCGCCTGCCGGTTCACGCCACCGCCATCGGCAAGGTGTTGATTGCCTGGCTGGGCGAGGCCGAGCTGAACGCCCTGCTGGAGGGCTATCAGTACACCACCTTTACGCCCGCTACTCTCTCCTCTCGCGAAGCCTTAATGAGCGCCCTGGCGCAGACCCGCGAGCAGGGCTATGCCCTGGACAGCGAAGAGAACGAGCAGGGCGTGCGCTGCGTGGCGGTACCGGTGTGGAACCACGAATCCCGCGTGATTGCCGCCCTGAGCCTGTCGACGCTCACCTCCCGCGTGGATGACGCCGAGCTGGCCCGCTTCCGCGAGGAGCTTCAGCAGGCCGGGCTCGAGCTGTCACGCGCGCTGGGCTATACCGGCTCGTAGGTGAAGTAGTCGAAGTCCGCGTGACAGCCGTCGCCGCTGATGTCCTCGCAGTGCAGCCCCACAAACGCGCCGGTAAAGAAGCCGCGCCCTCCGATGTAGTCATCCGACAGCTTCCACGCTTCATAGGTCACCGGCACGGCGTGCCACGTCTCGCCGTCGAACGAGTAGCTGTAGCGGTAGACCAGCGTATCCACGTCTACCCGCAGCCAGACGCTCTCCGCATGTTCCGGCACCGGAATGGGCTGCTCGTGCAGCGGCCACGACGGCACGTTATGGTCGAGCTGGATCACCTTGATGGTTCTCCCCTGCCCCTCCTCGTAATCCATAAAGCAGTAGCTCCAGTTTTTGCTGTTGTAGTAGCAGGTCAGCCCCGCGCTCTGCTGGAAGTGGACCGGCGAGAACTGCATCCGCGTCTCGGCCCGGAAGGTGAAGTGCTGCCAGCGGCGCGCCACGGTCGACTGGGTAAAGGTCGAGTTGAGCGAGTCGTTGCCGTAGAGCCGTAAGTAGCCCGGGCGCGCGGTGAGCGAGCCAAGGGTGTCATCGAACGGAATGCGCAGGGTCTGCAACTCCGGGTCAAGCGTACTGCCGTCGAAATCATCCCGCCAGTTACCCTGAGCGGCTGCGGGCTGCTCCGCCACCTGTGGGCCGGGCACGGTCAGCTGCGCGTGTTTGCCGCCTTCCACGTACGGCCAGCCGTCGCGCCACGCAATGCGGGCGATGCCGGTCTCGCGCCCCAGCGGGCAGTAGCCGCGCCCGCCGGAGGCCAGCAGCGGCACGCCGGGCAGACGCAGCGGGCGGCTGGTGAGGTAGGCCATATACCATTCTCCCGTATGGGTTTGCAGCAGCGAGCCGTGGCCGCTCTTTTGCAGCGGGTTCTCCGGCAGGTGCCAGCTGGTCATCATCGTTACGTCCGGGTGCAGCTCGTACGGCCCGTCGATATTTTTGGAACGCAGCACCACGACGGCGTGCTCGTAGCTGGTGCCGCCCTCGGCAACCATCAGGTAGTACCAGCCCGCGTGGTGATAAAGATGCGCCCCTTCGGTGTAGCAGAGCGGCGTGCCGGTAAACAGCGTTTTGCGCTCGGGCGAGAGCGTGCCGGTCTGCGGGTCAAACTCCTGCATCACAATGGTGTTGTGCGGGTTGCTGTGGTGTCGCGGCCCCCACGGACGGTAGAGGTAGTATTTACGCCCATCGTCGTCGTGGAACAGGGACGGATCGAACCCACCGTTGCCCATCGGGATCGGCTCGCTCCACGGCCCCTCAATGGACGGCGCGGTGACGAGGAAGTTGCGGCCGTTTTTCCACGGCGAGTCGACAATCTTCACGTCGGTATAGAGCAGCCAGAACTTGCCGTCGGCGTAGCTCAGGCAAGGCGCCCAGATGCCGCCGGAGTCTGGGTTGCCCTTCATGTCCAGCATCGACACGCGGTCCAGCGGCGTGCTGACCAGCGACCAGTTTTTCAGGTCGCGGGAGTGGTAGATGCGCACGCCCGGGAACCACTCGAAGGTCGAGGTGGCTATGTAGTAGTCCTCGCCCTGACGGCAGAGGGACGGGTCCGGGTTGAAGCCGGTCAGGATCGGGTTAGTAATTTCCATGTTGCCTCCGGTTAATGGGATGCGGCTGTCGCGGCGTCGGGTACGGCCTCGCCCTGCGCCGCGCGGTGTTTGATCAGCTGCTGGCTGATGGCCTCCACGCGGTCGTCGTTGAGCTTGTAGAACGACAGCATGATGAACATGCCCGCGTAGAGCACCACCGGCACCACGCAGAACAGAATTTTGATGGTGGTGAGCACCTCAACCGGCTGCACGCTGCTGCTGGCGGAGTAGTTCACCCAGGCCAGGATCCAACCCACCACCGCCCCGCCAATCGCCAGGCCAATCTTCAGGCTGAACAGGTAGGTGGAGAACACCAGCCCGTCGAGGCGGCGCCCGCTTCGGCTCTCCTCGTAGTCCACCACGTCGGAGGCCATCAGCCACTGTAGCGGCGTGGTGGTGTTAAAGACGAACAGGAACAGGATGTTGAGGGCGAAAATCAGGGCAATATGCTCTGCTGGCGTAAAGAAAATCAGCAGGCTGATGAGCGAGTAGGCGACGATGATCCACTTGAAGGCGGTGACGCGGTCGAAGCGCCCCAGCAGGCGTGAGGAGCAGAGCGAGCCGAACATGGTGGCGAGGCTGCCGTAGAGTAAAAACTGGGTCGCCATCTCCGGATGATCCATCACGTATTTCACGAAGTAGAGCGTCGCCCCGCCGCGCACCACGTTGGAGCAGGTCGCCATCATCTTGAACGCGCACATGATGCGCCACTGGCCGTTGCCCAGCAGCAGCCTGAGATCTTTCGCCACCGACGAGCCCGGCTGCACCTCAAAGGTGTAGCGCTCTTTGGTGGTGAAGAAGCAGACGTAGAGCAGCACCACGCCGGTCAGCCCCAGCACGCACATGGCGCCGAAATAGCCCACCTGCTCATCCCCCTTGCCGATGATGCTGACCAGCGGCAGCGCGATGCCGCTGATGGCGAGCGAGCCCGCCGCGGCGAGGAAGAAACGCCAGGACTGAAGGGCGTGGCGCTCTTTCGGGTCGGCGGTGATGACGCCGGGCATGGCGCAGTAGGGCACGTTAACGAAGGTGTAGACCAGGGTCAGGAGAATGTAGGTCGCGCAGGCGTAGATGATTTTGCCCTGCGTGGAGAAGTCCGGCGTGTAGAAGGTCAGCATGCAGACGATGCCAAACGGGATGGCGCCCCACAGCAGGAACGGGCGGAACTGGCCGTGCCGCGTGCGGGTGCGGTCTACCAGCAGCCCCATCAGCGGGTCGGTCACGGCATCGAGCACGCGGGAGACTAAAAACAGCGTGCCCATAATGCCCGCAGAGAGACCAAACACGTCGGTGTAGAAATAGGCCAGCAGGAACATCGTGGCCTGCCAGACAAAGCCGCAGGCGGTGTCACCCAGCCCGTAGCCAATTTTGTCTTTCATGGTTAATTGCGTCATCAGAATTACACCCTTATTTAGTGTGCTGAATTACAACATCGTGTTAATGGAGTGTAATGAGCTGTTCAATTAACCAGCAATGGTCATATCTTATTTCTGAATTACGTTATTTTGCTTTTGTGACGCCAACGATATATCGCAACGTATTGTTTAAATTAACAAATCACAGATACGTAAAAGCCGCCCACGGAATATATTCCGTAGACGACAATCGCGTGAGAAATAATTAAATGCCGAGCGCTTTTTTACCGGCGTTAATTACCTCAATAATTTTATCGGTGTCATAAATACAGCCTTTCCAGGTGCCGCCGCTTACGGACTGCAATGCCGCCCACAGCCGGGTATCGTCCGGCAAAAAGTCGTGGGCGTGCAGGTCCGGGTGCGTCTGCCGCAGCGCCAGCTCGCGCGCGCCCTCCTCCGGCGTCAGCGGGTTGTCCGCCGTGCCGATAAAGTTCACGCTGCCCGTAAGGGTCAGTCGGTCCACGGCAATCTCGATGATGTCGTTGTCGCGCAGCTTGCCAATCGGTCCCCCCGCCAGCGCCTCCGGCGACACGTGGCCGAAGCAGGCGCCCGTCGACACGCCCGAGAAGCGCGCATCGGTGATTAACGACACCGTCTTGCCCCAGGAGATATGCTTCAGCGCGGAAGTGAGCTGGTAGGTCTCTTCCATGCCGGTGCCGGACGGCCCGCCGCCGATCACCACCATGATATCGCCCTGCGCAATCTCTTCCCGCTTGATGGCCTTGATCGCCTGCGCTTCCGAGACAAACACCCGCACCCGGCCGGTGTGGCGGTAAACGCCATCGTCACCCACCACCGACGGGTCGATCGCCGTGGCCTTGATCACCGAACCTTCCGGCGCGATGTTGCCCGTCGGGAAGCAGACCGTCGAGGTCAGCCCTTTCGCTTTTGCTTTCTCCGGCGGCAGGATCACGTCATCCGGGTCCACGCCGTCCTGCTCGCGCAGGCACTGGCGGAAGCGCTTACGGCGCTCGGACGTCTGCCACCAGTCGAGGTTCTCGCCCACCGTCTGGCCGGTAACGGTCATGGCGTCCAGATGCAGCAGGCCGAGATCGCGCAGGTGGAGCATCACTTCCGGCACGCCGCCTGCGAGGAACGCGCGCACGGTCGGGTGGTAGTCCGGGCCGTTGGGCAGCACGCTCACCAGGCGCGGCACCTTACGGTTGACGCGCGTCCAGTGCTCTACGTCCGGAATAGTGCAGCCCGCCGCGTGGGCGATGGCCGGGATGTGCAGCAGTAAGTTCGTGGAACCGCCGAACGCCGCGTGGATCACCATGGCGTTTTCGATGGCTTTATCGGTGAGGATATCGCGCGTGGTAATGCCGCGGTTATCCAGCTCGCTCACCGCCCGCGCCGACTGGCGGGCGATCTCCAGCCACACCGCCTGCCCGGACGGCGCCAGCGCGGAGTGCGGCAGCGCCAGCCCCAGCGCTTCCGCCACCACCTGCGAGGTGCCCGCCGTGCCGAGGAACTGGCAGCCACCGCCCGGCGACGCGCAGGCGCGACAGCCGAGCTCGGCGGCCTCCTGCAATGAGAGCTCGTGGTTGGCAAAGCGCGCGCCGATGGTCTGCACCTTGCCTGCGTCTTCCCCCACGGTTGGCGGCAGCGTCGCCCCGCCCGGCACCAGAATGGTCGGCAGGTCGTGCATGGAGGCCAGCGCGATCATGGTTGCGGGTAGCCCTTTATCGCAGGTGGCGACGCCGATCACCGCCCGGCGCGTGGGCAGGGAGCGGATCAGACGGCGAAACACGATCGCCGCGTCGTTGCGGTACGGCAGAGAGTCGAACATGCCGTGCGTGCCCTGCGAGCGCCCGTCGCACGGATCGCTGACGAAGGCCGCAAACGGGATCCCGCCGTTGCGGGTGATCTCCTTCGCCGCCGCCTGCATCTGCATGCCGATTTCCCAGTGCCCGGTGTGGTAGCCCAGCGCAACCGGGCGTCCGTCCCCGGCGCGAATACCGCCCTGGGTACCGATAATCAGCACCTCTTTGCCGGTCAGCTTGTTGGCGTCCCAGCCCATCCCGGCGTTCTGCGTCATGCCGAACAGGTTGCCGCTTGGGGATTCCATCAGCATCTGCGGGGTCAGCGGCAGCGCGCCCTGCGGCCCCGCCGCGTGGGTGATCACCGCATAAAACGCATCGTCCTGTGGGGTGAAAATTTTCTCAATGGTCATCGTTATCGTCCGGCTCAGCAGAGCTTGAGCTGTTGCAGCAGGGTTTTCAGCTGCGCCTTACGCGGCTCGTCCAGCGGCGTGGCGGGCGGCAGCACGTGCGTGGAGACAGGACGACCACAAAGCACGATCGCCTCTTTAATGACGTTCACAAACGGCGTATCCAGCTGATACATCTGCGGGATTTGCAGCAGGGTCTGATGATACTCAGCCGCTTTCGCCACGTCTTTATCCCGCCAGGCTTTCAGAAGATCCACCGACACCTGCGGGGCAAAGTTGCCGCTGGCCGAAATCGCCCCGTCGCCGCCGAGCAGCAGGGTATTAAACAGATGATCGTCGTAGCCGCACAGCACGGTGAAGTGCGGATGAGCGGCTTTAACGGTGAGGATCATGCTGCGCAGGTGGGCGACGGAGTCTATGGTGTCTTTGATGCCGATAATATTGCTGCGCGAATCGGCCAGGGTTTTCACCAGCGCCGGAGTCAGATCCTGCCCGGTCAGCGCCGGGAAGTTATAGAGCATCACCGGCAGCGTGACGCTGTCGGCCACCTGCTCGAAATAGCGGATCAGGTTCACTTCCGACACCTTCCAGTAGTAGGGGTTGATCACCACGATGCCGTCCGCGCCCGCCTGCTGCGCGTGCTGGCTGAGTTCAATGGTTTCCCGGGCGTTGGTGCCGCCGGTGCCGATCAGCACCGGCACACGACGATCGACATGATCGATAGCAAAGCGGGCAATGGTCTTACGCTCTTCGGCGCTGAGCTGGGAGAACTCGCCGCCGCTGCCCAGGAAGAACAGGCCGTCAACGCCCGCTTTGATGAGATCGTCGATCAGCGCGGCGGTGCCCTGCTCATCAAGCTGGCCGTCGGCGGTAAAAATGGTGGAGACAGGGGGAATGATTCCCGTGAACAACGCGGACTGCGGCATGAGATCTCCTTGTTGAATCATTTTGTTCTACATTATAGAACAGCGTTCATTAATTTAACGATCATACTATGACGCAGAAAAAGGGGAGGTAAATGGGAGATGAGGAGGAAGTGCGGGAAGTTTAAGCTGGATCACATTATGCGTGGGTGCGGTCTGGTGCCCCAGCCCTCTCCCTGTGGGAGAGGGCTGGGGTGAGGGGAAATTACTCCACCAGCATTTTAACAACCACTTTTCTGACCTTAGCAGGCTCCCCCACCGCGCACAGCGGCTTATGCACTTCACCCGGCCAGAACACCACAAAATCCCCTTCGCTCAGCACCACGGTTTTCTCCTGCTCACCTTCCGGCAGGAACGCGATGTCTTTATCCGCCAGCCAGTCGGTGTCCGGCGTGCCGTGCGGCAGGGTGCTGAACGTCATCCCTTCCTGGCCCTTCAGCACAATCTGGATATCCAGATAGCGCGCGTGGTACTCGGCGCGGCGCTCGGCGAACGGCTGGGTCATGTCTTCTGACACCAGATAAAACAGGCTGTTGCCGTTGATGTCATGCTTGCCGAGCGGCGTGGCGTCGGTGACGTGGGCTTTAACGTGCTCAATGGCCTGGCGCAGCGCGTCAGGCAGCCAGGACTGCAGATGGTGGATGTTGCCGATAATCATGGGAAACCTCTCGATGTAAAACAACGTTTCATTTTTGTCTTTTATACGAGAGTTAAGCCTGCCATACCAGCCCTTTTTCGACGAGGCTTGCGCGAGCGCATGTTTATTGGGAAAGGTGTTAACCCGCTGTTAATCCTGCCCAGGCAATTATGCAGCGGTTATGCATAACCTCATTTCGCGCGCGCTAAGGTTCTCACATAACCCACTGAAATAAAGAACATAATAACAAAACCCGCTGCCGTATCACATTTTACGACTTTGATAATTTCCGTTATAAGCCAATAATTATTTATGGATTTTCCTTAAGTCAAAAATAGTTAATTGTCATTATTGCATAGCCATTCTTTCAATTTCATTTAATCGTTTAAAATCAAATGCATAACCAATAATTACAAAATGTGTAATTCTACAAAATAATAACAACCTCAAATAATGCCACCGGATCCTGCTTAGCTATTCAACTCCCAATAATATGAAATTAATCATTATCTGATGCGAATCATGCAAATGAAAACAAACTCATTAATATCCATTTTCGCGTGAGCAATATCACATTACGGATTATTTAACTGCCTAGTATAAATCACGAAATCAATTGAGCTTAGCCGCCATGTAATTAAACACACCACATGGCGCATGCCCTTTTTATTCTGAAAAACAGTTAAAGGAATAATTATGGAAAAGCATTACGTCGGTTCTGAAATTGGTCAATTGCGTAGCGTTATGCTGCACCGCCCTAATTTAAGTCTGAAGCGGTTAACGCCCTCAAACTGTCAGGAGCTGTTATTTGATGATGTACTGTCGGTTGAACGGGCGGGTGAGGAGCATGACATCTTCGCAAACACGCTGCGCGAGCATGGTGTGGAAGTCCTGCTGTTGACCGACCTGCTCACGCAAACCCTTGATATCGCAGAAGCGAAAGCCTGGCTTCTTGAAACACAAATTTCCGACTATCGCCTCGGGCCAACCTTTGCCGGCGACGTGCGCGGCTGGCTGGCGGATATGCCGCACCGCGAACTGGCGCGGCGATTAAGCGGGGGATTAACCTACGGCGAAATTCCGGCAGCCATTAAAAATATGGTAGTGGATACCCACACGGCGAATGATTTTATTATGAAGCCGCTGCCGAACCATTTATTTACCCGCGATACCTCCTGCTGGATTTATAACGGCGTGTCCATTAACCCGATGGCGAAACCCGCCCGCCAGCGTGAAACCAATAATCTGCGCGCGATATATCGCTGGCACCCGGCATTTGCCGACGGCGATTTTATTAAGTATTTCGGCGACGAGAATATTAATTACGACCACGCCACCTTAGAAGGCGGTGACGTACTGGTGATTGGCCGCGGCGCGGTATTGATCGGCATGTCCGAGCGCACGACGCCGCAGGGCGTGGAGTTCCTCGCCAACAGCCTGTTTAAACACCGTCAGGCCGAACGCGTAATCGCCGTTGAGCTGCCTAAACATCGCTCCTGCATGCACCTCGACACGGTGATGACCCACATCGACGTGGATACCTTCTCCGTCTATCCGGAAGTGGTGCGTAAAGACGCCCAGTGCTGGACGCTCACGCCGGACGGACGCGGCGGCCTGCTGCGCACTCAGGAAACCGACCTGCTGCACGCCATCGAAAAAGCCCTCGGCATTAACCAGGTCCGCCTGATCACCACCGGCGGCGACGCCTTTGAAGCGGAACGCGAGCAGTGGAACGACGCCAACAACGTTCTGACCATCCGCCCGGGCGTGGTGATTGGCTACGAGCGTAACGTCTGGACCAACGAGAAGTACGACAAAGCGGGCATTACCGTGCTGCCGATCCCCGGCGACGAGCTGGGACGCGGTCGCGGCGGCGCGCGCTGCATGAGCTGCCCACTGGAACGCGACGGAATTTAAGGAGCCATCATGGAACGAAAACCCACTCTGGTTGTGGCCCTTGGCGGCAACGCGCTGCTCAAGCGCGGCGAGCCGCTGGAAGCGGATATCCAGCGCCAGAACATTGAGCAGGCCGCCCGTACCATCGCCGGGCTGACGGCGCAGTGGCGCGTGGTGCTGGTGCACGGCAACGGGCCGCAGGTCGGGCTGCTGGCATTGCAGAACAGCGCCTACGACAAAGTGACGCCCTACCCGCTGGACGTTCTCGGCGCGGAAAGCCAGGGGATGATCGGCTACATGCTCCAGCAGGCGCTGAAAAACAATCTGCCTCAGCGCGAGGTGAGCGTCCTGCTCACCCAGGTGGAAGTGGACGCCGCCGATCCGGCGTTCAGCAACCCGACCAAGTACATCGGCCCGGTGTACAGCGAAGCGCAGGCGAAAGCGCTGGCCGCAGAAAAAGGCTGGACGTTCAGGGCCGACGGCACCTATTTCCGCCGCGTGGTGCCCTCTCCGCAGCCGAAGCGCATCGTGGAGAGCGATGCCATTACGGCGCTGATCCAGCGTGACCACCTGGTCATCTGCAACGGCGGCGGCGGCGTGCCGGTAGTGGAGAACGCCAACGGCTATCGCGGCGTTGAGGCGGTGATCGACAAAGACCTCTCCGCTGCCCTGCTGGCGCGCCAGATCGAGGCCGATGCCCTGCTGATCCTCACCGATGCCGACGCGGTGTACCTCGACTGGGGCAAGCCGACCCAGCGCCCGCTGGCACAGGTGACGCCGGAACTGCTTAAAGGCATGACGTTCGACGCCGGATCGATGGGGCCGAAAGTGGCCGCCTGCCGCGAATTTGTTGAGGCCTGCAACGGCATTGCCGGGATCGGCGCGCTGGCCGACGGCGCGGAGATTTTGGCGGGCGAGAAAGGCACGCTGATTCGTAACTGATCACTCATTTTAAAAAGGATTTAGCCATGACCATCAATCTGAAAAACCGCAACTTCCTCAAACTGCTGGACTACACCCCGGCGGAAATTCAGTACCTGATCGACCTCGCCATCGAGCTGAAGGCGGCCAAAAAAGCCGGGCGCGAAAAGCAGACGCTGGTCGGAAAAAACATCGCCCTGATCTTTGAAAAAACCTCCACCCGCACCCGCTGCGCTTTCGAAGTGGGCGCGTTTGACCAGGGCGCGCAGGTTACCTACCTCGGCCCAAGCGGGTCGCAGATCGGCCATAAAGAGTCGATGAAAGACACCGCCCGCGTGCTGGGCCGCATGTATGACGGCATCGAGTACCGCGGCTACGGCCAGGCCATCGTCGAGGAGCTGGGCGAGTACGCGGGCGTGCCGGTATGGAACGGCCTGACCGACGAGTTCCACCCGACGCAAATTCTCGCCGACCTGATGACCATGCTGGAGCACTCCCCGGGCAAAACCCTGCCGGAGCTGAGCTTTGCCTATCTCGGCGACGCGCGGAATAACATGGGCAACTCCCTGATGGTCGGCGCGGCCAAGATGGGGATGGATATCCGCCTCGTGGCACCGAAATCCTTCTGGCCGGAAGCCGGGCTGGTTGAGCAGTGCCGCGCCATCGCCAAAGAAACGGGCGCGCGCATCACCCTCACCGACGACGTGGAAGAAGGCGTGCACGGCACCGATTTCCTCTACACCGACGTGTGGGTCTCCATGGGAGAGCCGAAGGAGGCCTGGGCCGAGCGCGTCAGCCTGATGAAGCCGTATCAAATCAACGCGGACGTCATGAAGGCCACCGGCAACCCGAACGTCAAGTTCATGCACTGCCTGCCCGCGTTCCACAACGAGCACACTAAAGTGGGCCGCGAGATCGAGATGGCGTACGGCCTGAAGGGGCTGGAGGTGACGGAAGAGGTCTTTGAATCACCGAACTCCATCGTCTTTGACGAAGCAGAAAACCGCATGCACACCATTAAGGCGGTCATGGTGGCGACACTCGGCGACTAATCACCGCCCGGCGCGCCGCGGGGTGCGCCGGGTTTCAGGAGAACATCATGGGCAAGTTCAAGTTTCCCTCCGCTTACACCATTCTCTTTTTTCTGATTGCCGTGGTTGCCGTGCTGACGTGGATTGTTCCGGCCGGGCAGTACCATATGGCGATGAACGCGGCGCTCGGCAAAGAGGTGCCGGTTGCCGGCACCTATGCGCACGTGGCATCGCACCCGCAGGGGCTGGTGTCGGTGCTGATGGCCCCGATTGCCGGACTGTACGATCCGGAGTCCGGCCAGGCCGGGGCGATCGACGTCGCGCTGTTTATCCTGATCATCGGGGGATTTCTCGGGATCGTCACCAAAACCGGGGCAATTGACGCCGGGATCGAGCGCGTCACCACCAGGCTGCGCGGGCGCGAAGAGTGGATGATCCCGATCCTGATGGCGCTGTTTGCCGCAGGCGGCACGATTTACGGCATGGCCGAAGAGTCGCTGCCCTTCTATACCTTACTGGTGCCGGTGATGCTGGCGGCGCGGTTCGATCCGGTGGTTGCCGCGTCCACCGTACTGCTCGGGGCGGGGATCGGCACGCTCGGGTCCACCATTAACCCGTTCGCCACGGTGATCGCCGCCAACGCCGCCGGGATCCCCTTCACCAATGGGATCATGCTGCGCATCGCGCTGCTGGTCATCGGCTGGATCATCTGCGTGGCGTGGGTGATGCGCTATGCCCGTAAGGTGCGCAAAGATCCGTCGCTGTCGATCGTGGCGGATAAACAGGAGGAGAACCTCGCCCACTTCCTCGGCAACAAGGGCGAGCAGTCGCTGGAATTTACCCCGGTGCGCAAACTCATCCTGGTGATTTTCGCCCTCGCTTTCGCGGTGATGATCTACGGCGTGGCGGTGCTGGGCTGGTGGATGGCGGAGATCTCGGCGGTGTTCCTCGCCAGCGCCATTATCGTTGGGCTTATCGCCCGCATGAGCGAAGAGGAGCTGACGTCGACGTTTATCAACGGCGCGCGAGATTTGCTGGGCGTCGCGCTGATTATCGGCATCGCGCGCGGTATCGTAGTGATTATGGATAAGGGCATGATTACCCACACCATTTTGCACAGCGCCGAGGGGATGGTCACCGGATTGTCGACGGTGGCGTTCATTAACGTGATGTACTGGCTGGAGGTGGTGCTGTCGTTTCTTGTGCCTTCTTCGTCCGGCCTAGCCGTTCTGACGATGCCGATCATGGCGCCCCTTGCCGATTTCGCTAACGTCAACCGCGACCTGGTGGTTACGGCTTACCAGTCGGCGTCCGGCATCGTTAACCTTATCACCCCCACCTCTGCCGTCGTGATGGGCGGGCTGGCTATCGCCCGCGTGCCCTACGTGCGTTATCTGAAATGGGTCGCGCCGCTGCTGGGGATTTTGACGGTGGTGATTATGGTGGCGTTAAGCCTGGGCGCGTTGTTGTGATTTTCCGGATGGCGCTGCGCTCATCCGGCCTACGGATCGGTGCGGTGCCACCGGTTATTTCGGGAACTGATATGGGAACTATGATGGATTACGAAGAGTACTCTCCCAAAGAGCAACTACAGCTAACGGTCTGCCAGCGTCTGATCGCGGAAAAGAGCTATCTCTCTCAGGAAGAGATCCGCCGCGACTTGCAGGAGCGGGGTTTTGAGACCATCAGCCAGTCCACCGTTTCACGTCTGCTCAAGCTGCTTGGCGTCATAAAAATTCGCAATGCCAAAGGGCTAAAGATTTATTCGCTGAATCCCCAGCTGCGCCCTGCCCCCGACGCCGCGCGTACCGTCTCCGAAATGGTGGTGAGCGTGGAGCACAATAGCGAATTTATCCTTATTCATACCGTTGCCGGATATGGCCGCGCGGTGGCGCGTATTCTGGATTATCACCAGTTACCGGAAATTTTAGGCGTGGTGGCGGGAAGCAGTATCGTCTGGGTCGCGCCCCGAGTGGTGAAGCGTACCGCGCTGGTGCATAAGCAAATTAATTATTTACTAAGAATGCATTAATATTCATAAAGAACCGTTTGCATTGAGTAAAGCGTGCATTAAATCGCTTGATCCCAAAAACGAGCTGCGTATAATGCCCGACAATTTGCCGGGAGGAAGCATGGTCAAGCGTGTACGACATAACGTCTTACCGCGTCTGAAATCAGACGCTGGCCTGCCGTTTTTCTTCCCGTTGCTAAACCTATTCCCAGAGCCCCTCATTTGAGGGGCTTTTTTTTGCCCGGCGTCAGGAGATAAACATGAATCCGCTTTATCAAAAACACATCATTTCCATAAACGACCTCAGCCGCGAAGAGCTGGAACTGGTTCTGGAAACCGCGGCAAAACTGAAGGCCAATCCGCAGCCGGAGCTGCTGAAGCACAAGGTGATCGCGAGCTGTTTCTTTGAAGCCTCGACGCGCACCCGCCTCTCCTTTGAAACCTCCATGCACCGCCTGGGCGCGAGCGTGGTGGGCTTCTCGGACAGCAGCAACACGTCGCTGGGCAAAAAAGGCGAAACCCTGGCGGATACCATTTCAGTGATCAGCACCTACGTGGACGCGATTGTGATGCGTCATCCGCAGGAGGGCGCGGCGCGTCTGGCGACCGAGTTTTCCGGCGGTATTCCGGTGCTGAACGCCGGTGACGGCGCCAACCAGCATCCGACGCAGACCCTGCTGGACCTGTTCACCATTCAGGAGACGCAGGGCACGCTTGAAAACCTGAACATCGCCATGGTCGGCGACCTGAAGTATGGCCGCACCGTCCACTCCCTGACCCAGGCGCTGGCGAAATTTAGCGGCAACCGCTTCTTCTTCATCGCCCCGGACGCGCTGGCGATGCCGCAGTACATCCTCGACATGCTGGACGAGAAAGGCATTACGTGGAGCCTGCACGCCAGCATCGAAGAGGTGGTGGGCAACGTGGATATTCTCTATATGACCCGCGTGCAGAAAGAGCGTCTGGATCCATCCGAATACGCCAACGTGAAGGCGCAGTTCGTGCTGCGCGCCAGCGACCTCGACGGCGCGCGCGACAACATGAAGGTGCTGCACCCGCTGCCGCGCATCGATGAGATTGCCACCGACGTGGATAAAACGCCGCACGCCTGGTACTTCCAGCAGGCCGGAAACGGCATCTTCGCTCGCCAGGCGTTACTGGCACTGGTTCTGAATCGCGAATTAGCTCTGTAAGGGGAGACGACCATGACACACGATAACAAACTCCAGGTTGAAGCCATCAAGCGTGGCACCGTGATTGACCACATCCCTGCGCAGGTGGGCTTTAAGCTGCTGACGCTGTTCAAACTGACCGAAACCGACCAGCGCATCACCATCGGCCTGAACCTGCCGTCCGGCGAAATGGGCCGTAAAGATCTGATCAAGATCGAGAACACCTTCCTGACCGACGAGCAGGTCAACCAGCTGTCGCTGTACGCGCCGGACGCCACGGTTAACCGCATCGACGATTACGACGTGGTGGGCAAATCCCGCCCGAGCCTGCCGGAGCGCATCGAAAGCGTGCTGGTCTGCCCGAACAGCAACTGCATCAGCCACGCCGAGCCGGTTTCGTCCAGCTTTGCAGTGAAAAAGCGCGCCAATGACATCGCGCTCAAATGCAAATACTGCGAAAAAGAGTTTTCCCATTATGTGGTGCTGGCCAACTAATTGAGGTTGGTAATGAAATCCCGGCTGTTATAATGGCCGGGAACATTCTTAACGCTGTAATTCTGGAGAAAAAATGAGCAAAGTACTCGCGACGGAAAATGCACCAGCGGCTATCGGCCCATACGTTCAGGGCGTTGATCTGGGCAGCATGATCATCACCTCTGGCCAGATCCCTGTAAATCCGAAAACCGGTGAAGTACCGTCCGACGTGGCGGCGCAGGCGCGTCAGTCGCTGGAAAACGTGCAGGCTATCGTTGAATCTGCGGGCCTGAAAGTGGGTGATATCGTCAAAACGACGGTGTTCGTGAAAGATCTCAACGACTTCGCCACCGTTAACGCCACTTACGAAGCGTTCTTCACCGAGCACAACGCCACCTTCCCGGCGCGCTCCTGCGTGGAAGTGGCGCGTCTGCCAAAAGACGTGAAAATTGAAATTGAAGCGATCGCCGTACGTCGTTAATACATTTCAATAAACAGAAGGCAGCTCGGGCTGCCTTTTTTATTTCGGTTATTTTTACTCTCCGGGTAAAATGACACAGAGCCAGATCCATTATTAGACTCTCCCTCGCCTAGTAATATTCTCTAATAATGGATGAGTAATGAAACTTTCAAAAATTGCACTTGCCCTCGCAACAGTGACCGTTGCATCTTCGGCATTTGCTCACGGATATATTGAATCTCCTGCCAGCCGCGCCTATATGTGTAAGCTGGGTCAAAATATTGATTGCGGCTCCGTACAGTATGAACCGCAGAGTGTAGAGAAAACCTCCGGCTTCCCGACCGGGGCAGAGCCAGCAGACGGACACCTCGCCAGCGCGGGTATCTCTCAATATTCTCAGCTGGATAAGCAGAGCCTGAATGCGTGGACTAAAAACCCGATGACCGCGGGCCCGCATGAATTTGTCTGGCACCATACTGCGCCGCACAAAACTACCAACTGGCGTTATTACATTACCAAACAAAACTGGGATCCAAATAAACCGCTAACTCGCGATCAGTTTGAATTAACCCCGTTCTGTACAATTAACGGAAATAGCCAGGCGCCAGCCGTAACTAAATCCATGACCTGTAATGTTCCTGAACGCACAGGTTATCAGGTAATTTACGGCGTATGGGAAATTGCAGATACCACAAACAGCTTCTATCAGGCTATCGACGTTGATTTCGGGAATGGCGGCAACGTTACCCCGGACGAAACACCTGCGGTTGTGTCCGAGTGGAGCAAAACCCTGAGCGGCCAGATTGCCGGTAATAACCTGAACGTGGGCGATAAAGTTATCGCACGCTTCTTCGACGCCCACGGCGAAGTGACCGCCATGCGCACCGAGATGACCATCGGCTCTGCTGAACAAGGCGACGCTAACCAGTGGTCCTACGATCTGGCGCAGAAGATCAACACCGCGCAGCACGACGTGCGCGTCGGCGTGAAGGATGAAGCCGGTGACATCAGCCCGGTTCACGGCGCCAACAGCGTATTCGTGAAAGACGGCAGCACGCTGCAGTCCGTTGCTATCTCTTATGAAGAGCAGAAAGCGCAGGTGAGCGAAACCATCGCCGTTACCGATCTGCAATACAGCAAAATCGAACATGGCAACGCGACCGTGACCTTCCACGTGAATACGCAGGGTGACGTGAATTTTGAAGCACACGTGATGAACCACCACGGTGCGGAAAAAGGCTACCTGAAGCAGGACATGAACAACAGCAATCAGGACGTCACCATGACCCTGACCGACGTGACCGCCGGTCACCACATGCTGAAATACTACGCGACCAATAAAGACGGCACCCTGTTCGCGCAGGACGTCCTGAACCTGATGCTGGAAGGCGATGCCGCTGCGGACAGCACCGGCCACCACGACTTTACCTTCCCGGACAATATCGCGTCGTACAAGGCAGGTACCGTGGTGCTTCAGCCTAAAGACGGTAAGACCTACGAATGTAAGCCTTTCCCGTACAGCGGCTTCTGCGTGCAGTACAGCCCGACCGCAAACCAGTATGAGCCAGGCGTTGGCGCACACTGGAAAGAGGCGTGGGTTCTGAAGAACTGAGTGGCCTTTACGCCCGGCGGCACTTCGTTTGCCGGGCCTACACACCACGTAGGCCCGGTAAGCGCAGCGTCACCGGGCATGTGTGTTACTGATTTCGCGTGGCGGGTAGCAGCGTCTCCAGCGGATAGACCGCCGCAATCACCACCTCATCCTGCACCTTCGCCGCGCTGTCCAGCTCGCTCTGAATCGACGCGATCTCTTTGTCGTCCAGCGTCCCCTGACGCGCCACCAGATCCGTCAGCCTCAGGCCAATCGAGGCCAGCTTATCCACCTCCAGAATGACCGGCTTAATGGCCTTCAGCTGATAGCTGTTTTCGCTCAAGGCCAGCACGTCGCTGGTGTTGTTCTGCCAGCGGTTAAAGACGTGGCGCAGCGCCTCGGCGCTCTCCGTGTCTTCCGCGTCGCTCACCAGGCGGTCCGCCCACTTGTGCATCTGGCGCACGGTGGCGCTTTCGGCGTTCAACGCATCTGCAAGTCTGTTAAGCGGCTCAAACTGATGGTAGTTTCCGGCCTGGAACTTCAGGTGCTGGCGGGTGTAATACTGGGCCGGCTCGAGCGCCTGGGCGAGGATTTGCAGCGGCAGGGTGTCGGCATTATTAGCGAGGCGCGTGAACTGCACCTGCTGCTGGGTATGCTGCTGCAGCCCGACGGACACCGTCGACCAGCTGTCCATCGCCTGCAGGCGGGTATACATATTATCGACGTCGTTGACGTCCTGCGCGGACCACAGCCGCTCCGCCACCGCAAAGGCGCGCGGCCACAGGCGGATGTCCAGCACCGGCGCGACCACGTTTTCCGCCCACAGCGCGGCTTCGCCGCCGAGCAGGTTGGCCTGATTCGCCACGTCCGGCACGACCGGAGGGGTACCTTTCGGCACGTCGTCCAGACGCGCGCCGCTAATCGGGTAGCGGGTGTTTCCCACCAGGAAATAGCCGGTGAGTTTGTCGTTATCAACGTTGACCACCGGGCGCGTTTCACCCATCCAGGTGTCGACGGTAAAGGTCACCTGGTTGTCGTCGCGCCACTGAATGTTATTCACCGCCCGACGCGATTTCCCGGCAAAATCAATAAAACCGCGCCACCCGGCGTCGCCTTTCACCAGCGTAAAGCTGCCTTCCACAGGCTTGCCCTTCAGGCGCGGCATGGAGAAAGCCCAGCTCTGGACGCTGTCGGTGTCCGCTATCACGTCCACGCCATTCAGCCCCTGCGGCACGATTTCGTTGCGGTAGTGATAGGCTGTGGACTGGGGCTGGTCGAGGTAGAAGCCGGTTGAGAGAATGCCCTTATAGCCGTTCTGCGCCACCTGCCCCAGCGCGTCCTGCCCCTGCCAGGACTGGATCAGAATGCTTTTCGGCAGATCGGGATGGTAGATCTCATCCCAGCCGACCATCTGCCGGTGGTGCTTCTCAAGGATCGTCTCCAGCTTGCGGTTGAAATACGCCTGCAGCGCGTGGCTGTCCGCCAGTTTGTTGTCGCGCATAAATCTCTGGATCGCCGCGTTTGCCTTCCACTGGCTGTCGTCCACCTCATCGCCGCCGATATGCAGATACGGATCGGGGAAGATCGCCGCCAGTTCGCTGACCATCGCGTCGGCGAAGGTGTAGGTCGCCTCTTTGGTGGGATCTAGCACCGGCTTCAGCACGCCCCAGTGGCGCTCCATAGCGTACGGCCCCGGCGCGCTCATCAGTTCTGGATAGGCGACGGCAATCGCTGAGGCGTGGCCCGGCATATCGATTTCCGGCACCACGCGTATGCCGCGTTCGGCAGCGTAACGCACAATCTCGCGCATCTGCTCAGGGGTGTAGAACAGCCCGTCGCTGGCAAGCTGGGTTAATTTTGGATAACGCTTCGAGGTAAAGCGCCAGCCCTGATCGTCAGTCAGATGCCAGTGCAGGACGTTGAGCTTGGCCGCGGCCATACCGTCGATCTGGCGTTTGATATCGGGTAACGGGATGAAATGGCGCGCCGAATCGAGCAGCAGCCCGCGCCACGGGAAGCGCGGCGAATCTTCGATGGTAACCCACGGAATCGAAGTGTTTTCGGCACCGTTCTGCATCAGTTGGAGCAAGGTTTCCATTGCGCGCAATGCGCCAAAGCGGGTGTTAGCGGAGATGTTCACGCCGTTGGCATCCACAATGAGTTTGTAGCTCTCATCGCTGTCCGGCAGCGGCTGCGGCTTCACCTTTTTAGCGATGGCGATACGGATGGTCGGCTTGTCAGGTTTTTCGGCCTGTGGCTGTAGCGTCCAGCCGGTTTGCAGCGCAATGCGCTGGCGCAGGCGGTTGACCGCGTCCCCCAGATCGTCGCCGCTGACGCTCACGGAGAGTTGATTGTTAAGCACCAGCGCGCCCTGCGTCGTCGGGCGTTCAACCTTCACAGGCCAGGGCATCAGGGGAAGGTCGCCTGCCGGCGCGGCAAAAGCGGAGGCGCCGAGCATAAGCCCGGCGGTTAAGAGACTGTACCGTAACATGAATGTTCCTTATCTGACGGGCCAAATACAGGCAAAACATTCTGTTAACATGCGTACAAATTGTCGTCAAGCGAATGCGCCGACGGAGATCACAGGTTGTTGAATTTGGGAGGAAAGCCAGATGCCGGGTGGCGGCTTCGCCTTACCCGGCCTACGTTTGGATTATGGCAAAATGAGCTTACTGCCACCCATATCGACGCGCATAGAATCCTTTCACCATCTGCGTCAGCACCATATAGCCCGCGAGGATCGCCACCAGCCATGGGAAGTAGCTCAGCGGCAGCGCCTGCAGCTGCAGGTAACCTGCAAGAGGCGAGAACGGCAGCGCGATACCCAGCGCCATCACAATGCCCGTCATTACAATCAGCGGCCACGCGGCACGGCTCTGGATGAACGGAATGCGGCGCGTGCGGATCATATGCACAATCAGCGTCTGGGACAGCAGACCTACCACGAACCAGCCGGACTGGAACAGCGTCTGGTGTTCCGGGGTGTTGGCGTGGAACACAAACCACATCAGGCAGAAGGTCAGAATGTCGAAGATGGAGCTGATCGGCCCAAAGAACAGCATGAAGCGGCCCAGATCGGCGGGGTTCCAGCGCTGCGGCTTCTGGATCTGCTCGTCGTCAACGTTATCAAACGGGATCGCTACCTGAGAGACATCGTACATCAGGTTCTGGATCAGCAGGTGCAGCGGCAGCATCGGCAGGAACGGCAGAAACGCGCTCGCCACCAGCACGCTGAAGACGTTACCGAAGTTGGAGCTGGCGGTCATTTTGATGTACTTGAGCATGTTGGCGAAGGTGCGACGCCCTTCGATGACGCCCTCCTCCAGCACCATCAGGCTCTTTTCTAGCAGGATGATATCCGCCGCTTCACGGGCGATATCCACGGCGCCGTCCACGGAGATGCCAATGTCCGCCGCACGCAGCGCGGGCGCATCGTTGATGCCGTCGCCCATAAAGCCCACCACGTGCCCTTCACGACGCAGCAGCGTCACAATGCGCTCTTTGTGCATCGGCGTCAGGCGGGCAAACAGCGTCGTGCGCTGGGCAAGCTGCGCCAGTTCGTCGTCGGTGAGGTGCTCAATGTCGCTCCCCACCACCACGTCGCCCGCGTCCAGCCCCACTTCGTGGCACACTTTGGCCGCCACCAGCTCGCTGTCACCGGTGAGAATTTTGACGGTGATGCCGCTCGCCTTCAGCGCCTTCAGCGCCGGTGCGGTGGTCTCTTTCGGCGGATCGAGGAATGCGATGTAACCCTCGAGGATCAAATCGGATTCGTCGATACGCTGATAGTCCCCCTCCCGCGCGGGCAGGAATTTGCTCGCCACCGCCACCACGCGCAGCCCCTGACGGTTCAGGTTGTCGGTGACGCGCTTGATGCGGCGCAGCATGGTGTCGTCCAGCGGCACGATCTCCCCGTTGTGGCGCACCTGCGTGGAGACGTTCAGGATCTCCTGCAGCGCGCCTTTGCAGATCAGCTGGTGCACGTCCGGCTGCTCGCTCACCACCACCGACATGCGGCGGCGCTCGAAGTCGAACGGGATTTCGTCCACCTTCTGCCAGCGGCCGGAGAGCGTACGGGCGGCCTCCTCGTCCACGCCTTCCAGCACCGCCACGTCGAGCAGGTTTTTCAGCCCGGTCTGGTAGTGGCTGTTCAGCCACGCGCTGTGGAGCACGCGCTCGCTGGTTTTACCGGCGATGTCGGTGTGGTTCTCCAGCACGATTTTATCCTGCGTCAGGGTGCCGGTTTTATCGGTGCAGAGAATGTCCATCGCGCCAAAGTTCTGAATGGCGTCGAGGTGTTTGACGATCACCTTTTGTTTAGAGAGTTTGACCGCCCCGCGCGCCAGCGTGGAGGTAACGATCATCGGCAGCATTTCCGGCGTCAGGCCGACGGCCACGGAGAGCGCAAACAGCGCCGCCTCCCACCAGTCGCCTTTGGTGTAGCCGTTGATCAGCAGGACAATCGGCGTCATGACCATCATAAAGCGGATCAGCAGCATGCTGACGCGACCAATGCCTTTCTGGAAGGCGTTCGGCTCGCTCTCCTGCTCGCTGACGCGCCCGGCAAGCTGTCCAAACCAGGTATTGCCGCCGGTGGCGGTGACAATTGCCTGCGCCGTGCCGCTGACCACCGTGGTGCCCATAAAGCACAGGGTGTCGCACTCGAGCGGGTTCATCTGCTGCGGGTCGCGGCTGCGCGATACCTTCTCAACGGGCAGGGACTCCCCGGTCAGGGAGGCCTGCGCCACGAACAGATCCCGCGCCTGGATGATGCGTAAATCCGCCGGGATCATGTCTCCCGCCGCCAGCTTCACCAGATCGCCCGGCACCAGCTGGTCAATGGGCAGCTCAACCCAGGCGTTTTCGCCGAGGTCGTTAATCACGCGCGAGACGGTCGCGGTGTTGCTGACCATCGCCTTCAGGGCGTCCGCCGCTTTGGTGGAGCGGGCTTCCTGAATGAAGTTCAGCAGCGTGGAGATACCCACCATCAGGGCAATCACGCCCGCGGCAAAGAGATCTTCCGTCGCGTAAGAGATGATGCCGAGCACGGTCAGCAGCAGGTTGAACGGGTTGCGGTAGCAGAGCCACAGGTGCACCCACCACGGAGAGGGCTTCTGCGCCGGGATCTGGTTATCGCCGTGCACGGCGCGGATTTTTTCCACTTCAGACGCGTTCAGCCCTTCCGGATGGCCGCCAAAGGCGCGCCAGACTTCGTTTTCATCCATCGCCGCCACATTCAGGCAGCGTTCGGTCAGGGACGCCGGGATCGCCGCTCCCGCCATGTTTTTGGCATTGGGCAGCGGGTCGCGCTGAACAAGACGGTGTGGCAGATGGCGGCTCAGCAGCGCCTGCAGCTGCCGGGTGATATTTTTAAACATAGACATTCCTCCGCATCCGCCAGGCGGACGCAGCATTCCCTTCAGGCGTGGCAAAGCCGTACCTGTCAGGCACTCATTTTTTCAAGCAGGAACGTTTGGGACGTTGCTGCCTCACATTACCGGTGAGACAGCAAAAGCTGGCTTACCGGAAAGAACAAATTCTCCCGTTCAGGAGAGGTGCGGGATCGGGATCCATAAAGCCTCCGGTAAGTAAAAAAACAGGGTGTCGCCGCGCAGTATAAAGATTTAAGCGTACCCTTTGTGACGATTCGGGCGGTATTATACGCGCCTGCAAATAAACAGTACGTAAACCAGACTTTGCCCATAGCGAAATCGCGCTATAGCATTAGGCTCAATTGACCATTTTGTCGTTGTTACAGGGAAAACAGCATGCAGAACCGCCTTACAATTAAAGACATCGCGCGTTTAAGCGGCGTGGGGAAATCAACCGTCTCACGCGTGCTGAACAACGAAAGCGGCGTCAGCGAACGCACCCGCGAGCGCGTTGAGGCGGTCATGAATCAGCACGGTTTTTCCCCTTCCCGCTCCGCGCGCGCCATGCGCGGGCAGAGCGATAAAGTGGTTGCGATCATCGTTTCGCGTCTGGATTCCCTCTCCGAAAACCTCGCCGTTCAGACCATGCTGCCCGCCTTCTACGAGCAGGGCTATGACCCGATCATGATGGAGAGCCAGTTCTCGCCACAGCTGGTGGAAGAACATCTCGGCATGCTCCAGCGCCGTAACATTGACGGCGTGGTACTGTTTGGTTTTACCGGCATTGACGAGGAGATGCTGAAACACTGGCAGCCGTCTCTGGTGCTGCTGGCGCGCGATGCCCACGGTTTTGCCTCCGTCTGTTATGACGATGAGGGGGCGATTATCACCCTGATGCAGCGCCTGTACGAAGAAGGGCACCGCCACATCAGCTATCTGGGCGTGCCGCACGCGGACGTTACCACCGGCAAGCGCCGCCACGAAGCCTATCTGGCCTTTTGCAAAAAGCACAATCTCCCTGCCGTGGCCTCCCTGCCGGGGCTGGGCATGAAGCAGGGCTACGAGCAGGTCGCCAGCGTCCTGACGCCGCAGACCACCGCGCTGGTGTGCGCCACGGACACCCTTGCGCTGGGTGCCAGCAAGTATCTGCAGGAGCAGCGCATTGATAACCTGCAGGTGGCGAGCGTCGGCAGCACGCCGCTGATGAAGTTCCTGCACCCTGAAATTATCACCGTCGATCCGGGCTACGCCGAGTCCGGCAGACAGGCCGCCGCACAGCTGATCGAGCAGATCAACGGGCGGAGCGAGCCGCGCCAGATCGTTATTCCTGCCCGTCTCTCATAACCCCCCTGAATCGTTTATTGTGATCTTCGCCCGATTTCGGGAACGTTCCCATTTTCGCCGTCACGCTGAAGGAGTAGGCTTGCGCTCAGGTCATTACCCCCCTCAACATCTGTCATGAGGTTTCATGATGAGTAAAGTCAAACAAGCAGATATCGATCGGCTGATCGTCCTGGTCGGCGGCCGCGAAAACATCGCCACCGTCAGCCATTGCATTACCCGCCTGCGCTTCGTGCTGAACGATCCGGCCAAGGCCAACCCGAAGGCGATTGAAGAGCTTTCCATGGTGAAAGGCTGCTTCACCAACGCCGGACAGTTCCAGGTGGTGATTGGTACCGAAGTGGGCGATTACTATCAGGCTCTGCTGGCGACCACCGGACACTCTTCTGCCGATAAAGAGCAGGCGAAGAAGGCGGCGCGCCAGAATATGAAGTGGCACGAGCAGCTGATTTCCCACTTTGCAGAAATCTTCTTCCCGCTGCTGCCGGCGCTGATCAGCGGGGGCTTAATTTTGGGCTTCCGTAACGTCATCGGCGATGTGCCAATGAGCGACGGTAAAACCCTGGCGCAGATGTACCCGGCGCTGCAAAGCATCTATGACTTCCTGTGGCTGATTGGCGAAGCGATTTTCTTCTATCTGCCGGTGGGGATTTGCTGGTCCGCGGTGCGCAAGATGGGCGGTACGCCAATTCTCGGTATCGTACTGGGCGTCACGCTGGTCTCTCCGCAGTTAATGAACGCTTACTTACTTGGTCAGCAGGTGCCGGAAGTGTGGAACTTCGGCCTGTTTACCATCGCCAAGGTGGGCTATCAGGCGCAGGTCATTCCGGCCCTGCTGGCGGGTCTGGCGCTGGGCTTTATTGAGACGCGTCTGAAGCGCATCGTGCCGGATTACCTCTACCTGGTGGTGGTGCCGGTCTGCTCGCTGATCCTGGCCGTCTTCCTGGCGCACGCTTTTATCGGTCCGTTTGGCCGCATGATTGGCGACGGCGTGGCCTTCGCGGTGCGTCATCTGATGACCGGCAGCTTCGCGCCAATCGGTGCCGCGCTGTTTGGCTTCCTGTATGCCCCGCTGGTGATCACCGGCGTGCACCAGACCACGCTGGCCATCGATATGCAGATGATTCAGAGCCTCGGCGGTACCCCGGTCTGGCCGATTATCGCCCTCTCTAACATCGCACAGGCCTCTGCGGTGACCGGCATCATTATCGTTAGCCGTAAGCACAACGAGCGTGAGATCTCCGTTCCGGCGGCCATCTCCGCCTATCTCGGCGTCACCGAACCGGCGATGTACGGCATCAACCTGAAGTACCGCTTCCCGATGCTCTGCGCGATGATCGGCTCTGGCCTGGCGGGCCTGCTGTGCGGCCTGAACGGCGTGATGGCGAACGGGATTGGCGTCGGCGGCCTGCCGGGGATCCTCTCCATCCAGCCTACTTTCTGGCAGGTGTTTGCCCTGGCTATGGCGGTGGCGATTATCGTCCCCATGGCGCTCACCACCGTGGTTTACCAGCGTAAATTCCGTCAGGGCACGCTGCAGATTGTTTAACTTCATCTTTCGGGGCGCAGTTGCGCCCCTTCGCATTTGCAGGAACGCATTATGAATACCCTTCCTCACTGGTGGCAGAACGGCGTCATCTACCAGATTTACCCAAAGAGTTTTCAGGACACCACCGGCAGCGGCACCGGCGATCTGCGCGGCGTGACGCAGCGGCTGGATTACCTGAAAACCCTCGGCATCGACGCCATCTGGCTGACGCCGTTTTATATTTCCCCGCAGGTGGATAACGGCTACGACGTGGCGAATTACACCGCCATCGACCCGTCCTTTGGCACGCTGGATGACTTTGACGAGCTGGTTGCCGAAGCGCACGAACGCGGCATTCGCATCGTGCTGGATATGGTGTTTAACCATACCTCCACGCAGCACGCCTGGTTCCGCGAGTCGCTGAACAAAGCGAGCCCGTACCGCCAGTTCTACATCTGGCGCGACGGCACGCCGGAGCAGCTCCCCAACAACTGGCGCTCCAAGTTTGGCGGCAACGCCTGGCGCTGGCACGCCGAGAGCGAGCAGTATTATCTTCACCTTTTCGCGCCCGAGCAGGCGGATCTCAACTGGGAAAACCCGGCGGTGCGCGCCGAGCTGAAAAAGGTATGCGAGTTCTGGGCCGATCGCGGCGTGGACGGCTTGCGTCTGGACGTGATTAACCTAATCTCTAAAGATCAGGATTTCCCGGACGACACCATTGGCGACGGTCGCCGCTTCTACACTGACGGCCCGCGCATCCACGAATATCTCCAGGAGATGAGCCGCGACGTCTTCACCCCGCGCAACCTGATGACGGTGGGCGAGATGTCGTCAACCTCGCTGGAGAACTGCCAGCAGTACGCGTCGCTCGACGGGCGCGAGCTGTCGATGACCTTTAACTTCCACCACCTGAAGGTGGACTACCCCGGCGGCGAAAAGTGGACGAAGGCAAAGCCGGACTTTGTGGCGCTGAAAACCCTCTTCCGTCACTGGCAGCAGGGCATGCACAACAAAGCCTGGAACGCGCTGTTCTGGTGTAACCACGACCAGCCGCGCATCGTGTCGCGCTTTGGCGACGAAGGGGAATACCGCGTTCACGCTGCAAAGATGCTCGGCATGGTGCTGCACGGCATGCAGGGCACGCCGTATATCTACCAGGGTGAAGAGCTGGGCATGACCAACCCGCACTTCAGCCGCATCACCGACTACCGCGACGTGGAAAGCCTGAACATGTTCGCCGAACTGCGGGCCAATGGCCGTGAGCCGGATGAATTACTGGCGATTCTGGCGAGTAAATCCCGCGATAACGGGCGAACCCCAATGCAGTGGGACGCGTCGCACAATGCGGGCTTTACCGAGGGCGAGCCGTGGATTGGGGTCTGCGATAACTATGAAACCGTGAATGCCCGTACGGCGCTGGACGACCCGGATTCAGTGTTCTACACCTATCAGTCGCTGATTCGTCTGCGCAAAACCCTCCCGGTGCTGACGTGGGGAGATTATGAAGATCTCCTGCCGGAACACCCTTCCCTGTGGTGCTATCGCCGCCAGTGGCAGGGCCAGACGCTGATGGTGGTGGCAAACCTGAGCCGAGAGCGCCAGCAGTGGCAGCCGGACCCGGTACAGGGCGCATGGCAGGTCGCACTCAGCAACTATGAGGACGTCCCCTCTCGTCCCGATACGCTGCAACTGCGCCCGTTTGAAGCCATCTGGTGGGTGCAGGAATAAACGTCAGGAGATACAGCATGCTGTATCTCCTTTTTTATGTTTAGCGATACGCTAAATGTACGACGATAACTTTTACATCACGGCGTACCGAAAATAAAAATAGTCCTGCCAATTAAATAACCTCGGCAGGACATGATGAAAAAGACAATTATTAAAGTAACGTGTATTAGCACATTATTATTGAGCACACAGGGATGGTGCGGAAATACGTCCGTCGACCTTCGCTTTGGCCATAATACGCGCTCTGACGTAAATGATTCTCGTATTAAGGTTATGCATCAGGCGGATAACGGTTTTTACTTCTCCGTTGAAGCCGCACAAAACCATAACGACACCTTTTTTGGTGATACCGACCGAAATAATCCCGATGACAAAGGATTAACGGAGGCGGCACAGGAGATTGAAACGCGCTGGCGCTTCAATCTGGGCAATGGCTTTGCCGTTGCGCCTGGCATGGTGACGGTTTTCACCCCCAGTAATACCCACTATCGCCCCTTCATTCAGGGCTGGAAAGCGTTTGATAACGGTCTGAATCTTTCCGCCCGTTACCGTTATAACACCATCAATGACGCGCACAGCGACAAAGAACTCGACGGCAGCGGCTATACCCGCCGCCAGTCACACCAGTTCGACATTTGGTTCGCGTACAACATTGGCAAATTCGGTATGTCCTACAACCCGCGCTTCCGCTGGCAGGATAATGTCGATCAGGGAACCGGGGATGATACCTACTGGGAGCATACCGTTGCGTTCAACTACCAGCTCGACGATGGCTGGACGCCTTACGTCGAGCTGGTGTCACTGGATAAAACCTATATCAACAATGACGGCAATCATGAAAATGATTATGCCGTACGTCTGGGGATAGTGAAGCAGCTCTGACGGCCTGACTACACCGTATCGTGCTGCAGCAGCCTGCAGCCGATACGGTCCACGGCGCTTAACAGTTCAAGCTGGCCCTCCCGCTGATACAGCGATACCGCATTAATGTCGATCGATAACGGCCAGCATAGCGTTGAGATCGACGCCAGCGTCGCCCCCTGACGGGTAATTGCAATAATCTTTAAACCCTTGCGCAGCGCGTTTCGCGCCATTTCTATCAGCGACTGTGTCTCCCCGGATTTGCTGATCAGCACCAGCGTCCCCTTCGATACCCGTGTCAGCTGGTGCATGTCATTCAAAATAAGATGCGGCAGGCTCGCCAGCGATAAAAAGCGCGACAGGTAGTTAAGGCTGGTAAGCGAGGCGCCGCGTGCGTACAGATAGATATGGCTGGAATGGATGAGCAGCCTGGACACCTCCGCCACAATGTCGTCCGCCTGCGGACCCGCTTCGGGCACTGCAGGCGCAGGGGTAAAATGATCGCGTAAAAAACGATACCGAAGCTCGGTATAGCTTTTATACCCCATTTTTTTACACACACGATTAACGGATGTTGTCGTTGTAAAGGTATCACGGGCAATCTCTTTTGCCGAAATATTAGAAATATTACACGCGTGATGCTGAATGTATTCAAATATCAAGCGTTCACTTCCCTGGAATGAATTCATATATTACACCCTGTTTAATCCCGGCATGATATTAACACAACAGAGAAATAGTCTCTGGAAGGCGCTTCACACATTGCATTTACGCGTATCGCGATACGTAATTAGTATTAGCAAACGTTAAAAACTGTTTTAGGTTCTCTTTATACTTTCCCTGTTTTCACATCCAGGGAATTATGACAATAACGAAACAGAAAGTTGTCGCGGTAACGGCCTGCCCGACGGGCATTGCACATACCTTTATGGCGGCGAATAAAATTATTGCATGGGCTAAAGAGCACCATATTGAGGTTAAGGTCGAAACGCAGGGCAGCGACGGCGTTAAAAACCGCTTAACGAAGCAGGATATCGCCTCCGCCACGGCCATTATTCTGGCAACCGACGTCCCCATTCAGGATGCCGAGCGCTTTGAAAACATTCCCCACCTTCAGACCCGCACGCAAGAGCTGATCAAGCATACCGATCGCTATCTGCGTCAGGCGCTTGCCATGGAAAAAAACGTCACGACTGTCTTACATGAAGACGAACTCCAGCCTTCGGCTTACCAGATTTTTATCGGCCATATCATGGCGGCCATCAGCTATATGCTGCCAGTGGTGGTCATGGGCGGGCTGATGATGGCAACGGCCAAAATTACCGGCCAGTTTATTAACATCGACCATTCGCCGTTCAGCGTGCTGGATAAAGTGGGCTTTATGACCATTAAGTTCATGTATCCGGTTTTCGCCATGTATCTGGCGTTTTCCATTGCCGGCAAACCGGCGCTGATCCCCGGACTTATCGGCGGTATCATGTCAGACGAGGTCTACAAGCGCTTCTTTGATATCGAAGGCTTTATGCCGTCCGGCTTTTTCGGCGCGATCGGCATTGGCTTTTTTGTGGGCTATCTGGTGCGCTGGCTGAATGATTCCATTCACGTCCGCCAGCAGCTCACCACCATCAAGACCATGCTGGTCGTCCCGCTCATCACCGGCATTACGCTGGTGATGGTCATGGAATATTTGATTAACCCGATTTTCGGCTCGCTTAACCAGCTGATGGTGGTCTTTTTTACCTCGGCAGGTGACACCGGGCGCGGATTCTATTCCGCGATGATCGCCGCAGGCACCGCGTTCGACCTGGGCGGCCCGGTCAACAAGGCGGCAGGCTCAGTCGCGCTCGGCCTGAATGGCATGAGCGAAACGTTTGATCTCACCGCCCGCGAACTCTCCATCGTGATCCCCTCTATTGGCGTCGGCTTTGCCGCGTTCCTCAACGGCCGCTTTGGACTACCGGATGTTTTTAGCCGGGAAGAGAAAACCGTTGGCAGCACCTCGTTGCTGCTGGGCGTGATTGGGATCTCCGAAGGCGCGATCCCGTTCATCCTGAAAAACCCACGTCTGATCCCGGTGTTTATGACCGGTGCCGTCGCCGGCGCGCTGGTCGCCATTGCACTCGGCGTGAAGCAGACGCTGCCGCTGCCGGCCATCTGGGGCTGGCCGCTGGCAACCAACGTGGCGGGCTACCTGGCGAGCGTCTTTATTGGCGCACTGATTTGCGCCCTGGGCGTGCTTTACGTCAGCCCAAAGAACGCCAGCTAAGGGGAAGGTCATGAATCAGATCCACGTCATTGCCCATACGCACTGGGATCAAGAGTGGTATTTCACCCGTCAGGACAGCATGGTGCTGGCGTCATATAACTTTGCGGACGTCATCGACACGCTGGAGCAGGACCCGGCTTACAGCTGCTATCACCTTGATGGACAGATGGCGGTGGTAGAGGACTTTCTCGCCATCAATCCCGAGTATCGCACCAGGCTGGAGACGCTGGTCAGAGCGAAAAGGATTTTTGTGGGGCCGTGGTATACCCAGACGGACACCTACAACGTGCATGGCGAATCCATTATCCGCAACCTCAAATACGGCATCTTCTCTGCCCGTAAGCTGGGGCACGCCATGCAGGTTGGGTATCTTCCGGATACCTTCGGCCACAATGCGCAGATGCCCACGATTTTGCAGGGCTGCAATATCGACAACATCGTCTTCTGGCGCGGCATCGATCACGACAGACAGGCGAAAAGCAGCCAGTTCCTCTGGCGCGCGCCGTCAGGGGCGACCGTTATCGCCTGCGCGATGGCGCTCGGTTATGGCGCGGCTAAAAACATCTCTTCAGACGCGAGCCATTTGCAGGGAAAAATCTTCCCGATGGTCAATCTCCTGCGCTCGCGGGCCGGAATAAATGACCTGCTGCTGCCCTGCGGCGGCGATCAGGTCAGCATCGACCCGGCGCTGCCGAAAATCCTGCAGGTCGCCAGCGCACGCTCCCCGGATGAGGACCGTTACGTCATCAGTTCGCTGGAGCGCTACGTCGACATTCTGCGCGCGCAGCGTGAGCAGTTTGAATTCTGGGAAGGAGAGCTGAAATCGCCGCGCTACACCCGCATCCATAAAACGATCGGCTCCGTGCGCTACGACATTAAAAAGAAAAATGATGCAGTTGAGCAGTTCATCCTGCGGCAGCTGGAGCCGACAATCGCCATGGCGCGTCACCAGGGGCTGCCGGTCAACCTCTCGGTGGTCGATACGCTCTGGAAGAAGCTGTTGCGAAGCCATGCCCATGACTCCATCGGCGGCTGTAACAGCGATGCCACCAACCGCGATATTTTGCATCGACTGGAGCAAACCGAACAGCTGTGCCACAGCCTGTGGAATCTGGTGGTGAAAACCCTGGCCGCCGCCTGCGCTCGGGAAGGCGATCTGCTGATTTTTAACCCGCTGGGCACGCAAACGCAGCGCGTGGTGAAAACCACTCTCTATAGCCGCGCTGAAAATATCGCCCTGATGTATCAGGGGCAGGCCATCCCCTTCGACGTTCTGAAAAGAGACGTGTTGCCCGGCGGAACGGCGATCTCCCTTAACGCCGAAGGCGAGTGTGAAACGCCCCTTCCCCCTTATTACCGCTGGCACGTTGCTGTGAAAACACCGGTTCTGCCGCCGGTCGGCTATCTCAGCGTTAACGTTGAAGATGACCCGGCGCCTTTCCGGCAGCCTGAACAGACAACGGGCAGCGAGATAGAGAATGCGCATTATCGATTAACGCTGGACGACGGAACGCTAACCCTGCACGACAAACGCAGCGGCAGATGCATCCCCTCGTTCTTTACCCTTGAAGACTGTGCGGATGCGGGCGACAGCTACGATTTCTCACCGCTTGCGGGCGATACCCCGACGCGATGCGACCATTTCACGCTCGTCGGCTGCCTGAAAACGCCGCTTGTCGAAAAGCTGATCGTTGAAGCCACCCTGTTTCTTCCGCCAGATCTCGCCGGACGCCAGGATACTGCCCGAACGCCGTTATCCATTCGTCTGGAGTGCACATTACGCGAAGACGATCCGAACCTGTACGTCGAGGCTTCGCTGGAAAACAGCCACTGCGATCACCGGCTACGTTTACTGATCGGCAGCGATATTCGCACCCGTCACGCTATCGCCTCCCAGCCCTTCGCGATAATCCAGCGCGATACGGGGTGTGAGAGTGGAAACTGGCAGGAGCGCTATCGCGAGATGCCCGTGGATATCGAAACCACCGAAGGCATTATCGCTGTCGCGGAAGCGGGCAAAGCGCTGGTGGTGAATAGTCGCGGTATGAAGGAATTTCAGATTATTGGCAGCGAACCCGCGACGATTGCCCTGACGTTGTTTAAAGCGACGGGCGTGCTCGGGCGCAACGATCTCGACTGGCGACCGGGCCGTGCGTCCGGCATTAATAATACGGTGGTTGAGACCCCCGACGCCCAGTTACTGAAACCGCTGCACTTTTCATTTACCGTCGCGCTGGCCGACAGAGCCGATCATCTGACGCTTCGCCAACTGGAAAACCAGGCTGCGGGACAGCCTTTCACCTATCAGCGGCAATCGTTACACACGCTCGATCACCGCCTTGAGCGCTTTGCGTTGCGTCTGCCTGAGCATCAGCTTCCGGCACAATTCTCATTATTGAGCCTGCCGGAGCCGCTAGTCCTTTCTGCCCTGCCCCATGCGCAATGGTCGAATGGCACCGTCGTCCGGGTGTTTAACGCCGGGACGCAGCCGGTTCCCGTCCCGGAAAGTCTGGCGGGGCTACGTCAGATCAACTATCTGGAAGAGCCTGTGCCGCCGGTAACGGCAATCCCCCCTTTCGCAACCTGCGATTTTTTGATGGAGGCTTAATATGAACTTGCTTGCATTGACGCACCCCGATCTGGTTTTTATCAACCCGACGCACCGTACGCCTGAAGCGCTGATCCGCTGGCTCGCCGAACCGCTCGCCAGGCGAAAAATCATCTGCGATGAAGAAACATTCATCCAGAGTGTATTACAGCGCGAAAGCGAAGGCCCTACCGCGCTGGGTGAAGCGCTCGCCGTTCCGCACGGTAAAACCGAGGCGGTGCAGCAGGCGGCGTTTTGTCTGGCACTCTTTGACGACCCGATACGCTGGCCGGGGCTGGACGGTGATGAAGAGGTCAGAATGGTTTTCCTGCTCGCCATTCCGCCCGCGGAAGCAGGCAGTACCCATATGCAGCTGCTGACGACGCTGACCAGTTTATTGACAGAAGATCGAGTGCGCGCGCAGCTTCTGGCGGCGCGCACCCGGGAAGAGGCGATGTCCGCCCTGAGTGCTGAAGAACCTCAAAAACAGGATGCGGCCCCTGACCGCTCCCTTCTCATTCCGGTGATACTGGGCAGTATCGCTACCGCAGCCTTTTTACAGGCAGGATTGAGCTGGGCCTGCGCGGTGAGTTAACCGAACGGCGCTCAGCATGTACCACGTTGAGCGCTTGTTTTTGTTGAATAATTAATCAGATTTTTCCTTCGCGTCTTTACAAAGGCTGAAGCGCCCGCCGTTTGTACTCTCGTCTTTTTACTTTGTTCTGCATCAAATAAATCGCAAACTTGTTTGATGCAAATCACTATATGTAGAACTTAAAATGCACGCCGACCCAACATCTTGTATTAATCGTCTACTATTCCAACAACAAGACGGCGCTTACGCTGGCCGGAATTGTGGATAACACGAGCTGGGAACGGGGGAAGTCTTTGGCCTGACGGGGAATACGTCCGGTGAATACTTCTCCACCTCTGTGGATAACCTGTTTTTAAAAATGGAGTGATCATGACACCGCATGTGATGAAACGTGATGGCTGTAAAGTGCCGTTTAAATCAGAGCGCATCCAGGAAGCCATTCTGCGTGCAGCTAAAGCAGCGGGAGTCGATGACGCAGATTACTGCGCCACCGTCGCAGAAGTCGTTAGCAGCCAGATGACTGAACGCAGCCAGGTCGATATCAACGAGATCCAGACCGCGGTTGAAAACCAGCTGATGGCTGGCCCCTACAAACAGTTAGCCCGCGCCTACATTGAGTATCGCCACGATCGCGACGTGCAGCGTGAGAAGCGCGGTCGCCTGAATCAGGAGATCCGTGGCCTGGTGGAGCAGACCAACTCTGCCCTGCTCAATGAAAACGCCAACAAAGACAGCAAAGTGATCCCGACCCAGCGCGATCTGCTGGCCGGTATCGTCGCCAAACACTATGCCCGCCAGCATCTGCTGCCGCGCGACGTGGTCTCGGCACACGAGCGCGGCGAGATCCACTATCACGACCTCGATTACTCGCCGTTCTTCCCGATGTTCAACTGCATGCTGATCGACCTGAAAGGCATGCTGACCCAGGGCTTTAAAATGGGTAACGCCGAGATTGAACCGCCTAAGTCGATCTCCACGGCGACAGCGGTAACGGCACAGATCATCGCTCAGGTGGCGAGCCACATTTATGGCGGGACCACCATAAACCGCATTGACGAAGTGCTGGCCCCGTTCGTGACGGCGAGCTTCAACAAGCATCGGAAAACTGCCGAAGAGTGGCAGATCCCGGACGCGGACGGCTATGCGCACTCCCGTACCGAAAAAGAGTGCTACGACGCGTTCCAGTCGCTGGAATATGAAGTGAACACGCTGCACACCGCCAACGGGCAGACGCCGTTTGTGACCTTCGGTTTTGGCCTGGGTACCAGCTGGGAATCACGCCTGATCCAGCAATCCATTCTGCGCAACCGTATTTCCGGCCTCGGCAAGAACCGCAAAACCGCGGTGTTCCCGAAACTGGTGTTCGCCATCCGCGACGGCCTGAACCACAAGTTTGGCGATCCGAACTACGACATCAAACAGCTGGCGCTGGAGTGCGCGAGCAAGCGCATGTACCCGGACATTCTGAACTACGACCAGGTGGTAAAAGTCACCGGCTCGTTTAAAACGCCTATGGGCTGCCGCAGCTTCCTCGGGGTGTACGAGGATGAAAACGGCGAGCAGATCCACGACGGGCGTAACAACCTGGGCGTCATCAGCCTGAACCTGCCGCGCATCGCGCTGGAGGCCAAAGGCAATGAAGCTGAATTCTGGAAACTGCTGGATGAACGCCTGCAGCTGGCGCGTAAGGCGCTGATGACCCGTATCGCACGCCTTGAAGGGGTGAAAGCCCGCGTGGCGCCCATCCTCTATATGGAAGGGGCCTGCGGCGTGCGCCTGAAGGCGGACGATGACGTGTCCGAGATCTTCAAAAACGGCCGCGCGTCGATTTCGCTGGGCTATATCGGCATCCACGAAACCATCAACGCCCTGTCTGGAGACGCGCATATGTACGACAGCGCAGCCCTGCGCGAAAAAGGCATTGCGATTGTCCAGCGCCTGCGCGACGCGGTTGACCAGTGGAAAGAGGAAACTGGCTACGGGTTTAGCCTCTACAGTACGCCGAGCGAGAACCTGTGCGACCGCTTCTGCCGTCTGGACACCGCCGAGTTCGGGATTGTGGAAGGCGTGACCGACAAAGGGTACTACACCAACAGCTTCCACCTCGACGTGGAGAAAAAGGTAAACCCGTACGACAAGATCGACTTCGAAGCGGCCTATCCGCCCATCGCCAGCGGCGGGTTCATCTGCTACGGCGAGTACCCGAACATCCAGCACAACCTGAAGGCGCTGGAAGACGTGTGGGATTACAGCTATCAGCATGTGCCGTATTACGGGACCAATACGCCAATCGACGAATGCTACGAGTGTGGCTTTACCGGTGAGTTCGAGTGTACGAGCAAAGGCTTTACCTGCCCGAAATGCGGCAACCACGATGCAGCCCGTGTCTCCGTGACCCGTCGCGTGTGCGGCTATCTCGGCAGCCCGGATGCCCGTCCGTTTAACGCCGGCAAGCAGGAAGAGGTGAAGCGCCGGGTGAAACATCTGGGGAATGGGCAGATCGGTTGAGCCACTGCCACATTTATGCCCGGTGGCGCTACGCTTACCGGGCCTACAATCCGCACTCACACTGTACCCGGCTTGGTTAACCGCTATGAACTACCATCAGTACTACCCCGTCGATATTGTCAACGGCCCCGGCACCCGCTGCACCCTGTTCGTTTCAGGTTGCGTTCACGAGTGCCCCGGCTGCTACAACAAAAGCACCTGGCGCCTGAACTCGGGTATGCCGTTTACCGCTGAAATGGAAGACCGCATCATCGACGACCTGAACGACACGCGCATCAAACGCCAGGGGATTTCGTTCTCCGGCGGCGATCCGCTCCATCCGCAAAACGTGCCGGAGATCCTGAAGCTGGTGAAACGCATTCGCCGTGAGTGTGCGGGAAAAGATATCTGGGTCTGGACGGGATATAAGCTGGAAGAGCTGAATGCTGCTCAGAGGGAAGTCGTGGATTTGATTAACGTGCTGGTGGACGGCAAGTTCGTGCAGGATTTAAAAGACCCGGCCCTGATCTGGCGCGGCAGCAGCAACCAGGTTGTGCATCATTTACGGTGAATGAAGGCGGATAACCTCTATCCGCCTGGCCTCAAAACCGGCTCAAACTCTCCATCGCCTCAGCCTTAAACGCCGCAAAATCCTCGCACTGGCACAGGCGCGTCATTGCGCGTTCTCGCAGGAAAGTGACGAAGATGTCGTAAATCGCCATCGCCTCTTCGTACTCGCTTTTGCTGATGGCGAGCAGAAAGATGACGTGCGCCGTTTCATCCCCCCACTGAATACCCTGCGGAGCCAGCACCGTATAGACCACCGTTTTCTGTGCCAGCAGGCCGAGGGAGTGCGGCAGCGCGATGCCGTCGCCGAGCATGGTGCTGACGATAGCTTCACGCTCAACGACCGAATCCAGAAACTCCGCGCCAACAAAGCCTTCGCGTTCAAGCTGGTCACACAGCTCGCGGAACAGCGTTTGCTGGTCAACAGGCTTGTCGAGAATGCGGAAATGGGCCGCGTCGAAGTATTTCTCCAGCATCCACGGGCGGGTGCGGTCCACCAGCACCAGCTTGCCGATCTGTTCTAACTGATAATCGGTCGGGAACGGGGCGATCGTCACCACCGGTTTAGATTTTTCACTCACGCGGGCGGTGGAGATGACAAAGTCTTCGCCGATGGCATCCGCCAGCTCGTATTCGCGCAGAGTGAGCGTGCGCGTCACCTCGATCTGCGGGTATTTGCGCTGGAGCACCGCCTCGATCATGCGCACCATCGCATTACCGGCGTCGCACACCAGCAGCACGCGCGGCTGGCGCTGGTAGCCGATGTTGTAGTGGCGCTCCAGCCCCACGCCGATGTGCAGCACCAGAAAACCAATCTCGTTCTCGCTGATCGCATACGGGGTGTATTTCCCCCAGCTCGACACCGCCGCGAGAGTCATATCCCACGCCATCGGATAGTGCTGCTTGATGTTGTCCAGCAGCGGATTGGGGATCATGATTTGATAGCGCACGCGGGTGATCATGGTTTTGATGTGCGTGAGCAGATCGGCGTGCAGCTGCGCGTCGCTGAGCAGGTTGTAGTTATAGTGGGTGTTGATGTAGCGCAGGATATAGTTGACCAGCGCTTCGTCGTCGTCGGCGTTAATCGCGCTGGGGGCAATCTCCTGAATCTGCCGCGCCGCGATGTGGACGCACAGCCAGCTCTCTTCCGATGGCGCAAGCGCCTTGCCCGCCAGCTCCTGAATGGCCACCGCGATATCCTTCGCCGCCTCGCGCACGTTCTCTTCCACGTCTTCCGCGTGGAATTCCGGCAGCGGATACCCCTCGCTGATGCGCCGCACCGACACCGCGCAGTACAGGCGCAGGAACAGTTCGCCTTCGTCGGTCAGACGAATGTGATGGCGGGTGAGCGCGTCGTGAAGCACGACCACCATCTGCTCCGGTACCCCGGCGTTGAGCGCGACCTCCGTCACCAGCGGGTTAAGGCTGTCCTGCTGCGCCAGCTCCCACAGAAGATCGGTCAGGCAGGCGCGGACCGACATCTCGCTGCCAAACAGCTTCATGCCGTGGCGCGGGCGGGTTTCCAGCGTCAGGTTATAGCGCTGGAACCACTCGCGCACTTCCACCATGTCGCTCTGCAAGGTGGCGCGGCTGACAAACCACTCGTCGGCCAGATCTTCAAGCTTAAGTGAAAACGCCGACGTCAGGAAACGCACCACCAGATAATGCACGCGCTCCGGTCCCGTTCGGGGAATACGCAGCGCGCGCGGGTGCGATGCCTGCAGCTGCTGATAGCGCTCGGCATCGTCAATTTTAAGCTGGTAGCCGTTACCCCGGCTCAGAATAAACTGCGCGCCGTGGCTCGCCAGCAGCGCGTTCAGGGCGGTGATATCTGCGCGGACGGTTCGCGTGGAGACCGACAGCCGCTGCGCCAGCTCATCCTGCGGCAGCGTCTCGTTTTGCAACAGATCGAAAAGTTGCGCTAAACGTTGGTTCGGAAATCGCACGTCGTTGTCCTCTTACTGCTCAGGGTGAAATGACCATCTGGGATGGGCTGCCGACCGGGGTATAGTCTGGCTCGGCGCTCAGCTTGCCGTCCGGCGCCACGCGGAAACGGGTAATGTTGTCGCTGCGCTGGTTCATGACGTACAGCCAGCGTCCCTGCTTATCGAGCGTCAGGGTGCGCGGGTAGTCGCCGCGCGTCCAGACATCCTCCTGATGCGTCAGCGTGCCCTCCGCTGTTACGGTAAAGTGCCCGATGCTGTTATGCAAACGGTTCGCCACATACAGCTGTTTACCATCGGCGCTTAGCGCCAGCCCGGCAGCAAAACTGGTGCCTTTATAGCCGTCCGGCAGGGCAGAGACCGTTTTGCCCTCTTTCAGCCTGCCGTTGCTGTCCAGCGCATAATGGGTGAGCGTCGACGCCTCTTCGTTAATCAGCCACAGGGCATCGCCTTTCGGCGTAAAGACGAAGTGGCGCGGACCGGCACCTTTCGAAGAGGCGCTGATAAACGGCGGATCGTTCGGCGTTAGCTTTCCGGTTCGATCGTCAAAGCGGTACTGATAGATACGATCCAGCCCAAGATCGGTGGAAAAAACGTATTTCCCGCTCGGATCGGCGGCGATCATGTGCGCATGCGGGCCGTTGTGATCGCTGATCGCGAAACTGCCCTCAACGGCCGCTTCCGGCTTCGCCGCGCCCGGTTCGCCCTGGTCCTGATGTCTGTCCGTCGCGTCACCCAGGCTGCCGTCCGCGTTGACGGGCAAAACGGCAATCGATCCGCTGACGTAGTTCGCCACCAGCAGATGCTTGCCGTTTGGCGTTAGCGAAAGATACACCGGCCCGGCGCCACCGGAGGCCACCTGATTCAGCTCGCTCAGCTCACCGTTATCGCCGACGCGCAGCGCCTGCACCACGCCCTGCTCTACTTCGCTTGCCAGATACAGCGTTTTACCGTCTTGCGAAAGGGTCAACTGCGCCGCATTCGGCAGTTTGCTCACCAGCGTTTTGTTATCGAGCGCGCCGGTTTGCGGGTCAACGGTAAAACGGTACAGCCCTTCACCGTTCGGATTATAGGTGCCCACCCAGGCGTATTGCGTCTGGGCGATGGCGGCGGTGGCGAGCATTGAGAGTGAAGCGACAAGCAGGTTACGGGTGTGCATGGTGGCTCCTTTATATGTGTGAGTTCTACTTCACCAGCTTCTTCGTCATCGCCAGCAGCGTACGCACATCTTCCGGACGCGTATCGCCGCTGGCTTTGTCGATAATCGAGCTGTAGATATGCGGGATGATTTTGCTCACGCCCGCGTCGAGGGCGATCTGCAGGATCGCCTCATAGTTTTCCAGATCGATACCCCCCGTCGGCTCCAGCCAGAAGTCGTGACGGGCGCAGGCTTCCGCCACCGCCTGGTATTCGTCACGGCACTTGAGGCCGCCCATCGGGAAGTACTTGATCGAACTGCCGCCGAAGTCTTTCAGCAAGGCAATCGCCGTTTCAACCGGCACGATGCCGTCCGGCGCTTTGCTGCTCAGCGGGCCGGTGGAGATTTTCACCATGCCGACGGTACCGGTCGGAGAGACCAGACCATTGACCACCGATTCATTCTGCCCCAGCAGCGCGCGGCTCGCGGCCACGCCGGTGAAGACCTGATTAACGTGCTGCGGCTGCACCTGGCGGGAGATCTCGCTCACCATCGCCGACTGGTTCGGATCGCCCGCGCCCAGCCCCACGGAGAGCGCGTTATCAATCAGCGCCGCGTATTCACGCATATCCGCGACCGCGCTCGCCACGTCCGGGTAATTTTTGGAGAGCACGCCCACCAGCACGTGACCTTCCGCCGCCTCGTAAATGGCGCTGGCGTTGGCTTTCGAGCCGGCCAGCACGTTCAGGCAGACGCGGTCACGGTAAAAATTGGGGGTCAGTTTCATGCGTTTTTCTCCTGTCCTAATACTTCGCTAATGCGGCGGTAGACAATGTTCAGCTGGTCAGCACTTACGCTACGCACGTCCGCTTCGATAATCCCTTCGTTGGCCTTGTAGCCACGGAAATAGATGGCGTATTCGCCCTGCTTGAGCGCGTTCACCAGGTCACCCGTGCCGACGCCTGTGGTGGCTTCGTCGAACTTAATTTCGGTGCGGGCGATATCGCGACCCGCGCTGTCCCAGACCACGCGGGCGGTGACGCCGTTCAGGGTGTTGAGCGCGTCGATAAACGGCGTCATTTTCGCCACCATCTCGGCGCCGCTTTCCTTGGTGGCCGTCAGGTAGTGTTCGATGGCGCAGGTCAGGCCGAGGATCCCCTCTTTACCCACCTTCATGGCGCGGCCAATACCCGCCGTCTGGCGTTTCACCCACTCGACGTACTGGGTTTTGCCGATCACCAGGCCGCTGGTTGGCCCCTCGATCGCTTTCGCGCCGCTGTAAATCACCAGATCCGCGCCGGAGCGGTAGTACACGTGCAGATCTTCTTCCGCCGCGGCATCAACGATCAGCGGCAGGGAGTGTTTACGTGCGACGACTGCCGCCTGCTCGACGCTGAGCATGCTTTTCTGCACGCAGTGGTGCGATTTGATGTAGAGGATCGCCGCCGTGCGCGGGGTGATGGCCGCCGCCAGCTGATCGGCGGAACATTCGTTGGCGTAACCCGCTTCCACCAGCTTGCCGCCGCCCAGCGCCACCATGGTGCCGACCGGCGCGCCAAAGTTAACGTTATGGCCTTTCGGCAGGACGATTTCATTGTTCTCGATTGGCGTGACGTGCAGGTTTTCCAGCAGCCAGTCGCTGTCTTTTACCAGCACCGCCGCCACGGACTGGGCGATGCCCGCCGACGCGCAGGAGACCACCGTCGCGCCTTCCACATCCAGCAGCTTCGCGATGTATTCCCCGGTTTTATTGACCAGATCCTTCATCTCGAAGTAATGATTCATGCCGTCCATCGCCGCCTGCACTACTTCCGGGCGCGGCGTGGAGACGCCCAGCGCCGTCATGCGGCCAGAGGTGTTGATAACCTGCTTTAAATTATACTTCTCATAAATCGAAGGCATGTTCCGTGCTCCCTTGTTCGGTCATGTAGCCCTTGCCCGCGCGGATCGCGGCAAGCGGCACCAGAATGTGTTCAGCCTGCAGGCTGTCGTTTTCAGCGTCCGTCAGCACCGTTGGCTGGCGTTTAATCGTGAACAGCGTCAGGTCGGCGTCGAGACCCGGCTGGATGCGGCCCTTGCGCGTCAGGCGCAGGCCGTCGGCGGCGTTCGAGGTCACGCAATCAATCACCTGCGGCAATGACATGCCGATGGCGAGAAACTTCGACATCACGCTTGCCAGCGAGCCCACCGGGCCGTTGATGCGGTTGCGGCAGTAGATATCCGAGCTGATGGTGTGCGGCAGAATGCCCATCGCGATGGCGCGTTTCGCCACCTCAAAGCTAAAGCTCGCCGTGCCGTGGCCGACGTCCAGACGCACGCCGCGCTTAAGGGCGGAGGTGATGGAGGCGCGCAGCTCGCCGGACGGCGTCAGAATGCGGTTAGGCTTGCCGTTGTAGCAGTGGGTAATGATGTCGCCCGAACTCAAGAGTTCAGCGATTTCGTCGAGGTTCGGCGGGTTGTTGCCGATGTGTACCATCAGCGGCAAATCGCCATTCTCTTTCTGGATGGCTTTGGCGCGCTCCAGCGGCGTAATGCCGTTTTCACCGACCACGCTGCTGCTCATGCGCGCCTTCAGGCCGACGATAAAATCAGGGTGGCGCTTCACCGCCTGCTTCACCGCATCGGCATCAATGTTTGCCATGTTAGCCAGCTCGTTCTGGGCAATCAGCCCCACGCGGGAGATATTCAGCAGGGCAAAGACCTCGGTGGAGGCTTTGCGGGTGATGTCGTAAAAATCGTCCACGTCGTCGGCCCCGGTACTGCCCGCGTCCACCACGGTAGTGACGCCGGTGGCAATACCCACGCTGTCCGGCTCGTCGTGGTAAATCGGTGAGTTCGGATAGCAGTGAACGTGGGAGTCAATCCAGCCCGCGCTAACGTACACATCACCGTTAAGCTCAACCGTTTTACGGGCGGGAGCGTCAATTTCGCCCGTCGCGGCGATCTTCCCGTCCTGAATGGCGATATCGGTCAGGGTATCGTCGGCGAGGCGCGCACGGCGCAGGAGTAAATCAAACATGAGGATCTCCTGATAGGGCGGGCGCCGGAGCGCCCGCGGGTATTAAAGGGCGACCGGGAACAGCCAGCCCAAAATCATTGCGCCGAGGATGGCGCCACCGGTAATCGGCTTCTGCCAGATGTAGAACAGCAGCGCGCCCACCAGCGAACCGACGCCGATTGGAATGGAGGCGGTCATCGCGCTGAGGATAATCAGCGGCCCGAGGAAGCGGCCGGAGGCGTTACCCGCGCCCATCATCACGTCTGCGCCGTAGGTGGAGTTGCTCTGGTTGATGGTGAACTTACGCGCCAGGATGATGACGTAGCCAATCGCCAGACCAATCACCAGGCCGGTAATCAGCGAGGCAATGAAGTTGGTCACCGGGAACATGATCCCCGCACCCAGCAGCAGCGCCGGTACGCCGAGGCCCACGCCGGTCTGGATCGCCCCGCCGATGTCGAGAATACCCACCAGCGACCCTTCAATAATGCGGGCGAACAGGAAGCTCGCGCCGAACGCCGCCACCGCGCCGTAGACGCCGGTATCGATGCCCGCTTTCAGCATCGCCACGAAGGCCACTTCGTTAAACGCGCCGATGCCGTAGAGGTAGTACATGTGCGTCCCGGCGAAGACGCCGGAGGAGAGCAGGCCAACGAAGATCGGGAACGACCAGTCGGCATACCAAAAACCTTTATTCTGTTCCATTTAGAGGCTCCTGTTATTTACCGCTGAGCGAGTTGTGGATCATGTCGAGCCAGTTCGGCACGGTCAGATGGAAGGATTCGATCATCTTCATGTCGAAGCCGCGGAAGAAGCCGCTCAACACGAACAGCAGCACGATCGCCGCCATCATCACTTTGGTGACGTGGTTCCAGCCGCTCTCCTCAACGCCTTTACCGATCAGGATGCCGAGAACCAGACCCGGTACGGCGTTCCCCATGATCAGCTGCGCCGCGCCGCCAAAGATGGTGGCCCAGAAGCCCGATTTTTTACCCGCGTCGATGGCCGCCAGCCAGAAGATCACCGGCATCACGGTGTTAACCAGCAGGTTCGCGGCAGGCACCAGCACCTTCACGGCGGTGACCTGCAGCGCTGCCGGCACGGAGGAGGCGGTCAGGTTCAGGAAGGTGACGACGAGCATGCCAATCACGCCGCAGGCAATCGCCATTTTGCGGGGATCGTGCAGCGTTTCGCCGACGTTACGGTTTTTGATCATCAGTGCAGCAGCACCCCAGTTCGGGATGATGCGGTGGTCAACGTCCTGTGTGAAGGCACCTGCAGCCACGGAAGAGGCCCAGGCGTTAAAGAAGAAACCTAACCCAAAGGAGAAGTGGGACGCCGGATCCCCTTCACAGGAGTTCAGTTCCCCCAACGTACGAAACGCGCCCATACCCTGAGTGGTAGGCGCATGAAACATGCGTGCAGCCCCGGCTCCGACACCGACGCCAACCAGGCCGCCAATGATGAGCGATTTTATTAATATAATTAAGAACATCAGTCTGCCCTTTTATGAATAATCAGCGTTGCGTGACGAAATCCACCTGGTCGAGATTGATGGCAGTCACGTTGACGGTCACATCCAGCTCCACGCTGTAGGTGCGTCTTTCCCGGCGCAAAAAGAAGAACAGAAACGCTTCTTTACGCACCGCTTCTTGCGCCTGAACTACCTGCACATCCTGTGGCTCAATACGCAGTAAGATATGCGGTGAGGCTTTCATCACCGCGGCCTGAACGTGGTTGAGGGCGTCGGCAAAGGCGCGCGCTTTGGCATCGCCCTTCCCCTTCACTCTCACCGTGGTTGTGAACTGTTCTTTCATGCTTATGCGCCGTATTTCTTCTGCCACGCCTGCACCAGACGCTCGCCCAGCTCTTCTTTATCCATAAAGCCAAAGCCCAGCACGTTGCAGCCTTCGTTGATGGCGGTCACGCCCTCTTCCACGGAACGCATGCCGTATTTGGCCTTGTAGCCATATTTGGTTTGGGCGGTGATGGCGCCCGCGCCGCCGCTGCCGCAGAAGGAGATGCCGAAGGTGGCGTTTTCCGCTTTCATCACGTCACCGAGCTTCATGTCTGCCGCCATGCCCGGCACGACAACCGCGCGTCCACCGGCTTTTTCCACACCCGCAGCCACTTTCTGACCTTTACCCAGGCGATCGCCAATCACGACTGTAATCTGTTCCATGTGTTGCTCCTTAAAGGTTGTCTTTCGCGACTTCAAAGTGAACGGAGAGCAGCCAGGCCTCTTCATCAGGAAGGTTGCCAAACTGCGCCACCACTTCACGGGCAAGCTGCATTGAATCTGGTGAAATTTCGTCGAACAGCTCTGCTTCAACCTCCGGCAGCGGCTCGCCGGTCACGGACCGGTGCGCCATTGCGCGAACGTGGGAGGTGAGCATCTGCTCCTGTACCGCATTGGGGATGATGTTGTGCCGGGCCAGCAGGGCATAAACCTGCTGCAGCATGGTGTTCGCGAGCTGTTCTGTTTGCACCGCCTGTTCCCCAACGTCGTTCATTACCGCTCCGTTAATCACTCGTCTTACCCCGTTAATGGCTCTGGAATAAAACTAACCTTGGGCGTGAAGGGTTTGTAGCGAGTTGTTTTCCACTTCGAAGTGGAAAGGCGAGCCGCAGCAGTGATCTGTGCCACATAAATATGGTGAATCTGGATTAACGGCCTCATTTGCGTGATGAATATCACGCTATTAAGCGGCACTAAACAGGTAAGCGGAGTGGAAAAGTTTACGGGCAGGCTCGTAGAAATGTGACGTGGATAAGGTTTTCTTATGGGGATTCGCTAGAGTGGCTGCGGGTGCTTGAGACTGACCGTCTCAGGCATGGGACGGAAAGTGGAAAGCCCCGCCTGATAGAAAATCAGGGCGGGGGCTCGAAACGACACGTCGGACCGTGGAGTTCGCTACCTCGCCCGCTTTAAAGCAAGGAGGCATCCATGAAACGCCGATCCCCAATTATCCGGGTTTCGATGATTGTTGCTTTGACAATAATCATCTTAACGCTGGTGACGAGGAAAACACTGTGCGAGATCCGTTTTCGAAACGGCTCGCTTGAAGTGACAGCGCGGATGGATTGTCGCTCCGGCCAGTAGGGAGCAAGGATGCGGGGGCGCTTAGTGCGCCTCCGCATACGGAGGAAAGACGTACAGCTCAGGCACCCAATTAACGGTATTTCTTGTGATACGTGTTGCGCGTCGCCACAAACTGGTCGGCCGCCGCCTGGGCTTCCTTCACTTTGCCTTCGTTAGCCAGCTTCAGCGCGCCGTCGATCTGACCGACCAGCACGTCAAAGCCGTGGCGATAGTCTTTCATCTCTGCGCTGTCTGCCGCTTTGCTTTCCAGCTTTGGCGGCGTCGCTTTTTGCGCGTCCAGCGCCGCTTCACGCATTTTGGTCAGTGCGCCTTTCATTTCCGCCGCATTGTCCGTTTTCTGCACTACCTTCAGGTTTTGACTGAGGATGTCCATGTTGTCTTCGAGATCGGCAGCAAACGCAGAAGAGCCAAGAACCAGCGTTGAAGCCGCGACGATCGCTAACAGGTGTTTACGCATTGCTCACTTCCTTTTTTATTATTAAAACGCTTTTCGGGTATTACTGGCCGGCGATTTTCATTTCCGGCAGTAATACAGAACCACACTGTATATTGCTACGTGTTTCAATATCGTTACCGACCGTAACGATATTGCGCCACATGTCCTTCAGGTTTCCGGCGATGGTAATTTCGCTCACCGGATACTGAATTTCGCCGTTTTCGACCCAGAAGCCTGCCGCACCGCGAGAGTAGTCGCCGGTGATGCCGCTTACGCCCTGGCCCATCAGCTCGGTGACCACCAGACCAGTGCCCATCTCTTTCAGCATCTGCTCGAAGTTCAGGCCCTGACCGGCAATGCGCCAGTTGTGGATCCCGCCCGCATGTCCGGTGCTTTTCAGCCCCAGCTTGCGCGCGGAGTAGTTGGTCAGCAGCCACTGGGTCAGAATGCCGTCTTTAACGATATCGCGGCGTTCCGTGCGCACGCCTTCGCTGTCGAATGGCGTGGAGGCCAGCCCTTTCAGCAGGTGCGGATGTTCCTCGATAGTCAGCCACTCCGGCAGGATCTGCTTGCCCAGCGAGTCGAGCAGGAAGGTCGATTTACGGTACACCGAGCCGCCCGCGATAGCGCCCACCAGATGACCAAACAGACCGGTCGCCACTTCATTGGCAAAAATGACCGGGGCCTTCATAGTGGAGAGCTTACGCGGCGACAGGCGAGACAGCGTGCGTTCGGCACACTCTTTGCCCACCCACTCAGGAGACTGCAAATCCCCCAGCGCGCGGCCAATGGTGTAGGCGTAGTCACGCTCCATGTCGCCGTTCTCTTCGGCAATCACGCAGCTTGAAAGCGAGTGACGGGTGGAGCAGTAGCCCTGCAGCATGCCGTGGCTGTTGCCGAAAACTTTGATGCCGTAGTGGCTGTTGAAACTACCGCCTTCGGTATTCGTGATGCGCTTGTCAGCCTGCAAAGACGCCTGCTCGGCGCGCGCGGCCAGTTCAATCGCTTCATCCGGCGTGACTTCAGCCGGATGGAACAGATCGAGATCCGGCGCGTCAAACGCCAGCAGATCTTTATCCGCCACGCCTGCGTAAGGATCCGGAGAGGTGTAACGGGCGATATCCAGCGCCGCCTGCACCGTGCGGGCGATGGCATCCGGGCTGAGATCGGTGGACGACGCGCTGCCTTTGCGGTTCTGGTGATACACCGTGATCCCAAGCGCGCCATCGCTGTTAAATTCTACATTCTCCACTTCGCCATAGCGGGTGCTCACGCTAATGCCGGTGGTTTTGCTGACCGCCACTTCGGCGCCATCTGATTTACCTGAAGCGAGCGTCAGCGCGGTGGAGACGGCTTCTTCCAGAATCTTACGCTGCGCTTCAACTTGTGAGGTTACTTTCATCGCAAATGCCATACTGTAAGAGAGAGTTAAGTGAAGTCTAACAGAGAACCGTTTTTCAGTGCGCGTCTTAACTGGTAACATTAGCCTCTTTTTTTAAGGAGCCTGACATGACTAAGCAGCCCGAAGACTGGCTCGACGACGTTCCCGGTGATGACATCGAAGACGAAGATGATGAGATCATCTGGGTCAGTAAAAGTGAAATTAAACGTGACGCCGAAGAGTTAAAACAGCTTGGCGCAGAAATGGTAGAACTGGGTAAAAACGCGCTGGATAAGATCCCGCTCGACCAGGATCTGCGTGATGCCATTGAACTGGCACAGAAAATCAAGAAAGAAGGCCGTCGTCGCCAGCTTCAGCTTATCGGTAAAATGCTGCGTCAGCGCGACGTGGATCCGATCCGTCAGGCGCTGGACAAGCTGAAAAACCGCCACAACCAGCAGGTTGCGCTGTTCCATAAGCTGGAGCAGATCCGCGATCGTCTGATTGAACAGGGTGATGATGCGGTACCGGAAGTGCTGAACCTGTGGCCGGATGCCGACCGCCAGCAGCTGCGTTCTTTGATCCGCAACGCGAAGAAAGAGAAAGAGGGGAATAAGCCGCCGAAATCCGCGCGTCTGATTTTCCAGTATCTGCGCGAGCTGTCTGAGAACGCAGAGTAAGCCCCTCACCCCAAAGGGAAGAGGGAGAAGAGATAATGTAAGCCCGGTAAGCGCTAGCGCCACCGGGCTTTTTTTACTCTGCGGCCGCGGCTTTCTTCGCCAGACCGTCCAGCAGCTTCTGATGGATCCCACCGAACCCGCCGTTGCTCATCACCAGAATGTGGTCGCCAGGCTGTGCGGCTTTGACCACCATATCCGCTAAGACATCCACGTCCGCGCTCCAGTGCGCAGGCTGAATGCAGGCGTCGGCCACTTCCGCCACCTGCCACGGAATATGCTGCGGCTGCAGCAGGAAGACTTCGTCGGCACGTCCCAGGGACGGCGCGAGGTCGTCTTTGCAGATGCCCATTTTCATGGTGTTCGAGCGCGGTTCCAGCACCGCCAGAATGCGCGCGGTGCCGCCAACCTTGCCACGCAGGGCGGCAAGCGTCGCCAGAATGGCCGTTGGGTGGTGCGCGAAATCGTCATACACCGTCACGCCGTTCGCTTCGCCGCGCAGCTCCAGGCGGCGGCGGGCGTTGATAAACGTCCCCAGCGCATTGGCCGCATCCGCAGGCAGTACGCCCACGTGGCGCGCCGCGGCGATCGCCATCAGGCCGTTGTGCATGTTGTGCTCGCCCACCAGGCCCCACTTCACCTCGCCCACTTTCTCACCGTCGAGCAGTACTTCCCACTCGGAGGCATCCGCGTTGAGTTTTTTCGCCTGCCAGTGGCCCTGCTCGCCCACCAGCTCCTGCTCGCTCCAGCAGCCCATCGCCATGGTCTGCTTCAGGTTGATGTCGTTCTCCGGCAGGATAATGCGGCCCTGGCCCGGAACAATGCGCACCAGGTGGTGGAACTGTTTCTGAATGGCTTTCAGGTCGTCAAAGATATCCGCGTGGTCAAACTCAAGGTTGTTGAGGATCAGCGTGCGCGGGCAGTAGTGCACGAATTTGGAACGCTTGTCGAAGAATGCGCAGTCGTATTCATCCGCTTCAATCACAAAGAACGGGCTGTCGCCGAGACGCGCAGAGACGTCGAAGTTACCCGGCACGCCGCCGATCACGAAGCCTGGCTTGTAGCCGCAGGCTTCGAGGATCCAGGTCGCCATGCCGGCGGTGGTGGTTTTGCCGTGGGTACCGGCTACGGCAACCACCCAGCGGTCGCGCAGCACGAAATCATGCAGCCACTGCGGGCCGGACATGAACGGAATATTGCGTTCCAGCACCGCTTCAACGCACGGGTTACCGCGGGTCATGGCGTTGCCAATGATGACCAGATCCGGCTCGGGATCCAGCTGGCTGGCATCGTAGCCCTGAATTAAAGAGATGCCCTGTTTCTCCAGAAGCGTGCTCATCGGCGGATACACATTGGCGTCCGAACCTGTCACTTCATGGCCCAGCGAGCGCGCCAGCATTGCCAGTCCGCCCATGAAAGTGCCACAAATCCCCAATATATGAATGCGCATACGTCACTATCCTTCTTTAATGTGGCGCACATTTTACTCACATGTTAGCGGCTGTGAAACGCATTTCAGGTAAATCCGTATGTTGCTGGCGCGATTCACCTCTGCGCTACTATTTGAATATTTGTTAAGATTGTTGGGCTTTAGTCGTTTTAGTGAACATACAATCGCTCTACTCACAAAGATGCAGGGAAAGTGTTATGAAAACGTTAGGTGAATTTATTGTCGAAAAGCAGCACGAGTTCTCTCATGCTACGGGTGAACTCACTGCTTTGCTGTCGGCAATAAAGCTGGGCGCTAAGATCATCCACCGTGATATCAACAAGGCCGGTCTGGTCGATATCCTGGGTGCCAGCGGTGCCGAGAACGTTCAGGGCGAGGTTCAGCAGAAACTCGATCTGTTCGCAAATGAAAAACTGAAAGCTGCACTGCGCGCGCGCGACATCGTTGCGGGTATCGCCTCCGAAGAAGAAGATGAAATTGTTGTATTCGAAGGGTGTGAACACGCGAAATACGTCGTACTGATGGATCCGCTCGACGGCTCCTCCAACATCGACGTTAACGTTTCTGTCGGTACCATTTTCTCCATCTACCGCCGCGTCACGCCTGTTGGTACGCCGGTAACCGAAGAAGATTTCCTGCAGCCGGGCAGTAACCAGGTTGCGGCCGGTTACGTCGTTTATGGCTCGTCCACCATGCTGGTCTACACCACCGGATGCGGGGTTCACGCCTTTACCTACGATCCGTCGCTGGGCGTCTTCTGCCTGTGCCAGGAGCGTATGCGCTTCCCGGAGAAAGGCAGCACTTACTCCATCAACGAAGGCAACTACATCAAGTTCCCGAACGGCGTGAAGAAGTACATCAAATTCTGCCAGGAAGAAGATAAAGCGACCCAGCGCCCTTACACGTCCCGCTACATTGGCTCTCTGGTCGCGGATTTCCACCGTAACCTGCTGAAGGGCGGTATCTACCTCTACCCAAGCACCGCCAGCCACCCGGACGGGAAGCTGCGCCTGCTGTACGAATGCAACCCGATGGCGTTCCTGGCCGAACAGGCGGGCGGCAAGGCGAGCGACGGTAAACAGCGTATTCTGGACATCGTGCCGGAAAGCCTTCACCAGCGTCGTTCGTTCTTCGTTGGCAACAACCATATGGTTGAAGACGTTGAACGTTTTATCCGTGAGTACCCGGACGCGTAATATCTCTCCCGGGGAGCCAGTCTGGCTCCCCAACACATTTATATATTTTACCGTATAAGTGTTTATAAAAATCACGCTTTAATCTTCACCCCTGCTCCTGCATTATTTCCATAACAGTTTGACATTTATTTCCTGGAGCAGAATTGCAATGAAAAATTATTCCCGGGCTAATACCGGCATTGATTTAAATCTTATCCCTGTATTTATTGAAGTCGTCCGCTGCGGCAGTATGGCAAAAGCCTCTTTGCGCCTGGGGATGTCACGTCCTGCGGTGAGCCTGGCGTTGAAGCGTTTTAATCAACTGTTTGATGAGCCGTTATTTTTCCGCAAAGGTTTATATCTCGAGCCGACTGAAAAAGCGTTAGCGTTAACCAACTCGCTGGAATTATTAATGGGTGATATTCACGATAATATTGCGGCGGTAAATTCCGCGAAAAATAAAGCCCCGGCACAGAACGCACCGGGGCTGGGAAATATTATGCCGCAGTCTGAGCCGTCACTTTAAATGATGACATGGCTTCCATCAGCTGACGCGACTGCTCCTCAAGGGAGCGGGTCGCGGCGGAGGATTGCTGCACCAGCGCCGCATTCTGCTGCGCGGTTTCATCCATCTGGTTCACCGCAATATTCACCTGCTCGATGCCGCGGCTCTGTTCCTGAGACGCGGTGGCAATTTCGCGCATCAGTTTGGTCATGCGCAGCACTTCGGTGGCAATCTCATCCATCGTTTCACCCGCCTGCTGGGCCAGCTCGCTGCCCTCGTTAACGTGGGCCTGCGAATCGCCGATCAGAGAGCGGATCTCTTTCGCCGCGTCGGCGCTGCGGCTGGCAAGGTTGCGGACTTCACCCGCGACCACGGCAAACCCGCGTCCCTGCTCGCCCGCGCGCGCCGCTTCCACGGAGGCGTTAAGCGCCAGAATGTTGGTCTGGAAGGCAATACCGTCAATCACGCTCAGGATGTCGGCGATGCGCGCCGAACTGCCGGAGATATCGCGCATTTTTTCAATCACGTAGCAGACCATTTCGCTGCCGTGATCGGCGGTGTCGGAAACAGACTTCGCCAGCTGGTGCGCCTGCTCGGCGTTGTCGGCGTTAAGCTTCACCGTGGCGGTGATCTGCTCCATGCTGGCGGCGGTCTGCTCCAGCGACGTGGCGGTAGATTCGGTGCGCTCGGCAAGGTCCCGGTTCCCCGCCGTCAGCTCGCGGCTGCCGGTATCAATTTGCGAGCTGGCATCGCGAACCCGCAGAACCGAGCTCATCAGCGACTGGCGCATCTCCTCTATCGCCGCGTTGAGGCGGTTAAACTCCTGGCTCGCCGGGGCATTCAGCGTGTGGGTTAAATCGCCCGCCGCCACGTTCTCCAGCTGCGCAATGGAGGCCGACAGCGGCTTGAGCAGCATATGGCGCAGCGCCAGCCAGGCGAGCGCGATAATGCCCGCCGTCAGCAGCGCAGCGACAATAATCAGGATCAGCACGCGGGTTTTACTCGCCTGCACGGCACGCACTTCCGCCTGACCCCGCGCTTCGCTCCATTTCTGAAACGCCTGCATGTCGTTATCGAACTGCTTCGCCACCGGAATCAGCGTGTTCTCCAGCAGATCGTAATAGCTGTCCGCGCTCTGGTCATTCAGGGTTTTCAGCATCGGGCCGATCCCCTGCTGGTTATACGTCGCCAGGCTGGCCGCGACTTTGTCGAGGAGCTGCTGCCCCTGTTCGTCAGCCACGCCGCCGTCAATCACGCCTTTTAACGTTTTCCGGGCCAGGGCGACTTCCTGATTGATGTTTTTTACCGCTTTGGCCGCATCGTCCAGCATGCCTATTTCCATCATGCGGACGGCCTGACCCGCCTCATTGCGCGCGCGCAGGATCAGCGTATAGCCGGTATTCAGCTGCACCATCTGCTCACCCTGAAGGTGATTAATGCGCTGCAGTGAGGAAGAACTCTGTGTGAGGGCATAAATGCCGATGCCGCTGACAATCAGCAGCAGAAGGGTCATAACGGCCAGTAAAGAGAGCAAGCCGGTACGAATCGATAGCGTTTTAAGCATGATATTATTTCCGGTAGCGAGATATTTCTGGGCATAAAAGAAGATTATCGGCCGCTACCGGAAAATGTTTAGACTTTAAGCAAATTCAGCGTGTTATCGCTCTGTTACCGATGTGTTTACGCGGGTAACAGGCGAGCTTTGACGGTTCTCCCAGAGCACCGTCAGCCCCCGCTGCAGGGCAATAAAAATAAACAGCAGAATGCCAATGGCGATCTTCGTCCACCACGAGCTGAGCGTGCCGTCAAAGTTGATATAGGTTTGTATCAGCCCCTGAATCGCGACGCCGAACAGCGTCCCCAGCACCGTCCCTACCCCGCCGCTGAGCAGCGTGCCGCCGATAACCACAGAAGCAATTGCATCCAGTTCCACGCCGACGCCTGCAAGGGCATAGCCCGCCTGGGTATACACCGAGAAGACAATACCCGCCAGCGTTGCCAGGCCGGTCGAAAGCATATAGATGCGGATGGTGGTGCTGCGGGTTGAGATCCCCATCAGGTTGGCCGACGTGGCGTTGCCGCCAATGGCGTATACCTGATTGCCGAACCGGGTGCGGTGGGCGAGGAAAATGCCAATCACCACCACGCCCAGCATCAGCAGCCCCATCGCACTTAAACGCCCGCCGCCGGGAATTTTCCACGCCAGGCTGGAGAGCGTGTCATACACCGGATGGTTAATCGGAATCGACTCCTCAGAAACCAGATAACTTACGCCGCGCAGGAAAAACATCCCGGCCAGCGTGATGATAAAGGCCGGAATTTTCAGCGCGTCGATCAGCAGCCCCATAAAGGCGCCAAACGCGCAGCCCATCACCAGCACCAGCGGAAACGCCACCAGCGGCGAGATGCCCCAGAAACCGATCGCCTTCGCGAGGAATACCCCCGTGAACGCGATCACCGAGCCGACGGAGAGATCGATCCCGCCGGAGAGGATCACAAAGGTCATGCCGACGGCGATAATGCCTAAAAAGGCGTTGTCCGTCAGAATGTTGCAGATCACGCGCGTTGAGGCAAAACCGGGGAACTGCGTGAGGCAGTAGAGATACCCCAGCACAAACACGCCCAGCGTGATCATTAACGGTAAATTACGTTTTATCATGGCCACGGATCCCCTTAATGATGCTGAAAAAGCGCGGCGACTGGACGATCAGCACGCAGAGTACAACTACCGCTTTTACCACCTGGTTGAGTTCCGGCTGGAATCCCGAGAGCAGGATCCCGGTGTTCATGCCCTGAATGATCAGCGCGCCGATCACCGAGAGCAGCAGGTTAAAGCGCCCGCCCATCAGCGACCCGCCGCCGATCACCACCGCGAGGATCGCATCCAGCTCCAGCCAGAGCCCGGCGTTATTGGCATCGGCCCCGCGAATATCGGCGGCGACGATGACACCGGCAATGGCGGCGCAGACGCCGCTCAGCACGTAGGTCAGCATCACCATCAGGCGGGTGTTGACCCCGGCGTTGCGCGCGGCGCGAATGTTGATCCCCACCGCCTCAATAAACATGCCGAGCGCCGTTTTGCGGGTGAAGAGCCAAAAGACAATAAGCGTGACCAGGGCAATAATCACTGGCGTCGGGAAGAACAGAAGGTTGCCGCTGCCAAGCCATGCCAGGCTCGGAGAGTTGAAGGTAACAATCTGCCCCGAGGTGATCAGCTGTGCGACCCCGCGCCCGGCCACCATCAGGATCAGCGTAGCGACAAAGGGCTGAATTTTCAGCACCGCCACCAGAATGCCGTTCCATAGTCCGGCCAGCACGCCGGTGCCTAAGGCCGCCAGCAGTACCACCGGCAGGCTGTGACCGGCCACGGTCATGGAGGCTGCCGTGGCCCCGGCGATAGCCATCACCGCGCCGACGGAGAGATCTATTCCGCCGGTGGCGATCACCAGCGTCATCCCAATCGCCAGCAGCGCCACGGGCGCGGCGCGGTTTAAAATATCGATCGGGCTGCCAAACAGGCGGCCATCCTGAACAATAATCTGGAAGAAATGCGGTGCGACAAGGCTATCTACCAGCAGCACCACCAGCAGCGCTGCAATTTGCGGCGTGCCGGTTGGCCAGCTAAAGCGGCGCTTTGACTCACCGGTTTGCGAAAGCGAACGGGACATCACGATTCACTCCTTACGCCGCGATGGCATTCATGATTGCCGGAACGGACAGTTTATCCAGCGGGATCTCTGCCACCTGTTTGCGATCGCGCATGATGATGACGCGATCGGCATAGCCCACCAGCTCCTCCAGCTCGGATGAGATAACCAGCAGGGCCAGCCCGTCCGCACAGAGCGTTTCGATAAGCCGGATAATTTCGGCGTGCGCGCCCACGTCGATACCGCGCGTCGGCTCGTCAAGGATCAGGAACTGCGGTTTGGTCAGCAGCCAGCGGGAGAGCAGCACCTTCTGCTGGTTACCGCCGGAGAGAAATTCAATCGGCTGTTCCGCGCTCGGGGTGCGGATGCCGAGCTGGCGGATAAAGCGCTCGGCGATGGCGTTTTGCTCTTTACGGGGGATCGGGCGTAGCCAGCCGCGCTGGGCCTGCAGGGCCAGGATGATATTTTCCCGCACCGAGGCGGCGGCAATGATGCCGTCCGTTTTCCGGTCTTCCGGGCAGAAGCCAACGCCCAGACAGGAGGCCTGATGCGGCGATCGCAGGGTTTGCGGTTTGCCCTTGATCAGCGCGGTGCCGCTGTCGGCAGGCTTGATCCCGAAGATCACCTCGGCGGTTTCGGTTCGGCCCGAGCCCAGCAGGCCCGCCAGCCCGACAATTTCGCCGGGACGCACCTCAAGGTTAAACGGCGATATCACGCCTTTCTTGCCGTAATCGCTGAACGCGGCAACCGGTTTTTCGCTCAGCAACGTGCGGCCCGCACGCTGGAGCGCGTTGGTTTCCAGCTCGCGGCCCAGCATCATTTTCACCAGCTCGATCTGCGGCAGCTCGCGGGTTTCGCGGCAGCCGACAAAGCTGCCGTTGCGCAGCACCGTAATGCGGTCGCTCACCTCATACACCTGATCGAGAAAGTGCGTGACGAAGATCAGGCTCACGCCCTGATCGCGCAGCTGGCGCATCAGGGTGAAGAGCATCTCCACTTCCTGGGTATCGAGGCTGGCGGTGGGTTCATCGAGGATCAGCACCTTCGCAGAGAGATCGATCGCGCGACAGATGGCGACGATCTGCTGCATCGCCACGGAAAAGCGGTTCAGCGGCTCGCGAACGTCGAGGGAGAAGCCGTAGGACTCCATCAGCTTCGTGGCGCGCGCCTCCATCTCTTTGCGGCGCAGCAGGCCAAAGCGGCGTGGCTCGCGGCCAATAAACAGGTTGTCCGCCACCGACATATTCGGCAGCAGGTTCACTTCCTGGTAAACCGTCCCGATCCCCAGCTGCTGGGCGTGGGCGGTATTTTTTGGCGAAATAGCGTTGCCTTCCAGCCAGATGGTGCCGCGATCGGCGTGATAAACGCCGGTCAGAGATTTAATCAGCGTCGATTTTCCCGCGCCGTTCTCGCCCAGCAGCGCCATGATCTCACCGCGCCGCAGGCTGAAATCAACGCTATCCAGCGCCTTTACGCCGGGGAAGAATTTACTCAAGCCCTCTGTGCGGAGGATTTCCTGGTGTTGTTCAGTTTTCATATTCACGTCCCCGGCACGTTCCCGTAGGCCGGGTAAGCGCAGCGCCACCCGGCAATTTCACTGGATCAGTAGCCCATATTTTTCTTCTTCTCTAACTCTTCTTTCGCTGTATCAGGCAGGTAGAGCGTGGACTTGGTGACGGTCACCTTCTCAGGCAACGTGCCGTCTTTCTTGAATTTCTCCAGCGCGTCGAATGCCGGGCCCGCCATGTTCGGCGTCAGCTCGACGCTGGCATTGGCTTCACCGTCGATCATCGCTTTGTAGATGTCCGGCACGCCGTCGATAGAGCCGGTGAGGATATCTTTGCCCGGCTTCAGGCCCGCTTCTTTAATCGCCTGAATCGCACCGATCGCCATGTCATCGTTGTGGGCGTAAACCATGCAGATATTCTTGCCGTTGTTTTCAGCCTTGATAAAGCTCTCCATGACCTCTTTACCCTTACTGCGGGTAAAGTCGCCGGACTGGGAGCGGATAATCTTGATGTTTGGCGCTTTGGCAATGGCCTCAGCAAACCCTTTCTTACGGTCGATGGCCACGCTCGCGCCGACGGTGCCCTGCAGTTCAACGACGTTACACGGCTTGCCGTCGACCTGTTTAATCAGCCAGTCGCCAATTAACTGCCCTTCAAGCACGTTATTAGCGGTGACGGTGGTCATATAGAGAGATTTGTCTTTAACATCGATGGAACGGTCGAGCAGGAAGACCGGAATTTCAGCGTCTTTCGCTTCCTTCAGAACCGGTTCCCAGCCGGTCGCCACCACTGGTGCAATAAAGATGGCATCCACGCCCTGGGCGATAAACGAGCGCACGGCTTTGATCTGGTTTTCCTGCTTTTGCTGACCATCGGCGATTTTCAGGGTGATGCCGCGTTTCTGAGCCTCGCTTTTCGCAACGTTGGTTTCCGCCGCACGCCAGCCGGATTCAGAGCCAACTTGCGAAAAACCTACGGTTAAGGGAGCGGCCATCGCCATAGACGACATGGCTGCCGAAACTGCTGTGACAAGAAGTAAGCGCTTCCACATATGAGCGTCCTCGTAGGGGTGTTTATTGTTGGTTAAAAGATGTTCTGCGAAATGACTATAGCCAATGAAATATGTAACGAATTGCGTTACATCACACTTCAGGAAAGTGAATAAAATGTTAATCACAAGTTTGTAATCGCTTTCATTTCACCATTAAAAATGCGGCTGAGTTTATGGATTTTCCTGTCATGGAAACGGTCTGAAAAGTGGGACTTGCGGGGAGAGAAAGCGAAAAGAGGCGGAGACATTCAGCGTGAGTTGGCTATAATACCTGCCACTTGTTTACCATCCATTTTAAAGGACACCGACATGAGCTTACTCAACGTCCCAGCGGGTAAAGAACTGCCAGAAGACATCTACGTTGTTATTGAAATCCCGGCCAACGCAGATCCAATCAAATACGAAATCGACAAAGACACCGGTGCGCTGTTCGTTGACCGTTTCATGTCTACCGCCATGTTCTATCCGTGCAACTACGGCTACATCAACCACACCCTGTCTCTGGACGGTGACCCGGTTGACGTGCTGGTTCCAACGCCATACCCACTGCAGCCAGGCTCCGTCATTCGCTGCCGTCCTGTTGGCGTGCTGAAGATGACTGACGAAGCGGGTGAAGATGCGAAGCTGGTTGCGGTACCGCACACCAAGCTGAGCAAAGAGTACGATCACATTAAAGATGTGAATGACCTGCCAGAGCTGCTGAAAGCGCAGATCGCCCACTTCTTCGAGCACTACAAAGACCTCGAAAAAGGTAAATGGGTTAAGGTTGACGGCTGGGACAACGCAGAAGCGGCGAAAGCAGAAATCATCGCCTCTTTCGAACGCGCTGCTAAGAAGTAATTCTTACTGTCGATTGATGAAAGCCCCGCATACTGGGGCTTTTTTTATCTTTGTTAAAAGCAGCATACATTAGCTTTTAAGATAAATCCCATTCCCTTTGGCTTTCATGTTAATACAACAAAGACACCCTCTCATTTATGGTGGGAGTGGTTGAATAGGCTGTCAATTAATCACATACTGTCATAATGAGCATTAATCTCCATTGATTACAGGATTCATATGTCATCCATTAACATTGATGTTGCCCGTCCAACTGGAATTTACTTTATTATTGAAAGGCTATATTCCCGCGATGGACTTATGCCTTCCGTTGGGGAAATCAGCCCCTCTTTGACACAGGTACACCGCACTGTCATTCAGCTAAAACGCAAGCAAGATATGTTTATGGATGGTGTTAAGGTTACCCCAAAAGATATTACACTTTGGCAACAGATAAAATATCTTACGGGCTCGAAAGTAACGACCAAAGATACAGATACGTTAGTGTATACGACTGATTTTATCGGCTCTCTTGTAGCCACTACACCTTTAGGCAATATTGAGCATGAAAATATTCCTCGCTTCCTCACGACAGAGTCTATTCACTCCCTTCCTCAGGCGGTGAGCTATGGGCGTGATCCCATCCCACAGGTCCTTCTTTATGGTCGTAAGGATATTGTCTTCTTTATGGACAATGGTGGTAAAGGAACGCCAACCGCTATTGCAAAATATAATCACAACAATCGTGACCTTGCCATAATCAAAGATCAGCTGGAGGCCAGTAAAACGATGAAGGAACTGCTTTCTAAGGGAGCAAAATTATGAGTAAGAAAATCCATATCGTAAGTCTACTCGTCATTATTATTGCCTCCTTTATCTTTGGCAGAAGTACGTATACTCAATATCTGGCATGGTATTATGGAAGCGATAATTTAATATTCAGCGAAATAAACAGCTCCTTACTATCCAGTTTATTTAACGGGCTTTACTTCGCTCTTTCAGCAAGTATTATTTATACGTTACTCACTCTATTAAAAAGAATTCCAGCGAATATTGTCACTTCTTGTCTGCTTCAGTTCTGTATTAACATCGGGCTATATACGCTTTTTGTTGCAGTAGATAGAGGATATAGTAAATTACATACTTTAAGCTCGGGTGCTACTGATATCACCCACAGCTATTTTTTAGGAGCGTTGCTGACGAGCACGCTTCTGACCGTCGCGATCGTGAGCGTTATACATGCTAAGTTTCTTTCTTCAAAGCATAAAGATGGGCTACATAAAGGCGTTTGACTGTTACGGCAAAGACAGCAAATGGCAGTATCTCTGCATCCTGACATTCCAACTTGCCTGGTTTTTGTTTTACTTATGGATCCCTTATCGAAGCGATTATGCGATTTTGCTGTTTTTACTGTTTTTCCTGCCCGTCATATCAAGCAATACGCGATGCATAAACTACTATGGCCGTTCACGCGCCTTGTGTTTTTTATGGCTTATTGCCCCATACATCATGCTGTTCGTTCCTCTTTTTTTAACCCGACGCAGGGATACAGAAGAGAATTGAAAGTGAAAAAAACAACGCCACCTCACGGTGGCGTTGTCGTTTTTCAGTACTGGTCTCTGTCTAACCAGTTACCGCTTACAATCCGCGTTAACCCGTCGACCGGACGCTGGTAGACATACATCCACGCGCTTCCGTACGGTGTCTGGATCAACTGGCGAGCGTATTCACCGCCCCTGGTGCGCAAGGCATCAAGTTCGGCAAGTGTAGCATTATCAATACGATAAACTTCACCCTGTACTGTTCCTTCGCCGGGAACCGCGCCTGGATAGTGGCCCAGGCTGTACAACTGGTAGTTCTCGATATTGTAATTCCCCAGTAGCTGGGCATTGGTCATCCAGTGACTGTTGCCTTGCCTGGTTCGTAAACTGCCGTAGACAAATATTCGCATTGCTAAAACTCAAACTGATAGAGCAGATCAAGTGCCTGGTCTACGCCGGACACTGCTTCCAGATATAGCTTAGGCATCAGGCGATAGCGTAACGTGAGTGTTGCCAGTGAGTCAAAGATCCCCACACCATATTTTACCTGCAGACCCGGCAGTACATAGCCGCTGACCACCACCTGCGAGGAGTCACCCACGCCCTGGGTGTCCAGCGCCAGATTGCTTACGCCGAACGTCTCGCCGATTTTACCCACAACCTGCCCACTTTGTGCAACCCCCAGACCGACCAACATTGAGGTCATCGCCGCACTGTCGCTTTGTCCGCTGTCCAGACCTTGTCCGCGCAGCAGATAAGAGAGGGCTTCCTGCTGCGACATCGCCGGGTCGGAGAAGATCTCCGCCTTCGGTTCGTCGGCAGAGCCGGTGACGCGTACGCCAGCAATGACGTCGTTTTCCGTCGCTTCCGGGTTACGAATCGCTTCGATGTTCAACAGCGGTTGATCCGGTGGGCCGGAGAACAGCAGCTCGCCTTTACGGACAATCAGATCCTGACCATAGGCATGGAAACGCCCTTCAGGAATATTGATCTGCCCATTGAGGCCAAGCCCTTGTTTATCCTGCGCCACTTTCAGGTCGCCCGTGAGCCTCGCCTTCAGCCCAAACGCATCCAACCGCACGTTATTTCCCACGTGCACGATAAGGTTACTATTAATCGGTATGCCAGCGCTCTTCTCTTCGGCAGGTTTCAGATTTTCATTGAGCATAACTTCATCACTGGAGACGCCAACCGCGCTTTCCGGCACCTCGTGAACCACGATGCGCGCCCACGGCACGTCCACGCGGCCATCCAGGGTGAAGAGGCTTGGCGTCGCCTCAAAGACCACGTCCGGCGAGACGTCCAGGCGCACCATTGGCGGTACGGTGATGCGCACCTTACTGCCTTTCGCGGCAATACGGGCGCGCCAGTTGTCGAGCTGGCTCCAGTCCGCGTCGCCGCTCAGGTTGATTTGCCCCTGCTGAGTTAATACCGAGCCGTTCAGCGTCGAGCTCATGCCGTTGAAGTTCATCGCAATCTGGCTGGGCTGCATATCGAATGGCATAAAGTTACCGTCGATATCCACACCGCTGAGCCGCAGTTGGCCGAACAGCTGAGGGCTTTGCGCGTTGCCCGCCAGGCGCAGGTTGGCATTCACCATGCCCTCGGCTTTTTCCCCGCGGGCGAAGATCGGGTTGACCATCGCCAGGTTGAAGTTACGAATATTGACGTTGCCGCCCAGATTGCGCCGCCCCTGCGGATCGGTAATCTGTATCTGCCCATCCATCTGGCCGTTGTTGGTCAGACGGATAAGCCACCCCAGCTCCGCACGGTTGTTATGCAGGTCTGCACTCACATTCAGGGTGTCGAAGGCCACCGGCAGCGTCGCATCGTTCACCTCCTGCGTTACCTTCACGTTGCGCCCGGAAAGCGTGACGCTGCCCTGCGGCAGCCCCTCTTTGGTGGTGTCCCAGGCGACATCGGCTTTCCCGCTGAAGACGCCGCTGGCCTGCGTGGTGTCCGGCATAAACGGTTTCAACATCGCCAGATCGAAGCGGTTCAGGTTGATCTGCGCGCGCCCTTCCGCCCCCGCATCAATGGTCTGCGGCACGCACAGCTCCGCGTTCGGGTTGGTCCAGCAGTGAGGCCCGATGCTGATCTTCTGCTCGGCGTTGCGGTAGTCCAGCGCAATGGAGCGCGACAGCGCCAGCGGCCCCACCGGGGTGTTGAAGCGGGTGTTGTCCAGCGTTCCTTTCCAGCGCGTTTCCTTCCGGTCGAAGCTGCCGGTCAGGTGAAGCTGGCCGGAGACGGGCTCGCCCTGCACGCGCAGCTGGAGGTCATGCTGCTTCTCGTTCCCTTTGGCGTCCAGAGTCACCAGGCTAATGTTCACGTCCGGCTGGGAAATGCGCTCCACGCGCAGGTTCAGGTTGCCGCCGATCTGATCGGTGGATTTCACATCCCCTTCCACGCGGACGCGGGCAACGCTCAGCTCCTGCCAGCGCAGATTGTTGGCGGTGATATCTGCCAGCAGCTGCGGCGCGTCCACAGTGCCGCGCACTTTCACGAGTCCTTTCGCCGTACCGCCCAGACCCGGCAGGGCGTTATCCAGATTCGGCGCGTCGATGGTGGCGTCAAGATTGAGATCTTTTACCCCCAGCTCGCCTTTGATATCCGCCGTGTTGCGGCCCAGCGCCACGTGCAGCCCCGGGATAATCCACTGCAGGTAGCTGTTGCCCTTCACCGAGCCTTCAACGTTCACCTTGTTCTGCTTCACGTTCCCGGTGAGCTTGATTTCCGGCACGTCCATCTGCCACGTGCCGCCGTAGAGGCTGCCGCGGGTTTTGATCAGCCCGTCCAGCTTCGACGGCCAGTCCGGCACCTCTTTGGCGGTGTTAATTCCCGTCAGCTTCAGCTCGCCGCGCCAGCTGATCGCCTGCTGCCAGTCGAGCAGCGCGGTCAGTTCCGTTTTGCCTTCCAGCGCCGCGACGGTCAGCTTGTCGAGGTTAACCTGCTGTTCGTTGCCTTTTGCATCCAGCGTGATGGTCGCGGGGGGCACGCCCTGCCCCTTCACCGCAGTGCGGAACGAGAGCGTGTAGTCGGTCATCTTGCCGCTCAGCTTCAGCTTCAGATCGTCGGCCTGATACTGTTTTTCGCCGGTAAACGGCCAGTAAAGCTGCTTGCTGACAACCTCCAGATTGAGCGGCAGCCCGGCTTCCGCCAGCTGGGTTTGCGCGCGCAGGGCCATGTCTACCGGGCCGGAGAGATTCACCCAGATATCCAGCTTCTCGCGCAGCGCCCCGCCCACTTTAACCTTCACTTTTTCGCCCTTCAGCGGGTCGATATTCAGGGCGCTATTGAGTGTGATATCCACCGGCCAGCTGTCGCGCAGCAGGGCGTTGCCTGACGCGTTCACCGAGCCCTGGTTGGTATCGATATCCAGCGCGTCGAGCTTCATGTTGCCGTCAATGCTGCTGACTTTCAGCAGCATGTTAAAGACCGTCAGATCGGTGTCGCCGGTCAGGCGCAGCTGCTCGCCTTTGAACTCCTCAATGTTGAGGTTCAGCGGCAGATGCACGTCGGTCATTTCAGGCAGGACAGGCTTCGAGAAGAGTTCTTTCAGCGTTTCGCCCAGCGGCTTCTCTTCCGGCTGCGGGTTCTGGATCTTCGGTTCGACGATCTCTTCCTGCGCCACGTCCGCCACTTTCGGCAGCGCGATCAGCAACCCCTGCAGCGAGGTTGGCGTCAGGGTGAGGTTTTTCTCCTGCCAGCGCAGGCCGGAGGTGAAATCCATCACCGAAACGGTGGTGTCGTCGATTTTGATATTGACGTTATCGAGCGCCACCCGATAGAGCGCAATCGGGTACGGCGTGGAGAGATTCAGCGGGCCGCTGTCCTCTTCCTCAACCGGCGCAGACTTCGGCATTTTCTTTGAGTCTATCGCCACGTTGACGTCTTTTAGCGACAGATCGTTCACGCAGAGCTTGCTGTCCCGCAGGCAGCCCAGCTTCACCGCGAGATGGAATTCCCCGGCGTTGACCGCCACGCCCGGCTGCTCGTAGCGGATGTTCTTCAGATGCAGGTCGCGCCAGCCGCCCGTTACCTGACCAATTTCCAGCCCCGGCACCCACCGGTTCGCGGCGTTAAACAGCAGATGCAGCCCGGTCGTCGTTCCCACCAGAAACGCCACCGTACCGAGCAGCAGCACGATAAAAATCAGCACCCCGAGGCTTATTTTCTTCCATAAACTCATAATTCAGGCCCCAGACCGATGTAAAACTGTAATCCGTGTTCATCTTTGTCGCCCACCGGCACGGCGAAGTCGAGCTTGATGGGCCCGACGGGTGATTGCCAGCGTACGCCCACGCCTGCACCGGTTTTGAAATCGCTGCGGCGGATATCGTTCACCGCTTCACCACCGTCAACAAACATGGCTCCCCACCACTTGCCGCTGACGTTGTACTGATACTCCAGCGATCCGGTCGCCAGTTTGGATGCCCCGGTCAGCTGGCCTTTTTCGTTTTCAGGTGAGATCGATTTGTACTTATACCCGCGAATGCTGCGGTCGCCCCCGGCGAAGAAGCGCAGGTCCGGCGGAACGCGCTCGAAATCCCCCGTCTCAATCCAGCCGAGATTGCCGCGCATTACAAAGCGGTGTTTGTCATACAGCGTGCGGATCCAGACGTTTTGCGCCTGCACCACCGTGAAGTCGACGTCAGAGCCCCACATCGTATTGGAGTAGTCGATAGAGTACCGCTGTGAATCACCCCAGGTTGGCATCAGGCCGCCGCGCGAGCGGGTACGGCTGATCATCACGCCCGGATAAAGCAGCATAGTGGTGTTGGTGACGTTTGCCTGGGTAAAGTGATCAAGGCTCCAGCGCAGGTTAATGGCGCGCTGCCAGCCGCTGGAGAGATCCCAGAAGCGTGAAACCGCAAGCGTTGTCGAGTCCTGCTCGGTATCGTTCAAATCGGTACGCTTAAAGCCGCCCTGCACCAGGTAATATTGCTCAAGCGGGTTTTTCAGCAGCGGAATTTTATAGCTGAAATCAAGCTGCTGTTCCGGTGCGGAAATGCTGGCGCTGGTGGTCAGGCTGTGGCCGTAGGAGTTCATCCACGGCTTTTTCCAGGAGGTCTTCACGCGCGGACCGACGTCTGTCGAGTAGCCAACACCGGTCTCAATGGTGTTCTCGGTGCGCGGCGAGACAACGCCATGCAGCGGCAACACCTTGGTTTTGCGAGACTTATCAAATTCCGGTGCGACAACCACGGAGTTAAACCAGCCGGTAGCGGAGAGGCGACGGTTCAGCTCCGCAAGATCGCTCGACTGGTAGTAATCGCCTTTTTTAAACGGCACGAGGTTTTGCAGATACTCTTCACGAATTTGCGAACCTTCAAACGTTACATCGCCAAAGCGGTAGCGTTCGCCGCTGTCGTAGTCAATATCCCAGAAGGCCTGACGTCGCTCCAGCGCGATGCCCAGCTGGCTTTTATTGAACTGGCTGTCGAAGTAGCCCTTGCGCAGGGAGACACTCGTCAGCTCTTTTTTGAAGTGGTCGTAGTCACCGTGGTTGAGCACGGTGCCGATTTTCGGCCGCGTGCTGAGCAGGTCCAGGTAGTCGCGGTCGGTACGCGCGCCGCCGCGCAGGATGACGTTCGTGCCGCCAATCAGCACCGGCTCGCCCGGCGAGACGCGGGCAATAAGCACCTGACGCCCCTTCTTTGGCGGCGGGCGGAGATCGAAATCAATGGTGGGTTCGTAATACCCCAGCGCTTTTAGCCCTTCACGGATCGCGTCATCCACGCGCGCGCGAAAACGCCGGTCCGGCGTCACCTCATCGCTCTGGATGGTCGACAGCTGCGCACGCACGTTTTTTTCCAGCGTCCCGGATAACCCCTCAACCTGCAAACGGACATTCGCCGCGCTGGCAACCCCGCTTGTCAGCAATACACTGACTAAACATAACTGGCGGATTTTTGTCACGTTTTCTCCTGAATATCCCTTTTCCACCCTGGAAGCAAATGAAGTGCCGCCGTGCGGCAAAATACGGCCCGGAAGCCAAAAACCCAAATCGTGGGTTGAAAACGGGTGTAACACCCAAATATTTCTTATGATTAAATCTAGTCTCATTCAGCGCATTTATTGTGTTCAATTAAACGCTTCGTGACAACCTTAACCGAAACATCGCACCCCGGGAGGCCCCATCGTGAGTTTATTCGACAAGAAGCATCTGGTTTCACAAGCTGATGCATTACCGGGACGCAACACCCCTATGCCTGTGGCGACCTTACACGCCGTCAATAACCATTCAATGACCAACGTTCCTGATGGAATGGAAATCGCCCTGTTCGCCATGGGCTGCTTCTGGGGCGTTGAGCGCCTCTTCTGGCAGTTGCCCGGCGTTTACAGCACCGCGGCCGGCTACACGGGCGGTTATACGCCGAATCCAACCTACCGCGAAGTCTGCTCCGGCGAAACCGGTCATGCGGAAGCGGTCCGCGTGGTATATGACCCGACGGTCATCAGCTACGAACAGCTCCTGCAGGTCTTCTGGGAGAATCATGACCCGGCGCAGGGCATGCGTCAGGGCAACGACCACGGCACACAGTATCGCTCGGCCATTTATCCGCTCACGCCTGAGCAGGACGCCGCCGCGCGCGCCAGCCTTGAGCGTTTCCAGCAGGCCATGCGTGAAGCAGGCGATACGCGCGAGGTGACCACGGAAATCGCCACCGCGAAGCCGTTCTACTATGCCGAGGACGATCATCAGCAGTATCTGCACAAAAACCCGTACGGCTACTGCGGCATCGGGGGCATCGGCGTCTGCCTGCCGCCACAGCTGGCCTGATTATTAACCGTTAAATCGTCACCCGTACCGGACAGCGCACGCTGTCCGGTCTGTTTTATGCCAAAAATGTGACCTCTGGCAGATTTACATCTCTTTACGCTATACTACCGCTGAAATAATCGGCTCAACGCTACGAGCTGACGTTCTACGTGTTTTCACACAAATGGTATCAACTCCCCTTCTGAGGATCTGGCGAGAAGCCGGATAAACTATGTTAAACAGTATTTTAGTAATACTTTGTCTTATTGCCGTCAGTGCATTTTTCTCGATATCTGAGATCTCGCTGGCCGCGTCCCGTAAAATCAAACTGAAGCTGCTTGCCGACGAGGGCAACATCAATGCCACCCGCATCCTGAAAATGCAGGAAAACCCCGGCATGTTCTTCACCGTGGTGCAGATTGGCCTTAACGCGGTCGCCATTCTCGGCGGTATCGTGGGCGATGCGGCCTTTTCTCCAGCGTTTTATAGCCTCTTTGTCAAATACATGTCCGCTGAGCTTGCCGAACAGCTGAGCTTTATTCTCTCCTTCTCGCTGGTAACCGGCCTGTTCATCCTCTTTGCAGACCTGACCCCGAAACGCATCGGTATGATTGCGCCAGAAGCTGTAGCTTTGCGTATCATCAACCCGATGCGCTTCTGTCTGTACGTGTTTCGTCCGCTGGTGTGGTTCTTCAACGGCCTGGCGAACGTGATTTTCCGCATCTTTAAGCTGCCAATGGTGCGTAAAGACGACATCACCTCTGATGACATTTATGCGGTGGTGGAAGCCGGCGCGCTGGCCGGGGTGCTGCGTAAGCAGGAACACGAGCTGATTGAGAACGTATTTGAACTGGAATCCCGTACCGTGCCCTCTTCCATGACGGGCCGCGAAAACATTATCTGGTTCGATTTACATGAAGATGAGCAGAGCCTGAAGAACAAAGTAGCGCAGCATCCTCACTCCAAGTTCCTGGTCTGTAATGAAGATATCGACCACATCATCGGTTACGTCGACTCCAAAGACCTGCTGAACCGCGTGCTGGCAAACCAGAGCCTGGCGCTCAACAGCGGCGTGCAGATCCGCAATACCCTGATTGTGCCGGACACCCTGACGCTCTCCGAAGCGCTGGAAAGTTTCAAAACTGCCGGGGAAGACTTCGCGGTGATCATGAACGAATACGCGCTGGTGGTGGGTATCATCACGCTGAACGACGTGATGACCACGCTGATGGGAGACCTGGTTGGTCAGGGACTGGAAGAGCAGATTGTTCAGCGTGACGATAATTCATGGCTGATCGACGGCGGTACGCCGATTGAAGACGTCATGCGCGTGCTGGATATCGACGAGTTCCCGCAGTCCGGTAACTACGAAACCATCGGCGGCTTTATGATGTTTATGCTGCGTAAAATCCCGAAACGCACCGACTCGGTGAAGTTCTCCGGCTACAAGTTTGAGGTGGTGGATATTGATAACTATCGCATCGACCAGCTGCTGGTGACGCGTATTGACAACAAGCCGACCGTACTGGTGCCGAAGCTGCCGGACGCGGAAGAGAAGGTGTCGGCGTAACGTTCCTGCCCCCACAAACATCAACGGCTCCCATCGGGAGCCGTCTTTTTAACTACCTACTGCATAGCACGTTGGTTAAGCCATCTCAGTTTGCAGACGCATAACCTGACGGTTGACTTCGGACATCACAGACAGGTGCTGTTTGTCCTTCACTTTTGGGACAAGGATCTTGCCCTTATCAAACTCAAAAGCGCCAACATCCTTGATGTACAACCGTCCACGGAACAGGATCTTCACGTACTTCGCCACCTGAAGCGGGTTGTAGCGTTGGAAAATTTTCATTCTTGTATCTCCTGCGAATCATACGCTCTTGCGGTGCCACAATCGGCCCGACTGTCCTGAGCGCAAATTTTGATGCCCAATGACTATAGACCAGAACTACGGTGTTACCCAGTGTGCATAAGTTTATTTACCGTTTGATTACAATTATTCAGAATAATCTTTGCAAAGCGTGATAGAGAGCAGTATAAGCCGTCGTTTTTTCATGGATATGTGCGTTCACCCGCAAACTGGCACTGGGATTGCGGGAAAACCACATTGATCGCACTTATGATTAAAAGCGTATGACCAAGTGGTCGGATCACCTGCAAACAATAAGGAAACGCCATGACCCTACGTAATATCCTTGCGGCAGCTTGTCTGCTGCTGCCCCTGTGGGCTTCCGCTCACAGCATTGAAAAAGGACAACGTGTACCGCCAGTCGGCATTGCTGACCGGGGAGAATTGATTCTCGACAATGATAAGTTTAGCTATAAAGCCTGGAATAGCGCGCAGCTCGCGGGCAAAGTGAGAGTTGTACAACATATTGCCGGTCGTACATCCGCAAAAGAGAAGAATGCCAGCCTCGTGGAGGCGATCAAGGCCGCAAAATTCCCTCATGACCGCTACCAGACCACCACGATTGTGAACACCGATGATGCCATTCCGGGCTCCGGGATGTTTGTGCGCTCAAGCCTTGAGAGCAATAAAAAGCTCTACCCGTGGTCGCAGTTTATCGTTGACAGCAATGGCGTGACGCGTAAGGCCTGGCAGCTTGAGGAAGAGAGCTCCGCGATTGTCGTGCTGGATAAGGACGGTCGCGTGCAGTGGGTGAAAGACGGCGCGTTAACTCAGGAAGAGGTGCAGCAGGTTGTCGCCCTGCTGCACAAACTGCTGGCTCAGTAAAGAGAGACGCGGAAGCCGGGGTTGAGGAATGATTCGCGCGGGGTATAGTCCAGCGGCTTGCCCTGCCAGTCATGGACATGCGCCCCGGCGGCCGCGGCAACGGCATGGCCTGCCGCGGTATCCCAGACGTTGGTTGGCCCAAAGCGCGGATACAGCTGCGCCTGACCTTCCGCCACCAGGCAGAATTTCAGCGACGAGCCAATCGAGGTGGTCTGGTGTTCACCCAGCTGTTGCAGGTATTCCTCCAGCTCGCTGTCGCTGTGCGAGCGGCTAATCACCACCAGCGGTGGACGTGCATCGCGCACCTGGATCTGCTTGCGTACGCCGCACTCCTCCTTCCAGGCCTTCCCTTCTGCAGCGCTGTACATCACCTTCATTACCGGCGCATAGACCACGCCGAGCACCGCTTTACCCTTCTCAATCAGGGCAATATTGACGGTGAACTCACCGTTGCGCTTGATGAACTCTTTTGTCCCGTCCAGCGGATCGACCAGCCAGTAGCGCTGCCAGTGCTGGCGCTCGTCCCAGCTTTGCGGCGCTTCTTCAGACAGAACGGGGATATCCGGCGTTAAGGCCTGCAGACCTTGCAGGATCACCTTATGCGCCGCGATATCGGCCGCCGTGACCGGGGAGTCGTCCGCCTTGCTGACGACCTCCATCGGTTTAACACCGTCATACACCTGCATGATGGCATCTCCCGCATCCCGTGCGAGCTGACAAATCTTATCTAGCATTTTCCACCTCTTTGTTAACGCAGTGAGGTTAACTCTTTGTTTTAGTTATATCGTAATGTGAACAATTCCGCTATCTGTGAAGCAATTCCGGTTTCAGGTCGCTTTTTTCTGTCAGGATTCACATTTCTGTAAGCAACAAACGATAGATACATACTCTTTTGTGGAACGGATCGAAAAAAGGACTCCTCTGATGATTAAGTTTAGTGCAACGCTTCTGGCGACGCTGATTGCAGCGAGCGTGCAGGCGGCGACGGTAGATCTGCGTATTCTGGAAACGACCGATCTGCACAGCAATATGATGGACTTCGATTACTACAAAGATACCCCTACGGAAAAATTCGGACTGGTACGTACAGCAAGTTTGATCAACGCCGCGCGGGGTGAAGTCAAAAATAGCGTGCTGGTGGATAACGGCGATCTCATTCAGGGCAGCCCGCTTGGCGATTACATGGCGGCGAAAGGTCTGAAGAAAGGCGAGATCCATCCGGTTTATAAAGCGATGAACACGCTGGACTATGTCGTCGGCAACCTGGGCAACCACGAATTCAACTACGGCCTGAAATACCTGCACGATGCGCTGGCCGGCGCGAAGTTCCCGTACGTTAACGCCAATATCATCGACGTTAAGTCGCAAAAGCCGCTCTTTACCCCTTACCTGATTAAAGAGAGTGAAGTTGTCGATCGGGACGGTAAAAAGCAGACGCTGAAAATCGGCTATATCGGCTTTGTACCGCCGCAGATCATGACCTGGGATAAAGCCAACCTCGACGGCAAAGTGACCGTTAATGACATTACCGAAACCGCGCGCAAGTACGTGCCGGAAATGCGCGCGAAAGGCGCAGATCTGGTGGTGATTGTCGCCCACTCGGGTCTCTCCGCCGATCCGTATCAGGCCATGGCGGAGAACTCCGTTTACTATCTGAGCGAAGTCCCGGGCGTTGACGCGATCCTGTTCGGCCACGCTCACGCCGTTTTCCCGGGCAAAGATTTTGCCAGCATTAAAGGGGCGGATATCGAGAAAGGGACGCTCAACGGCGTGCCGTCGGTGATGCCGGGCATGTGGGGCGACCACCTTGGCGTGGTGGATCTGGTGCTAAATAACGACAGCGGCAGCTGGAAGGTGACGCAGTCAAAAGCCGAAGCGCGCCCGATTTACGACGCGGCGGCTAAAAAATCCCTGGCCGCGGAAGATAAAAAGCTGGTCGACGTGCTGAAGCACGACCACGACGCCACCCGCGAATTCGTCAGCAAGCCGATCGGCAAATCCGCCGACAACATGTACAGCTTCCTGGCGCTGGTGCAGGACGATCCGACCGTTCAGGTAGTCAACATGGCCCAGAAAGCCTATGCCGAACACTTTGTTCAGGGCGATCCGGATCTGGCAAAACTGCCGGTGCTGTCTGCCGCTGCGCCATTCAAAGTGGGCGGACGCAAGAACGACCCGGCAAGCTATGTTGAGGTCGAAAAAGGCCAGCTGACCTTCCGTAACGCCGCCGATCTCTATCTCTACCCGAATACCCTGGTGGTGGTTAAAGCCACGGGGAAAGAGGTGAAGGAGTGGCTGGAATGCTCCGCCGGGCAGTTTAACCAGATCGACCCGAAGAGCAGTAAACCACAGCCGCTGATTAACTGGGACGGCTTCCGCACCTACAACTTCGACGTGATCGACGGCGTAAATTACCAGATTGACGTCACCCAGCCGGCAAAATATGACGGCGAGTGCCAGGCGATTAACCCGCAGGCCGAACGCATCAAAAACCTGACGTTCAACGGCAAGGCGATCGATCCGAATGCCACCTTCCTGGTGGTGACCAATAACTACCGCGCCTACGGCGGCAAGTTTGCCGGTACGGGCGATAGCCACATCGCTTTTGCCTCGCCGGACGAAAACCGCTCGGTGCTGGCGGCGTGGATCGGCGCGGAGTCGAAGAAGGCGGGCGAAATTCACCCGGCGGTGGATAACAACTGGCGTCTTGCGCCAATCCACAGCGATGCGAAACTGGATATCCGCTTTGAAACGTCACCGTCCGATAAGGCAGCCGCGTTTATTAAGGATAAGGCGCAGTATCCGATGAAGAAGGTTGCGACGGATGATATCGGGTTCGCGATTTATCAGGTGGATTTAAGCAGGTAGCGGTGATTGTGCCGGGTAAGGCGAAACCGCCACCCGGCTTTTACGCCGCACGCTCATCCCGATTCGCCATCACCTTCGGCGTATTGACTTCAATCCAGTCCGCCAGCGCGGCGACTTTCTCGCTCACCTCGATGCCCATCGGTGTCAGGCTATACTCGACGTGCGGCGGCACGACCGGATACGACACGCGATCGACAAACCCGTCCTGCTCCAGCGCCTGAAGCGACTGGGACAGCATCTTTTCGCTCACCCCGCCCATTTTATGGCGCAGCTCGCTAAAACGGTGCGTTCCTCCGCGCAGAGCCAGCAGGATCAGCACGCCCCAGCGGCTGGTAACGTGTTTAAGCACCTCCCGTGAAGGGCACTGTTCCGCGAAGAGATTGCCATCGCGCATTTGCTCGCTGAGCGTTGGGATCGTTTTTTTCATACTTACCTTTTTGTACGTACTTACTAAAAGTTAGCTATGGTGATAGTGTGCCACAACACCAGACAAACACGAAGGAGATTTATCATGATCGCGATTACCGGCGCTACCGGCCAGCTTGGCCAGCACGTTATTGAAGAACTGCTGAAAACCGTTCCAGCAAACCAGATTGTTGCCATTGTTCGTAACCCGGCGAAAGCTGAAGCGTTAAGCAACCAGGGTATTGTGGTTCGTCAGGCGGATTACACCGATAAGGCCGCCTTTACTGCCGCGCTGAGCGGCGTGGAAAAGCTGCTGCTCATCTCCTCCAGCGAAGTGGGCCAGCGCGCGACCCAGCACCAGAACGTTATCAACGCCGCCAAAGCGGCAGGCGTGAAATTTATCGCCTACACCAGCCTGCTGCACGCGGATAAATCACCGCTGGGTCTGCACGTTGAACATGTCGAAACCGAGAAAGCGCTGGCAGAATCTGGCGTGCCATACGCCCTGCTGCGCAACGGCTGGTACACCGAAAACTACCTGGCGAGCGCGCCGTCTGCGCTGGAACACGGCGTATTCATTGGTGCCGCAGGCGAAGGCAAAATTGCCTCTGCCACCCGCGCAGACTATGCCGCGGCGGCAGCCAAAGTGATCGCTGAAGAGGGTCATGCGGGCAAGGTATACGAACTGGCAGGCGACCACGGCTGGACATTGAGCGAGCTTGCGGCGGAACTGAGTAAGCAGAGCGGTAAACCTGTGGCGTATCAAAACCTGAGCGAAGCGGACTTTGCAGCCGCATTGAAGAGCGTGGGTTTACCCGCCGGGCTGGCGGATATGCTGGCGGACTCCGACGTGGGCGCGTCCAAAGGCGGTCTGTTTGACGACAGCCGTACCCTGAGCAAGCTGATTGGCCGCCCGACTACACCGCTGGCGGAGAGCGTCAAAGCCATTCTGTAATTGTTACGGATTGGTTATTTTTTGTGGCATCCCCTCGGGTCATCTCTGATAATGTAGTGATGACCCAGAGGAGGCTCACCGTGCAAGGCGTACCGGAACAGTTTACTGACGAGAGAGACAGCGCGCGCTTTCGCCATCTGGCGCAGCTGCCGGGCCTTGAACTCTATCACGCGCATATCTCTGACTACGCCTTTGAGCCCCACACCCATGAAGCCTTCGGCATCGGTACCATCGAAACCGGCGCCGAACGCTTTCGCTATCGCGGCACCCAGCATCTCGCACCTGAAAAATCCGTTGTTACCATGAACCCGGACGAGATCCATACCGGGGAGTCCGCGACCGAAGACGGCTGGCGCTACCGGATGGTCTACATCGAACCCGATCTTCTGGAAGAGGTAACCGGCCTGCGCCACTGGTGGTTCAGCGACGTAACCCGTTACGACCCGCAGCGCTCTCAGCAGATCGGCAGGCTAATTTACGGCCTGTGGCATACGGACGATCCGCTGGCGCAAAAAGGCTTATTGCTGGATCTGATCGAGACCTTTCAGCCGCTAGCCCATCACGCGCCGGTGGTTCAGGAAGGCGCACACCGTTTCGAGCGCGTGCGCGAGTATTTGCACGACAACTATATGCACGCCCTGACGCTGGACGAACTGGCGAACGTTGTCTCGCTCAGCCCGTACCATTTCCAGCGCCAGTTCAAAGCCCATTTTCACGTTACGCCGCACCAGATGTTAATGGCCATCCGCCTGTGGCGCGCCAAGGCGTTTCTCACCCACGGTATGCCCGCCGCCGAAGTCGCCGCCGCAACGGGGCTGACCGACCAGTCGCATTTAACCCGCGCCTTCACCCGCCGCTACGGCATTACGCCCGTGCGCTACCAGAAACAGGTCACCCGGCGCTAATGCGCAATCTCATACAATACGCGCGCGTTTCCCCCTTCTAGACTGAGTGCAGAGTAAATCAATGTGGATGGAAAAATGATTAGCGGCGTGTTGTATGCCCTGCTTGCAGGTCTGATGTGGGGGCTGATCTTTGTCGGCCCTCTGATCGTGCCGGAATACCCGGCGATATTGCAGTCTACCGGACGTTATCTGGCGCTCGGGCTGATTGCCCTTCCTCTGGCTTGGCTGGGGCGTACGCGCTTGCGACAGCTCAGCCGTCAGGACTGGGGCACCGCGCTGGCGCTGACCATGATGGGCAATCTCATCTATTACGTCTGCCTGGCAAGCGCCATTCAGCGAACCGGAGCGCCGGTGTCGACCATGATTATCGGCACGCTGCCGGTGGTCATCCCCATCTTCGCGAATCTGCTCTATAGTCATCGGGACGGCAAGCTGGCGTGGTCGAAAATGATACCCGCCCTGGCCTGCACCGCCGTGGGGCTGGTGTGCGTCAATATCGCCGAGCTGCGCCACGGCCTGGCAGACTTCAGCTTATGGCGTTACGGTTCGGGGATCGTTTTAGCGTTCATCTCGGTCGCGTGCTGGGCCTGGTACGCCCTGCGCAATGCGCGCTGGCTGCGGGAGAACCCGGATAAACACCCGATGATGTGGGCAACGGCGCAGGCGCTGGTCACGCTCCCCGTCTCGTTAGTGGGGTATGCCGGCGCATGCCTCTGGCTGGGTCATCAGCAGCCGGAATTTGCCCAGCCCTTCGGGCCAAGACCCTGGGTCTTTATTGGCTTAATGGTTGCGATTGCGGTGCTGTGCTCCTGGGTGGGCGCGCTGTGCTGGAACATTGCCAGCCAGAAGCTGCCGACGGTGATCTTAGGGCCGCTGATTGTGTTCGAAACCCTGGCCGGGCTGCTGTACACCTTCCTGATGCGCCAGAGCGTGCCGCCGCTGTTAACGGCCTGCGGGATCGCGCTGCTGGTGGTGGGGGTGGTGATGGCGGTAAGAGCGAAGCCGGAAAAACCGAGGGTCGTTCCGGCTTCGGAGATGTGAGTAATGCCCAGCGGCGCTACGCTTGCAGGGCCTACAAAACAGTAGGTCTGGTAAGGCGTAGCCGCCACCGGGCAAGCCCTTAAAACGTTTCCCAGTTCGCTTCAGACGCCGTCGCTGCTGGCTGCGCTTTTGGCACATAGGTTTTCACCGGTGCCGCTTTGACCGCCTGATTACGCGTTATTTTGAACACTGCTACCGCTTCGTTCAGGCGTGCGGCCTGATCTTCCAGCGCCGCCGCTGCCGCCGCAGACTCCTCCACCAGCGAGGCGTTCTGCTGGGTTACGCGGTCCATCTCGGCTACCGCCTGACCAACCTGGTCGATACCGCGGCTCTGCTCGTCAGAGGCAGAGGCAATTTCGCCCATGATGTCGGTCACGCGGGTAACCGCGTTAACGATTTCCGCCATCGTCGCGCCCGCTTCGTTCACCAGCTGGGAACCCGCGTTGACACGTTCGCCGGAATCATCGATCAGCGCCTTAATCTCTTTCGCCGCCTGGGCGCTGCGCTGGGCAAGCGTGCGTACTTCTCCTGCAACCACTGCAAAGCCACGGCCCTGCTCACCCGCACGCGCCGCTTCCACCGCCGCGTTCAGCGCCAGAATGTTGGTCTGGAAGGCAATGCCGTCGATAACGTTAGTAATTTGCGCGATTTTGCTGGAGCTGGTGGCGATCTCGTCCATGGTGCGCACCACGCCTTCCACCACGTTACCGCCCTTCTTCGCGGTTGAGGAGGCATCCAGCGCCAGACGAGACGCCTGACGCGCGTTATCCGCATTCTGCTTCACAGTGGCGGTCAGTTGTTCCATGCTGGCTGCCGTCTCTTCCAGAGACGCGGCCTGCTGCTCGGTACGAGAAGAGAGGTCGTTGCTGCCCGCCGAGATTTCACCCGCACCGGTATAGATGGTGTCTGCGCCTTCACGCACCACGCCCACGGTGTTCGCCAGCGAGGTTTGCATCTCCTGCACGTTGCGCGCCAGGATAGCCATTTCGTTTTTGCCTTCAGCCTGAATCGGCTGGGTTAAATCCCCTGCCGCGATGGCGCGGATATGGTTGATCACCTCTTCCAGCGGCAGCAGCAGCACCCGGCGCATGGCGATCCAGCTGGAGATAATCACCGCAATGACGAGGATCATGACGGCAGAAAGGATCCACAGGATGCGCTTGTAGTCGCTTTCGTTATCCTGAATGCCTTTACTGGTGAGCGCAGCCTGCGCCTCGCGCCATTCGCGATAGACCTTTTGCATTGCCGTCTGCTTCTGTTCGGCATTCTGCTTGAACATATCTTCCAGGTTGCCCTGGCCCAGCAGAACGTTCATTTGCGTCAACGTGGCGGAGTAGATGCGGTACTGCTCTTCCAGCCGATCGGCCAGATTCTCATCCAGACCCGGGGTATTCGGCAGGGCGTAGTATTTGTCGTAATGGACCTGCGCATTGGCCAGCAGATTTTTCGCGGTGTTAACCAGCTCGTTCAGTTGTCCGCCGTTAATCTGAGAGGCCATGCTGCTTTGCAGACGCAGCATCCCGCGGTTTAGCGTAACGCGCGCCTGGTTCAGGCTGATCCAGGCGTCGGTAAATTCCGCCACGTTCTGGCTGGAAAGCTGCGACACGGTGAAGTTGTCTTTATCGTTATTCAGCGCGTTGATAAAGATACCCGCGGAAATCACTTGCATGATGCCGAGCACAAGCAGCACCGAAATAAGAAGAGTAATGACTTTTATACGTTTAAACATGCGTTGCCTTTGTTATATGCAGGTTTGTCTGACGTGTATCTATCGGCACGCGCGGCGGGTTGTTTACTGTTTCTCCACCTTTAAAAACTTTCTAAACCACTTTCCTAAATCCATTCAGAGAGTTAAACGGGACATTTTTTTGTGATCCGTGTCGCACTTTCCCCCTTCCCTCTAAAGGGTTATAGCGCCGCCTTAAAGATGCATTTAATATGCATCTTATATTTTTAATGACGAGGTAACTGCTATGGCCTTTCGCGACCAACCCCTCGGCGAGCTGGCGCTCTCCATCCCTCGCGCTTCCGCGCTGTTCCGTAAATACGATATGGATTACTGCTGCGGCGGTAAGCAAACGCTGGCGCGAGCGGCCTCGCGCAAGGAACTGGACGTGGAGGCTATCGAAGCGGAGCTGGCGCTGCTGGCTGAACAGCCTGTTGAAAAAGACTGGCGCACCGCCCCGCTCACGGAAATCATCGACCATATCATCGTGCGTTACCACGACCGCCACCGTGAACAGCTGCCTGAGCTGATCCTGCAGGCAACGAAAGTTGAGCGCGTACATGCCGACAAGCCTTCCGTGCCGCGCGGTCTGGCAAAATACCTGACCATGCTGCATGAAGAGCTTTCCAGCCACATGATGAAAGAAGAGCAGATCCTCTTCCCGATGATTAAACAGGGAATGGGAAGCCAGGCGATGGGGCCTATCAGCGTAATGGAAAGCGAGCACGATGACGCGGGCGAACTGCTGGATGTGATCAAACACACCACTAACAACGTCACGCCGCCGCCGGAAGCGTGCACCACCTGGAAAGCGATGTACAACGGCATTAACGAGATGATTGACGACCTGATGGAGCACATCAGCCTTGAGAATAACGTGCTGTTCCCGCGGGCATTGGCGGGGGAATAAAAAAGCCCGGTGGCGCTAGCGCTTACCGGGCCTACAACGTCCTCGAACATAGGCCGGGTAAGCGTCAGCGCCACCCGGCAACATGCTTAACGCATGCCTGCCATACGTTTCTTACCGATAAACAGCCAGCCCAGCCCCAGCGCGATAAACCACAGCGGCGTGACGATCAGCGCCTGACGGGTGTCATCTTCGAGCGTCAGCAGCACCAGCACGAACACGAAGAACGCCATGCACACCCAGCACATCAGCTTGCCCAGCGGCATCTTGTAGATCGACTTCTCATGCAGGTGCGGACGCTGTTTGCGGTACACGAGGTACGAGCACAGGATAATGGTCCAGACGAACATGAACAGGATCGCCGACACCGTGGTGATCATGGTAAACGCGCCAATTACGCTTGGGTTTACGTAGAGCATCACCACGCCACCCAGCAGGCACATGCAGGAGAAGGTCAGCCCTTTCGCCGGTACCGCACGTTTAGAGAGTTTCGCAAAGGCACTCGGCGCTACGCCCTCCTGCGCCAGACCAAACAGCATACGGCTGGTTGAGAACACGCCGCTGTTCGCAGACGATGCCGCAGAGGTCAGCACCACGAAGTTAATCAGGCTCGCCGCAGCAGGCAGCCCTACCAGCACGAACAGCTCAACGAACGGGCTCTTGCTGGGCACCACGGAGCTCCACGGCGTCACGGACATAATGATGATCAGCGCGAAGACGTAGAACATGATGATACGCACCGGTATGGAGTTGATGGCGCGCGGCAGGGACTTCTCCGGATCTTTGGTTTCCGCAGCGGTCGTTCCGACAAGCTCAATCCCCACAAACGCAAACACCGCAATCTGGAAGCCTGCAAAGAAGCCGCTGATGCCTTTCGGGAACCAGCCGCCGTCGTTCCACAGATGGGTGAAGGACGCCTGAACGCCCGTTGGCGACTGGAAGTGCGTCAGGACCATCACCAGGCCCACCACAATCAGCCCCACGATAGCGACAATCTTGATCATCGCGAACCAGAACTCCATCTCACCGAACATTTTCACGGTGGCAAGGTTCAGGCTCAGCAGCAGAATAATCACCGCCAGCGAGGCGACCCAGTCCGACAGCCCCGGGAACCAGAACTGCGCGTAAGCGGTAATCGCCACGACGTCCGCCATGCCGGTGACCACCCAGCAGAACCAGTAGGTCCAGCCGGTAAAGTAGCCCGCCCACGGGCCGAGCAGGTCCGACGCGAAGTCGCTGAAGGATTTGTATTCGAGGTTCGAGAGCAGCAATTCACCCATTGCGCGCATCACGAAGAAGAGCATAAAACCGATGATCATATAAACGAAGATGATCGACGGCCCGGCAAGACTGATGGTTTTGCCGGACCCCATAAACAGCCCGGTGCCGATGGCACCGCCGATGGCGATAAGCTGTATATGACGGTTTGTGAGATTGCGCCGTAGCGACTGTTCAGACGTCGCCTCTTCTGCAGCGGCGACTTTGACCTGATCTACCATGTAATTTTTCCTGTTTATGCCTGTCTGTGTTGTTAAGGCTCTTCTGGCCTTTAAAAACGTCAAATAAATGACGGTCCCTTCGTAAGGGTTTATCGATATTAGGTAAGAATCGGCGGGATGAATACTATGATTTAGATATTATGTTAATAATATGTTGAAAGTGAGTGTCATATCACTCATACAGCGCGAAACAGCTCACAAAAATACACGCAACAGTTTCGTTTGCAAGATAAAATGTTGATTCCGTCGTAACTATGGGTTTTATCACTATTTTCCTCTCCCCGGGCGGGGAGAGGAAATAAGTAAAGTCGATTACAGAATTTCCAGCAGCTCGACTTCAAAGACCAGAGTGCTGAATGGCGGGATGGACGCGCCAGCGCCACGCTCGCCGTAAGCCAGGTTGTGCGGGATGGTCAGTTCCCATTTGGAACCCACTGGCATCAGGGTCAGGGCTTCGATCCAGCCCGCGATTACGCCGTTGACCGGGAACTCAGCCGGTTCGCCGCGCGCCACGGAGCTGTCGAACACGGTTCCGTCGATCAGCTTACCGGTATAGTGCACGCGAACGTGGTCGGTACGCGCCGGGATAGCGCCGTCGCCCTGGTTGATCACGCGGAACTGCAGGCCGGATTCGGTGCTGTTCACGCCTTCGCGCTCGCGGTTCTCTTCCAGATATTTCACGCCTTCGGCTGCCATCTCTTCGAAGCGCGCGCGACGCACAGCGTCAGCACGTTCGTGGATTTCACGCAGCGCACGATGCACAACGTCAACCGGAACGGCAGGCTGTTTACCTTCCAGCGCATCAGCGATACCCGCCACCAGCGCTTCAGGTAACAGACCTTCCAGGCCGGATTCGCTCAGCTGCTGTCCTACCTGCAAGCCGATACCGTAACTTGCCTGCGCTTCGATAGTGTCAAAAGTCGGGGTGGTCATGGGTTTTCCTTCCATCACATTTAAAGTAGCGGGCAGCATATCAGCCATGCCCTTATGGGTAAAACTTTGTCTGAAGTTAAGGTGACAAACCGCGACGAAACAGAAACAATAGAGACAACCAGGATTAATCCCGAACTGATGTCACGGATGTCCGGTTTGCTACGTCGTTCAGGCAGTTAGCGAACTATACTTCGAAGCACAGGATATAAAAGACGCGGAGCAGGAGGAGAGCCATGCCCGGGCGATTTGAACTGAAACCTACCCTGGCGAAAATCTGGCAGGCGCCGGACAATTTTCGCATTATGGACCCGCTGCCTCCTCTGCACCGCAGGGGGATCATCATTGGTGCGCTGATGGTGATCGTGGGCTTCCTGCTTCCTTCCGGCGGTGATGATGTTGATACCGCGCCGGTCACCCGCAATGCGCAGCTGGATCTTCAGTCGCAAACGCGGCCGCAGCCTGACGCGCAGCCGATGCAGACGCAGCTGGTAACCCCGTCTAACGATCCGGGTCAGGTCGCGCCTGTTGAACCCGAACCCGTTCAGGATGAACAGGAGCAGGCCGCAGCGCCGTCTGAGCCGCAAACCCAGCAGCCGACCGGCATCGAGCAGCAGTGGCGTTCCTATCGCGTGGAGCCGGGCAAAACCCTGGCACAGCTTTTCCGCGATCACAACCTGCCGCCGACCGACGTGTATGCCATGGCAAAAGTGGAAGGCGCAGGTAAACCGCTGAGTAACTTACAGAACGGCCAGATGGTGCAGATTCGCCAGAACGCCAGCGGGGTGGTCACCGGGCTGACCATTGATACCGGAAATGGGCAGCAGGTGCTGTTTACCCGCCAGCCGGACGGCAGTTTCATCAGAGCACGTTAATGGCGTATGCCGGGTAAGGCGAAGCCGCCACCCGGCACTTTTGTTCTCAGGCACTCCGTTTATTCACCCACCAGATCCCCGTGCAGACCAGCACCAGCGCAATCGCGTATTTGATATCCAGAATGTTTTCGCCGAGGAAAATGGCGGAAAGCACCGTCCCTGCAACAGGAATGACAAAGTTGAACGGAGCAATCATGCTTACCCGGTTCACTTTCAGCAGCGCGCTCCACAGGGCGAACGCCACCGATGAGAGCAGCGTCAGATACCCCAGCACCGCAACGGCCTTCATGCTGTGCACTTCCAGCGTTCCGCCCGTGGCATAACCTCCCGCAACCAGCGCAGCCCCGCCTATCGCCAGCTGCCAGCCGGTCATCACCGTTGGGTCGACGGTCTGGGAAATACGTTTCCCGTAAAGCGTGGCGGCAGAGAGAATAAAAGCCGCCAGCACCACAAAACCGTCGCCTTTCCAGATAAACTGGAAATCGCTTAACCCACTGTGAAAGTTCACCAGCATCACCCCGGCAAACCCAAGAATACAGCCCAGCGTTTTGTTATAGCTGAGTTTGTCATTGTGGTAGATACAGTGCGCCAGCAGTACGCTGAAGAAAGTCCCGGTGGCGTTCATGATTGAGCCGTTTACCCCCGTCGTGTAGGCCAGTCCTATATAGAAGAATGTGTACTGAATGGTGGTCTGGGTCAGCCCGAGGATCGCGAGCTGGCCAAACTGCGCGGGCGTGAGCCTGCCAATCGGTTTGCGCTGGGCCAGCGCAAACAGCAGCAGCAAGGCACCGGCAAACAGAAAACGGTATCCGGCAAAAACGACTTTGGACGGAATATCATCGGTCGCGATCTGAAAGAGTTCGTAGCCATTTTTAATGGCCGGGTACGAGCTCCCCCAAAGCAGGCAGCAGAGCGTGGCGCAGGCGTAGGCCACATGTCGACGGGCAAAGACGGGCGTGGGCAGAGCGGTATCCATGACAAATCTCATAAATAAAATTGCGTTTCAATTTATTATCAGAGAATGCGTCAGGAATAGCTACCATACGAGATAAAAAGAGAATTTCCGGTAGCTTTAAATAGCAAAACGCCGGCACAAGGCCGGCGCTTCGACGCGAGCAGAGTAAAAAATTACTCAGCTACAACGTTAACAACCAGTTTAGCGAACACTTCGCTGTGAACCTGGAAGTCAACTTCGTGCTCACCAGTGGTACGCAGAACGCCGTTCGGCATGCGAACTTCGCTCTTAGCCACTTTAACGCCTGCTGCAGTAACTGCATCAGCGATATCGCGGGTACCGATGGAACCGAACAGTTTACCTTCGTCGCCAGCTTTGGAAGCGATGGTAACAGTGCCCAGTGCGTTGATTGCTTCAGCGCGAGCGTTAGCAGCCGCCAGAACGTCAGCCAGTTTGGCTTCCAGTTCAGCGCGACGTGCTTCGAAAAACTCTACGTTTTTCTTAGTAGCTGGAACAGCTTTACCCTGTGGAACCAGGAAGTTACGAGCGTAGCCCGCTTTAACGTTAACCTGATCACCCAGGCTGCCCAGGTTTGCTACTTTATCAAGCAGAATAACTTGCATTACCTTATCCTCTTAAAGTCGTATTAATGGACCGTGCCCGATTACTGATGACGATCAGTGTACGGCAGCAGGGACAGGTAGCGAGCGCGTTTGATAGCGCGAGCCAGCTGACGCTGATATTTTGCACGAGTACCGGTGATACGGCTTGGGACAATCTTACCGCTTTCGGTGATGTAGTTTTTCAGCGTTGCGATATCTTTATAGTCGATCTCTTGAACGCCTTCCGCGGTGAAACGGCAGAACTTGCGACGACGGAAATAACGTGCCATATGGCTAGTCTCCAGTATCTATCAAATCAATCTGCTCGGCATGCAGAACCATTTTGCTCAGGCCGTTCTTTGCCTTGTGGCAAGAGATGAACCCCTGAACGATTACTGCGCTACCGACCGTTAAACTGTGAGTAATGGCCTGGTTTTCGTGTCCGCTAATAATAACGGGCATTTGGCACCACGCCTGCCGGTGAAACCCGGCTTCCTCTTGCACAGAACGATGCTCAAGCACGAACTGGCAATGCGGAATTCCTGATGGACTGACCTTTCGAAGGGGAGCCCTGCATACGATGCCGGACAACGCCAGACGGTTGGTCATCAGAAATTACTCTTCAGAATCCCCAGCATCAGAATCATCTGCGGTTTCGTTTGCGAAATCATCGCGACGCTCACGGCGCTCGTCTTTCGCTTTAACCATCGGAGATGCTTCGGTAACTGCGTTTTTGGTACGCATAACCATGCTGCGGATAACGGCATCGTTGAAGCGGAAGGTAGTTTCCAGCTCATCGATAACTTCCTGCGGCGCTTCAACGTTCATCAGAACGTAGTGTGCTTTGTGCAGTTTGTTGATCGGGTAAGCCAGCTGACGGCGGCCCCAGTCTTCCAGACGGTGGATCGTACCTTCTGCACCAGTGATGGCAGCAGAGTAACGCTCGATCATACCCGGAACCTGTTCGCTCTGGTCAGGATGGACCATAAAAACGATTTCGTAATGACGCATCGAATTGCTCCTTACGGATTATTCAGCCTCCTGTCTGGGTCAGCCGAGGCCCGGGGAGGCAAGGAACGTGTTAAAGGTCGGCTGAAAAATTGACGCGTCATAATACTTGCCCCCCCCAGGAAACTCAAGCTGATTGCACAAATAATTCGCACAAAGCGTAAAGCTGGTCTAAGTGGGTGATTTAAAATTAATCGCATCAGGAAGCGTTGTTTTTTTGAACAACTGCATCAGAAATGGTCACGCATCCCCGCCGGAGGAATGATTACACTTTAATCAGAGCTCAACTGAATTAAAGAAGGAGTATTTCCCTCACACAGCACGCAGTCGTGGAGCGCATATCATGAAAAAAATCGCAGTAGCCATAATGGCGGCGCTTTTGCTCAGTGCAAACGCGATGGCAGCCATCAAAATAGACGGCCGGCAGGCCAGAAACATGGATGATGTGCACAGCTTGGGCGTAATCTATATCAATCATAATTTCGCCACTGAAAGCGAAGCAGATCGGGCACTAAATGAAGAGACCGATGCCCAGGGCGCAACCTATTACCACGTGATGTTAACCCGTGAGCCCGGCAGCAACGGCAATATGCACACCAGTGCAGATATCTACCGGTAACCTTTAACGCTAGCACCAGGAAAGCCAACAACGAGAACATAGCCATAGTTGAAGTTGCCCCCTGTCCGGGGGCTTTTTTTGTGAATGGCTCCGGAATACCACCGGTTACAACTGTTTTCGGTATTCCAGAGCACTTATTCACTTCTGCCCGTAGTAGGCATTCGGGCCGTGCTTGCGCATGAAATGCTTGTTCATCAGGTAATCGTCAATGCCCTGAAGCTGTGGATTAATGTCGCGGGCAATCCACGCCATGCGCGCCACTTCCTCCATGACAACCGCATTATGAACGGCGTCGTGGGCATCTTTTCCCCAGGCGAACGGGCCGTGCTGATAGACCACAATACCCGGCGTATGCAGCGGTTCAGTTTCTCCCAGCGTTTCAATAATCACCTTGCCGGTGTTGCGTTCGTACTCCCCTTCTACTTCAGCCTGCGATAATGCCCGCGTGCAGGGAATGTCGCCGAAGAAGTAGTCTGCATGCGTCGTGCCCAGCGCCGGGATGGGCAACCCCGCCTGTGCCCAGGCGGTGGCGTGCGTGGAGTGGGTATGCACAACGCCACCCAGCGATGGATAACGCTGGTACAGCGCCAGATGGGTCGCCGTATCAGAAGAAGGACGCCATTTGCCCTCAACGACGTTTCCTTCGAGGTCGACCACCACCATATCGTCCGCTTTCATGATTTCATACGCCAGGCCGCTCGGCTTGATCACCACCAGACCTTGTTCACGGTCGATGGCGCTCACGTTGCCCCAGGTGAACGTTACCAGGCCATAGCGCGGCAGATCCATATTGGCCTCAAAGACCTGCTGTTTCAGCTTAAGCATGTTCAGCCTCCAGTAACCCCGCGCGCGCCATACGCTCGCGCACCCAGTCCCGCGCTTTTGCCACTTCCGCAGCCGGATCGTCTGACGTTTCGCTCCACATCTCAATCAGATAAGGCCCGCAATAACCTGTCTGTTTGAGCGTCTCGAAGCACCGTTCGAAATCCACCACCCCGGTGCCGAACGGTACGTTTTTAAACACGCCAGGGCGGGTATCTTTGACGTGCACCGCCACGATATGCCCGATGCCCGCCTGCAGCTCCATCTGCACGTCGTTATCCCAGGCCGACAGATTGCCGATATCCGGATAAAGCTGGAACCAGGGGTTATTCAGATAGTGCGCATAGCCCAGCGCCTTGCTGATGGAGTTCATCAACGGGTAGTCCATGATCTCCATCGCCAGCGTGACCTGCGCGCGGCTTGCCATCTCAACGCTCTCTTTCAGGCCGTCACGGAAACGACGGCGCGTTTCGTCGTTGGCTTCCTGATAGTAGACGTCGTAACCCGCCAGCTGGATCACGCGGATGCCGACATCCTGCGCAAAACGAATGGCTTTGCGCATGATCTCCAGCCCTTCAGCGCGCACGGCATCGTCTTCACTGCCGAGCGGAAAACGGCGGTGGGCGCTCAGACACATGGACGGCACGCGCACGCCGGTTTCGGCAATGGCGCCCACCAGCGCCAGGCGCTGCTCGCGACGCCAATCCAGGCGAGAAAGGCGCACATCCGTCTCATCCACGGACATTTCGACAAAATCGAAACCCAGCTGTTTTGCCAGCCGTAACCGCTCCAGCCAGCACTCCCCTGCAGGGAGTGCCTTTTCATAAATGCCAAGCGGGACCTGTTTTGACAACATACCCGCTCCTTAACCCCAAAGCTGAGCGATTGAGCGTTTGAACTGACGCGCCGCTTCCACCGGAGATGCCGCGTCGCGAATGCTGCGGCCAGCGATAAAGACGTGAATAGGGATGCCCTGGAACAGCGGCAGATCTTCCAGCGCCAGGCCACCGGTGACGGTGACTTTGAAGCCCATATCCGCCAGACGCTTAATCGCGCTGATATCCGCTTCGCCCCACGCCACGCCTGCGGCTTGCGCATCGCGGCTGCGGTGATACACCACCTGCTGGATGCCCGCATCGCGCCACTCCTGCGCCTGCTCCCAGGTCCAGAAGCCGGTCAGTTCAATCTGCACGTCGCCGTTAAACTCTTTTGCCACGTCCAGCGCGCCTTTGGCGGTGTTGATATCCGCACAGCAGATCACGGTGACCCAGTCGGCGTTGGCTTCAAAGCACATGCGGGAAAGGATTTTGCCTGCGTCAGCAATCTTGGCATCCGCCAGCACGATTTTGTGCGGATAGAGCGCTTTCAGGTCACGAACGGCGCGCACGCCTTCGCCCACGCACAGAATGGTCCCCACTTCGATGATATCCACCTCTTCCGCAATCAGGCGGGTGGTTTCGTAAGCGTGAGACAGCGTCTGGTTATCCAGCGCAACTTGCAACATTGGTAATGACATGTTCAATTCCTCTTAAACGGCCGCCGCAGTGGCGTTATCAATTAAATCCAGCACTTCCTGCGCGGTGCGGCAGGCGCGTAAACGGTCAAAATTGGCTTCGTCATCAAACAGGTTGACGATCTGCATGATGCCCACCTCCTGGTGGGTGTTGGCATCAACGGCCGCCATGGTGATGAGAATGTCGACCGGGTCGTTATCTTCGTGGTTGAACACCAGCGGCGTTTTCAGCGTCACCAGTGCAAAACCGGTTTTCTTGACGCCCTCTTCCGGGCGGCCGTGCGGCATGGCCAGGCCCGGCGCAATCACGAAATAGGGGCCGTGCTGCGCCACGCCATCCAGAATGGCCTGGTAATAGCGCGGCTCGACAACGTCCGCCTTAACCAGCAGATCCACACTCAGCTTCACCGCTTCCTGCCAGGTGCTGGCGTCGGCCTGTAAAAGGATGGCGTTATTCTCTGCCAGCGAATCACGTAGTTTCATGTGGTGTCCTTACTTCACGTCTTGTGGGAAGTGTTCTTTGATCACTTCCAGCAGTTTTGGCCCGAAATCCGCAGGCGACAGCATGTTGCGCACGCCTACCACATATTTGTTGCCCGACACGCTAATCTCACCGGCAATATGAGTTGAAGCGATGATGATGTCCGCGCCGTTCAGTTCACTTTTGTATTCACCCACTGCGCAGCTGTTCACCGTGTGGTCGATGTTTGACTGGGTCAAAAACTGGTCCACTTTCATCTTCATGATCATGGAGCTACCTTGCCCATTGCCACACACAGCCAGGATACGTACGGTCATAATCGAAACTCCTTAATGAGCAGACACTTCTGCTGTTTGTTTTTCCGCATCTTCTTCAGCTCGCAGCGAACGGCCAGCGAAGAACATATAAGCCAGAGCAATCAGGATGATGACGGCCATAAAGGCCAGACCGACGGAGGCAAAGCCCTGCATCATCGGCGGTGCCAGAATTGACCAGTCCGCCATGCCCATCCAGGCGCTCATACCGGTGAGCTTGACCGCCCACACGCAACCGAAGATTTCCACCATGCCCATCACCAGGCAGATCTTGAGCGCCGCGCGCCAGCCGCCGAAGTGGTTCGCAAACACGCCAATGGTGGCGTTGGAGAAGAACATCGGGATAAAGCCAGGAATGATCAGGATTGAGGAGCCGCAGCCCACCAGGATGCCCACCGCAATCAGCTGGCCGATGGTGCCCCACATAAAGCCCCAGACGACGGCGTTTGGCGCAAAGCTATAGATAGCCGCGCAGTCAATCGCCAGTACCGCACCAGGGATCAGGCGCTGAGAGATGCCGTTAAAGGCTTCCGACAGCTCGGCGACGAACATACGCACGCCCTGAGTGATGATGAAAATCGCTACCGCGAAGGAGAAACCGGTCTGCAGGATATAGACCGTCCAGTGGGTTTTACCCGCCATCGCCTGCACGACGTCAATGCCGAAAGAGAGCAGAATGGCGCCGAAAAAGAGGGTCATCACAATCGCCGTTGAGACGATGTTGTCGTGGAAGATATTCAACCAGCCAGGCAGTTTGAGGTCTTCGACACTCTCCTCTTTTTTGCCCAGGTACGGCGCAACTTTATAGGCAATCCAGGCGGCAAACTGCTGCTGGTGACCGATGGAGAAGCCACAGCCGTCGGTCACGATCTGCGTTGGCTTGTACATCATGTTGGAGGTGATACCCCAGTAGAGCGAGACCAGCACCGCGGTGCAGATAATCGTGGTCCACATTGGGTAACCGAAGATATAGAGAGAAACCGCGATCAGCCCCGCCTGCTGGAACATGATGTGCCCGGTGAGCATGATGGTGCGAATGCCGGTAATGCGGCGCAGGAGCACGTAAATGATGTTCAGCGCCAGCGCGAGCAGCACCGCATACCCCACCCAGCTATAGGCATCCCCCATGCGATCGATGGTCGCCATCATTGAGGCGTACGTATCAGAGATAGCGCCGTTGATGCCATACACTTCCGACATTTTAGCGACGACCGGCTTAAACGTGCTGGTCAGAATGCCTGACCCCGCCTGCAACAGCATGAAACCGATAATGGTTTTGATGGTGCCTTTAATAATCACGCTGACGCTTTTGCGCAGTAGGATGTACCCCAGGCACGTCACGATACCCAGCAACAGCGGGGCGTTGGTCATTACCTGATTAAAGAAAACGGTAAAGACGTTGTAGAGGATCTCCATAACTCTCTCCAGAAATGAGAACACGAGGGGCAATCCCTGTGCGGTTGGTGCCATCACTCTATTAATCACAAATAATCACCACAAGATTGCATTTGATTATTTGTGACGCATCACGCAATTTATTTCCATGCTGTTAGTAATGATTTTCACTACCGCACCACAAAAATAAATTAATCCTTATAATTCATGGAATTAATGTTTAATGCAGGATAATCTAACAAGTAAAGAGTGGAGAGTCCGTGAAGTCGCGCAGATAAAATTCCGCACTTTCACCATTGCAAAGCACGTCAAATAGTGCCAGCATTAATCATAACGAATCACCATGTGATTATTTTTGATTAAACCAGGAGTCAAAACGATGAGTAAAGTGAAAACCATTACCCGTGAGTCATGGATTCTGAGCACCTTTCCGGAGTGGGGTAGCTGGCTGAACGAAGAGATCGAGCAGGAACAGGTTGCTCCTGGCACGTTTGCAATGTGGTGGCTGGGCTGCACCGGTATCTGGCTGAAATCTGAAGGCGGCGCCAATATCTGCGTCGATTTCTGGTGCGGCACCGGCAAACAGAGCCACGGTAACCCGCTGATGAAAAAAGGCCACCAGATGCAGCGTATGGCCGGCGTGGAAAAGCTCCAGCCGAACCTGCGCACCACGCCGTTTGTGCTTGATCCTTTTGCCATTCGCCAGATCGATGCCGTGCTTTCTACTCACGATCATAACGACCATATCGACGTGAACGTGGCGGCAGCGGTGATGCAAAACTGCGCGGACGACGTACCGTTTATCGGGCCGCAAACCTGCGTAGATCTCTGGATTGGCTGGGGCGTGCCTAAAGAGCGCTGCATCGTGATGAAGCCTGGCGACGTGGTGAAAATTAAAGACATTGAAATCCACGCGCTGGATGCCTTTGACCGTACCGCGCTGATTACCCTGCCGGCCGACCAGAAGGCTGCTGGGGTACTGCCAGACGGCATGGACGAGCGTGCGGTGAATTACCTGTTCAAGACGCCGGGCGGCTCCCTGTATCACAGCGGTGATTCCCACTACTCTAACTATTACGCGAAGCACGGCAACGAACATCAGATTGACGTGGCGCTGGGCTCGTACGGGGAAAACCCGCGCGGTATTACGGACAAAATGACCAGCGCCGATATGCTGCGCATGGCGGAAGCGCTCAACACCAAAGTAGTGATCCCGTTCCACCACGATATCTGGTCAAACTTCCAGGCCGACCCGCAGGAAATCCGCGTGCTGTGGGAGATGAAAAAAGACCGCCTGAAGTACGGCTTCAAGCCCTTTATCTGGCAGGTAGGCGGCAAGTTCACCTGGCCGCTGGACAAAGACAATCTCGAGTATCACTACCCGCGCGGCTTCGATGATTGCTTCACCATTGAGCCGGATCTCCCGTTCAAATCCTTCCTCTGATTGTGAGGCCACATCGCCAGACCCTGTGTCTGGCGATTTCATATTTATTTTAGTAATTTCACGCTATTTCAAATATCATCTTTTCAAATCAATTCTTATCGGAATAGCTCATGACGGAAGCGCAACGGCATCAAATTTTACTGGAACTCCTGGCGCAAACAGGGTTTATCACCGTCGAGAAAGTGATCGAACGTTTAGGGATCTCCCCCGCCACCGCGCGGCGAGACATCAACAAGCTGGATGAGAGCGGCAAGCTGAAAAAAGTCCGCAACGGCGCAGAAGCCATCAGCCAGCAGCGTCCACGCTGGTCGCCGATGAATATTCATCAGGCGCAGAATCACGATGAAAAGGTACGGATTGCCAGAGCGGCATCACAGCTGGTGAACCCCGGTGAGAGCGTCGTCATCAACTGCGGCTCCACGGCGTTTTTGCTGGGCCGTGAAATGTGCGGCAAGCCGGTGCAAATCATTACCAACTATTTGCCGCTGGCTAACTACCTGATCGATCAGGAACATGAAAGCGTGGTGATCATGGGCGGCCAGTACAACAAAAGCCAGTCCATCACGCTCAGCCCGCAGGACAGCGAAAACAGTCTCTACGCCGGGCACTGGATGTTTACCAGCGGCAAAGGCCTGACCGCTGACGGCCTGTATAAAACCGATATGCTGACCGCGATGGCGGAACAAAACATGCTCAACGTGGTGGGTAAGCTCGTTGTGCTGGTCGACAGCAGCAAAGTCGGTGAACGCGCAGGCATGCTGTTCAGCCGCGCAGAACAGATCGACATGGTGATCACCGGCAAAGGGGCGAATCCCGAGATCCTCCAGAAGCTGGAAGATCAAGGGGTGAAAGTCCTGCGCGTTTAAAGATGCTTGCGGAAAAACGCCACCGTGGCGTCCAGCGCCGCTGGCGTGATGCGGTGACGGACGCCTGATTCCCACAAACAGGTCAGATTAGCGTCCAGTCCTTCATTCTTTAACGCCTGCTGCAGGCGGAAGGTTCCATCGGGCGGGACAACATCGTCCGCATCACCGTGCCATAGCAGCAGCGGGCGATCGGCCAGGCGCGTCAATGCCCGGGTCACTTCCCACTCTGCCAGCATCGGCGTAATTTCCGTTAAATCCTGAGGGGGGAAAAGCGTCTTCGCCAGCGAGGTAAAATAGCCCGAGCCCATCAGACAGGCGACAGATCGCACGTCAGGATGATGCGTCATAATCCCCAGCGCCGTCATGCCGCCCATCGACGCCCCGGCCACCGCCAGCCGATTGTCGGCCACCAGCCCTGCCTCATAGAGCGCATCGCGCAACCCGGCAAACTCGGTCAGGCTGCCGTGCAGAATGTGCCAGAACTGCCCCAGTCGCGTCCGCTCATTGCCCGTAAAGCGCGCGCCGTGGTCAGGCGCATCCGGCATTACCACGCGAAAACCTGCCTGAGCCAGCGCCACTGCAAAATAACTGTAAACCAGTTTCGATGAGGTAAACCCATGATAAAAAACCACAACAGGCAGCGATTTATCACGTTTCCCTGCCGGCACAGCGTGTAAAATTTCATGGTCGCCGAGATGGCGTATTTCAATTTCAATCATTGTCGACCCTGTACGAATGAATGATTCATAATGTTGAGAACTGGATTACGGTTTGACGCTATTTTCATTCGAAAATTACGTCCCAGATAACACTTCGGGAACATTCCCCCAAAACTAAATTCGCAGACAACTACACTATGGCTAACAGGAAACGAGATATGGTTATGCACAGGTTTGCTGCTTTATTGCTGGTGTTTCTGCTCAGCGGCTGTAGCGCACTGCAGGGCACACCGCAACCCGCTCCCCCGGTTGCCGATCATCCGCAGGAGATTCGTCGTAATCAGACGGAAGGATTACAGCGAATGGGCACCGTCTCCGCGCTCGTTCGCGGTTCGCCGGATGACGCAGAAGACGCAATAAAGGCACAAGCCGTCGCTGCCAAAGCAGATTATTACGTCATTATTATGATCGACGAAACCATCATAACGGGGCAGTGGTATTCACAAGCCATTTTGTACCGGAAATAATGGTTTACCTTTGAACGACATTTACACTGCTTTGCGTCCATAGACATTTTCCTGTCCACAATAAACTCCATGCCAGCAACAAGGAATGGGAGTTTATTCGCGAAGGATTGCCCGGCGGATACCGGAAATATGTGAAATGGAGCTGACGATGAAACGAACTCTTGCTTTGACCTCTCTGTTGCTCTCTGCAGGCCTGGTGAGCACCACCGCGCAGTCAGCAGAATTCGCCAGTGCGGATTGCGTAACAGGTCTGAATGAAATAGGCCAGATCTCCGTCAATAACATTCCGGGGAGCCCGCAAGACGTTGAACGTATCGTGGCATTAAAGGCCGATGAACAGGGCGCGTCATGGTATCGCATCATCCAGATGCAGGAAGATAACCATATCGACCAGTGGCGGGTACAGGCCATTCTCTATGTATAAATCCTTCCTGATAAAAGCCACTTATTTTTAGTGGCTTTTCGTTTTTGCAAATTTTTTATCTAATTTAAAACCACTCTAAAACAATAAAATAACATTTTGTTACATTAATTCAGTAAACGTAATCTCCGCTCTGCCGTTGAAGAACCATACCTTTTCAATGATGAGCAATTTATGATCAATGTTTTCCGCCGTGCGGGCCTTGGAACAAAGCTGTCGCTGCTGACGGGCGTCAGTGTCGCCACGCTGTTTCTGCTTTTCACTTTCCTGCTCAGCCAAAAAGCCAGCCAGCAGCTTGAAGCCCTCGCGGTAGAAGATCTGCATAATCAGTCCACCGGTATGGTCGACATGGTGCAGATGTTTAATACCAGCCTGAGCGAAGAAGTCGAAAGCTACACCAGACTGTTTACGACATTTCTGCCCCAGCCGTTTAGCGTCGATACTCAGCAGACCCGGAACATAAACGGGCTCGCCGTTCCCCTGCTGAAAGGTGGCGACGCTGAACTCCATGAAAATACAACGTTTTCTGATGATTTTCTGAGCCGTACGGGAGCGATCTCAACGCTGTTTGTTCGCAGCGGTAACGACTTCATTCGCGTTGCCACCTCCCTGCGCAAAGAGAATGGCGATCGCGCTATGGGGACGGTTCTGGACACGAGCAGCCCGGCGTTTGCCTCCGTCACGAAAGGCGAGGTGTACCGCGGCCTGGCGCTCCTGTTTGGCAAGCGCTACATAACCCAGTACCAGCCCGTGAAGAACAGTGAAGGTCAGGTTATCGGGATCATCTTCGTTGGGGTAGATATCACTCACTCCTGGAATGTCATGCGCGAGAAAATCCTCAACCGCCGCCTGGGCGAGAGCGGGCACTTCTTCGTGCTGGACCGCAGCAACGGCAAAACGCGCGGTCAGTATCTGTTCCACGCCAGCGAAGAGGGAAAACTGCCGAAGTGGGATAGCGCCACCCAACAGCAGCTGTTGAGCGATTCCTCAGGCTCGCTGGAACGCGTAAGCGACGACGGTCGCACGCTGAAAATGGCCTATACGCCGCTGCCCGGCTGGAACTGGACCATCGTCGGTGAAGTGGATAAATCAGTCCTGCTCTCAAGCGTTAACGCTATGCGCGACCGTTTCCTGCTGGCCGGCGTAGCGTTGTCTGTCCTCTTCGCGGGCCTGTTTGTGATACTTATTCGCCGGATGCTGACCCGTCCGCTGCGTAACGTGATTGACCTTGCCCGCCAGTATGCCGCGGGCGATCTACGCTCCAGCCTGCCCGTGACCCGCCAGGACGAGGTTGGCCAGCTGGTTGAAGCCATTAACGGTATCGGCGATGGGCTACAAAAAATTGTCCTGCAGGTCCGCGAGGCCGCGGGCGAGATCCATCTGGGCACCAATGCGCTGGCCTCCGATACCGGAGACATCTCCGAGCAGATCAACAAGCAGGCTAGCAGCGTTGAGGAGACCTCCGCCAGCATGGAGCAACTGGCCGCGACCGTGCAGCAAAATGCCGCCAACATGGAGCAAACGCAGCAGCTGGTAGGTGAAACCTCGCGCGCGGTTCATCAGGGTGGTGAAACGGTGACCCATGCGGTTGCCACCATGGACGACATTCGCGAAGCGTCAAAACGTATCGAAGACATCACCCGCGTGATCGAGTCCATCGCGTTCCAGACTAATATTCTGGCGCTGAATGCGGCGGTAGAAGCGGCACGCGCAGGCGAGCATGGAAAAGGTTTTGCCGTGGTCGCGCAGGAAGTTCGCGCCCTGGCAGGTCGAAGCGCCAACGCGGTGAAGGAGATTGAACATCTGATTGGCGATACCCTGCGAAAAGTGGGCGAAGGCCATGCGCTGTCTGAACAGACGCGTCTGGCGATGGATTCCATCATCGTTCATATCGACAACATCAGCCAGCTGGTCACGGAGATTAACCACGCGTCACGCGAGCAGTCCGCGGGGATCGGCCAGGTCAATCTTGCCATGACCCACATTGGCGAAGCGTCGCATATCAATGCCGATCGCATCTCACGCAGCGAGCAAACCGCACGCACGCTGCGCGAGAAAGGGTCACACCTTACCCAACTGGTCAGTCTGTTCCAGCTTAAACGCTAGCCAACCCTGCCCGTGGCGCGCAGCAGCAGATCGCTTTGCACCTGCACATTCATGAGCGTACCGCCACGGGTATCCAGCATCATGCGGCACCACGCCTGCGCCACGGGCGGCGATGCGTGCCGCAGCATCTGGCTGCCGGCCCCCAGCAAAAAGAGCTGCTGAGCGATCTCCCTCCCCTGCGCCTCCTGCGGTTTACGCAGCTTTTGCTGAAGCTGCCGCCAGCTGCGGTCAAAGTGTCTGTCCTGTCCTTTGACCTGGGCAAACTCGTCGGCAAGCAGGTCGTGGATACCTGACTGCTTCGCCAGCACCCGCAGCACGTCCAGGCACATGATATTGCCCGATCCTTCCCAGATGCTATTCACCGGCATCTCACGATACAGGCGTGGAAGTTCATTCTCCTCGCAGTACCCGACGCCGCCGAGTGCCTCCATCGCCTCCGCCACGAACGGAATGCCCGCTTTGCACACGCTGAATTTTGCGGCCGGGGTAAAAAGCCGCGCCCAGGCGGCCTCCTGCGGGTCGGTGCGGTTATCCCACGCCCGGGCCAGACGGAACAACAGCGCCGTATGCCCCTCCAGCACCAGCGCCATACGGCTCAGCACTTCACGCATTAGCGGCTGATCGATAAGATTTTTGCCGAAGGTCTGACGCTGATGGGCATGGTACAGCGCCACGGAAAGCGCCCGGCGCATTAGCCCGTGGCTGCCCAGCGCGCAGTCGAAGCGCGTCAGCCCGCCCATCTTCAGGATTTGCCGCACGCCTTCTCCCTCTTCACCCAGCAGCCAACCGGAGGCATCGAGGAACTCCGCCTCGCTGCTAGCGTTCGAGCGGTTGCCGAGCTTGTCTTTCAGACGTTCCAGCCGTACGGCGTTGCGCTGTCCGTCGGGTAAGAAACGCGGGACAAAGAAGCATGACAAACCGCCTTTCGCCTGCGCCAGCACCAGATGCGCATCGCTCTGCGGCACGGAGAAAAACCACTTGTGGCCCACCAGACGGTAGCTGCCGTCGCTGCATTTTTCCGCTCTGGTGGTGTTGCTGAGCACGTCCGAGCCGCCCTGCTTTTCCGTCATTCCCATGCCGATCAGCAGGCCGCGCTTTTGCCCACCCGGCGCGAGATGGGGATCGTAACGGTCGCTCATCAGCGGCGTTAACCATTCATGAAACGGTTTGGGCAGCGACTGCTGCAACAGCGGCGTGGCGGCGAAGGTCATGGTCACCGGGCATAACGTCCCCGCTTCTACCTGAGCATGGAGTACGAAGCGCGCGGCCCTGGCGACGAAAGACCCTTTTCGTGCCTCTTCCTCCCATGCCAGATTATGTACCCGGTTAGCGCAGAGCCCCTGCATCAGCAGGTGCCATGCCGGATGAAAGCGAACGTCATCCAGCCGCTCACCCGTGGGGTCGTAGCGTAATAGCTCCGGCGGATTCACGTTCGCCAGCCTGCCCAGCTCCAGCGGCTCCGCCGTGCCTAACTGTTGTCCAATGCTGGCAAGAAGATCCATATCCCACTCGGCACCCTCGCGCGCAACCGCGTCGCGCAGGGCGCAGTCGGAGAGGAAAAGGTTGCTGTTAGAGAGTGGGGCTGGTTGATTAAAAACGGTATGGGTCTGCCAGTGCATGCTGTCTCCCTCCTTCAGTGGCAATGAAGGTAAGTATGGACAGACCGTATGAACGCTGCATGGGAGTGAGGTCACACGATGGCGATCCCGCTGATATCATTCGTGAAATAGCTCACAGAACATAAGAATAAACTATTTCATTACTCCGCTTATGTTGAATAATTTATTCTTAACCCGTCTTTGTGAGGATCGTTATGCAACAGGATGCGCACAAGCGAGCATTAATTGCAGGCTCCATTGGTAACTTTATCGAGTGGTATGAGTTTGCGGTCTACGGTTTTCTGGCGACCGTGATTGCGAAGAACTTCTTCCAGCTTGAGGGAGAGGCGGGACTGACCAGTCTGATCCTCACCTGGGCCTCGTTTGCCATTGCCTTCTTCTTCCGTCCGCTGGGTGCGGTGGTATTTGGCCGCATTGGTGACAGGATAGGCCGAAAACCGACGCTGATTATTGTGCTGGTGCTAATGACGCTCGCCACCACGGCCATCGGCATCGTGCCCGTCTACGCCAGCATCGGCATTGCTGCGCCGCTGATCGTTACGCTGCTGCGCATCCTGCAGGGTCTGTTCGCGGGCGGCGAGTACGGCGGTGCGGTCTCGCTGATGACGGAGTTCGCCCCGCGCGGCAAGCGCGGTCTGTACGGCGCGTGGCAGTCCTTTACCGTGGCGCTCGGGCTGCTAGCAGGCGCAGGTATTGTCGCGCTGCTCTCTACCCTCCTCACGCCTGAAGCCCTGCACGACTGGGGCTGGCGCATTCCATTCTTCCTTGCCCTGCCGATGGGCGCGGTCGCGCTATGGCTGCGGGTGAGCATGGAAGAGACGCCGAGCTTTGTGCAGCAGAAGGAAAAAGCGTTCATTGCTCAGGCCAGTACTTCCGCCACGCTCAAAACCATCCTGATGGGCATTGGCCGCGTGATGGTCTGGTCCGCGGCGGGGTATACCTACCTCGTGATCATGCCGACCTATCTGCAGTCTGCGCTGCACACCGGGTTTAATCAGGCGCTGCTGATAGCGGTGATTTCTAACATTGGGTTTGCGCTCACCATCATTCCGTCGGGAATGCTGAGCGACAGGATCGGGCGGCGAACGGTGATGATTATCGCCACCGTGCTCCTGCTGATCCTCGCCCTGCCGCTGCTGAAAATTTTGCAGGCGGAGTCCAGCACGCTGGCGGTGAAAGCGATAGTGGTATTGATTGCGGGCGGTCTGGTGGGTATGCTGGCGGGGCCGGGCCCGGCGATGCTGTCTGAGATGTTCCCGACGCGCGTGCGCTATACGGGACTGGGGCTGGCCTATTCGTTATCGAACGCGATTTTTTCGGGCTGTGCGGGGTTAATCATTACCGGGCTGATTAAGCAGACGGGCAACCTGGACATTCCGGCCTATTACGTGATGGCAACGGCGGTGGTGAGTATTTTCGCGCTGATGACGCTCAGGAAGGATGACCATTTACGGTCGTTAGAGGAGTGAACCTCAGAGCTGGGGTTTTCACCCCAGCTAAAATTAACCCGCTATGTAGTGGGGAATAAAACGCGAGGTGTCTTTCGTTATCAACGATCCGTCTTCACGAATACCGATTCCGGCAGGTTCATCATCGACCACCCAACTTCCTATCAATGTATAGCTGTTGCCAAAACGCGGTAATGCCTGGAAGCCCTGATAAATCATAGGTTCGTTTGCATAATCACCAGCTTCACTCTCAACAATATTGCGCTGCGCGTCAAAAATAGTCACATTTCCTCCTTCTCGTGAAAAAAGGGGCTTACGGACTAACGGAACGCCATTTGGAATCGACGTTAATTCATCTTCAAACCACGCAGGAAGAAGGTTGGGATGCCCTTCAAAAAAGCGCCACAAAAGGGGTAAAATACCCTTATTGCTGATGACGCTTTTCCAGAGTGGTTCCAGCCATTGCTCTCTTCTGGCACACAGCAGCGGACCATTTTCATCACGCATCATCCATTCCAGAGGGTAGAGCTTAAACGCACGCCGGATAACATTATCGTCAATGTCCGTTAAAAAACCGCCAGTGCCCAGGCCAATATCGTCCATATAGATAAAGCGGGTGTTAAGTCCGGCCTGGACGGCGCAATCTTCCAGATAGAGAAGCGTGCCGCGATCCTCCTCACTCTCTTTGCAGCAGCAGAAGTAGAGTGGAATGTCGGTGGCTAGTTCTGCAAATCGAGCGACAAGCTTATCCTGAATGGAATTAAACTGATCGGCGTCTCGAGGAATGATCCCAGCGCGACGTGCGTCCTCCATCCATTGCCACTGAAAGTAGGCTGATTCATATAGGGACGTCGGTGTGTCGGCATTGTATTCCAGCAGTTTGACACTACCTTCATTAGTCCATACGAAGTCCATACGGCCATACAGTGAAGGATCCTGGCTCTGCCAGCTTTCCGCAATGGCATCCCAGTAAAGCGGCGGGATGGCTAACTGCGTCATCAGTTCTTCACTTTTTACCGCACGATCCACCACATCCAGACACATTTGATGGAGTTCAGCCGTGGGTTTTTCTATTCGTTCTTCAATCTGCTGTAACGTAAAGCGGTAGGCACGGCTCTCATCCCAGTAAATTTCATCGTCGATAATATGAAAATGAAAACCATGGTCGCGGGCAATTTTGTCCAGCCCCGGACGAATAGGAACGTCATGACGTAACATAATTACCCTCCCCAGCTTCCACGGGCACTGGATGAGCGCCCATATCCACCCCGAGAGATTGTTGATACGCGCTTTGTTGTATAGCCCATTTGACTGCCGGCCTGCTTACCGGAGTGCCAGACATAGGATGAAGAATTTCGCCACACGGGACGGGAAGAGTAAAATGAACCTCCACTTGTATACCTGTACCCTTCATCAGCGTCTTCTCTGACTTTTTTATTAAGTAAAAATCCTGACAGAACCGGTATCCAGCTATTTTCGATATTGTCGTAATAGCAGTTCTCGAATTGACGTATGCAGTCTTCCCTTGACATATTTTTCGGCATATCTGCTTCAAATTTAGCTTTCGCATTGTTCCATGCATCGCTGCAAACCTGAGCGCTATTGCCATCGTCAACGCACGCTTGCGGCGATGCGTAAAACACGCCATCACCGTCATTATCATCAGCCGAACTATCGCACCCCTTCAGGGCGATAAATGCTGCACCGCCCATAATTGCCAGCGTCAAATACTTCCCGCTTTTGCGCTTTGAGGGTGAAGAGCGGAACGCTGCATCTTGGCTTCCTGATGCAGATCGAATCGGACTAGACTTCCGTGTTTTTTTCTTTTTAGCCATGTTCATTTATTACCATGTCATGCAGGCAGCATTTAAGATCCCGCCAGCCAGTGCTGCCATCCCCATAAATAAACCTGCGGCGTAGTGGCGGTTAACGATTTTTTCACTAATGTTCGGCATATAAATGCGTACGCAGCCATACACCAGTAATTGTACGACTAGCGCAACGCATCCCCATATCAGGTAATCCGGCATGCTAACCGAGTTTACGGCAGCGCTGGACAGAGGAATCACATACCCCAATAGCGTGCCACTGAATGCCGCCGCCGCCGCCAGGTTATTTTCTTTAATCAGTTTCCATTCATCATGTGACGTTATTCTTGAGTAGATGAATAAGAATATGACGGTCATCGCCAGACCGGTTAAGAAGTAAGAGAGAAAAGCAAATAATGAACCCAGCATGGTTTACATCCTCAGAAAGTTATCCAACAATGTTTAGCGAAGTGAGTGGAATATCCACACCTACGGCATACGAAAAGATCCACTCTGGCTCGCTATTATCACAAAATGTCTCTTCGCCAGTTAGCAAAAGGTACTCATACAGATCGGCAGTCGCCTCCCTCTGATATGCCATCATGAAATTATGCACATCCCATTTTTCGTTCTGGTTATTTTCAACGTGTTCCAGCAGGTAAACCGGTTCAACGTTCCCCTCCTCATTCTCGTTAAATATTCTTGTCCAGTCTCGTTCATTCCATTGCAGACTGGGTCTGCCAATTAAAGCTGCACCAATCTCTTTTTGCCATTGTTTCTCCGAAGCAATACCAAAGCTATCCTGATAAATAAAAAGCTTAATATCATCAATACTTTCCCTTTCCATACCACCAGTAGTATTTATCTGCAAAAACTCATCACCAGACGTGTAATAACGATAAATACGACAACCCGCGCCAGCTTCAATCACGCTGCTAGCTGCAATCGTATATTCCTCTTCTGGTAGTTGAGTCAAAAAACGGGCGGACAGTCGAAATGTCAGCGTATCAAGTGTAAACGCCGCACGTTGATGTAATCCCAATGGGCCACGCATTACTGGCTGAGGTGTTTTATTAAATAAATTAAAAAATAAGTTCCGCATGACTTTTCCCTATGTTCTGCCAGCACACCTCATTCGACGAAATGCGACTATTGCCGATTAAATGCAACCACATCCCTCCTCTAACCTCTGTGGAGATCTCAGGGTTAAGCTCCATACCACGACCATTTTTACAGTGGCTAATCCCCAGCACCGTCGCATCATGTTGCAGTTTCATGTAATGCATTAACGCACCATAAGGTATACAGGAAACCGATGTGGGTACCATCAGCGTGTAACCCGTATCACCCAGCATCGGGTTCATGATTGACGCTACGGATTGAGAAGAGCCAGGATCCTGGATCGAACGGGAAAGCTGTTCGGCTGAAAGATTGCGAACAATCTCTATTGTCGGGCAATGGGTCTCCAGTAAGCCTGCGTAGCGTTCATCCTCAAGATAAGCAACGATATGGCAATGCGCTGGCGCATCGTTTACCAGTGAGAGTGTGGCCGTAAAGGTTTGTTCATCGGTGCTGGCAAAAATGACTACACATGAACAATTTACTAACCCCATCCGTTTTTGCTCTTTCGGATCGCTGTAATTACTTACTTTGAGAAAATCGACATATAAATTATCGGATAAAGGATGCGCTATATCCTGCTGCTCACACAACACTACGCGACTAAATACCCGCTGCTCATCATAAAGCAGCAATGAGATCATTTTCTCTGTCTGATGACCGCGCCAGCCAATCACCAAAACATGGTTATGTAGTGAACTAAAATTGCCCATTCCTGCTATTCCTTTAGCTAATAATCCCTGTACTAACGCGATGATTTTGCCCATCAATGCGCCGAAAAGCCCAACGCCGATAGGGATTTGCCAGAGAGCTGTGAACAACTTCCCTGCTTCGCTCTGAGGACTCAAATCCCCAAAGCCAATCGTCGCCCCAACCACTGAGCTGTAATAAACAAAATCACTTATCCGGCCAACGAGGGTCGTCTCTCCCAACCAACGAAAGACAATAAAGCAAAGCAAATAATGCCCGGCAAACAAGCACAGCAGCGCTGTCCAGGTAAGCCGGAATAAATGTTGCCTGCAAACATTCACGACCCAGGAGAGAAACATTACAGAGCCTGCGTAAGTTTTAACCGTTCAAGAACCGCCTGTGCGGAGCTTGTTCCTGTGGTACCCACGCCTGCCTGCGCGAGTTTCTCTTCAAGCTCACGTCCATCCGCCACTTTTTCCAGTTGCGCTACCGCATCCAGTTTGGCCTGACGTTCAGCCTGACGCGTCTGAAGTCTTTTTAAAGACTCTGCGGCCGTCGTTACGTTCGATGTTGCTCCGACCGTTGACGTCGTCACGGCCTGTTGCGCCCGCTGCATGGCTTCCGTGGCTTTAACAACCTCCAGCTGCTGTTCAAACTGATTAATACGTTGTGAAGTAATAGCTACGGCTTTTTCAATATTATTTCTTGAGGTTTCAAGAGAGTCCAAAACCTGTGCTTCACGAGTAATGGTATTCTCAAGTCGGGCGATTTCTTCTGCAACCTCGTTTAGCAGCGCAGCATCAATATTCTTGCTCATTCCTTCTATCGCTCGTGACTCAAGATATTGCTTCCGCTCCCGCAACTCGGAAAGCTTGTCATTACTGAGCTTCACCCGGGCAAGCAGATCTACCCGGGATTTGCCTGCTTTATCAAGCTCAGCTTTTGCATCCCGGATGTGCTGCTCCAGCATCCGAACGCCCTGCGCTTCTTCTATCGCTTCATCGGCCTGATTGAGTAGTGATTTACCCAGTGTAAAAAGATTCTTCAAGATGCCCATACCTTTCCCTTACCTGTTAATTTATAAATTCTTGTGTAAGCTCAGCCAAATCCAGTGCATTCGCCGCAAGGGATGTAATTTCCAGAATAATATCCTCAAGAGAAGAACTTACGGATAAGGCACCAAAAGCGACATAATATTCATCATGCTGAATTTGCGAAATTCCAACAGAAGATAAGGGAAGCATTTTTTGATTACGTAATAAGAAGAGGTTGAAGTCAGCCTGGCGCTTAATGTCATTAACAGGACATATATAGGTTTCAATGATAATTTGCTGGGATGTAATAAAAATACTTAATGGCAAATCGCCATATTCATTCATTTTTATAATAAGTACATCATTGTTATTTTTTAAATCAATATAAATATCGCGCCGGCGTGACAATTCATCGGCAAGCGATGAGAGAGACCATCTCATAATTTCATCCATGTGTTAGTTTTAAAGATATTTATAAAAGCCGAAATCACTTCGGTCGTTATATTACCAGCCAGGGCATAAAAAAAGCCACCCGAATTGGGTGGCTTTTTTACAGATTAATAATCAGCTACGCTGGCGCACCGCTTCAAACAGGCAGATACCCGTTGCAACGGAAACGTTCAGAGACGACACGCTGCCCGCCATCGGGATGCTGATCAGCTCGTCGCAGTGCTCGCGCGTCAGACGACGCATGCCTTCACCTTCCGCTCCCATCACCAGCGCCAGACGGCCGGTCATTTTGCTCTGATACAGAGTATGATCCGCTTCGCCCGCGGTACCGACGATCCAGATATTTTCTTCCTGCAGCAGACGCATGGTGCGCGCCAGGTTGGTCACGCGGATCAGCGGAACGTTTTCCGCCGCGCCGCAGGCCACTTTCTTCGCCGTCGCGTTCAGTTGGGCAGAGCGATCTTTCGGTACGATAACCGCGTGCACGCCCGCCGCATCCGCGCTGCGCAAGCACGCGCCGAGGTTATGTGGGTCGGTGACGCCATCCAGAATCAGGAAAAACGGGTTTTCCAGCGCGGCAATCAGATCCGGCAGATCGTTTTCCTGATACTGACGGCCCGGCTTCACGCGGGCAATGATCCCCTGGTGCACCGCGCCTTCGCTTTTCTCATCCAGGAACTGGCGGTTCGCCAGCTGGATCACTACGCCCTGCGCTTCCAGCGCGTGGATCAGCGGCATCAGACGTTTGTCTTCACGACCTTTCAGAATAAACACTTCCTGAAAACGCTCCGGTGCGCGCTCGAGAAGGGCCTGCACCGCGTGGATGCCGTAAATCATTTCACTCATTGATGGTTCTCGTAATAAATATTTCCCCTCTCCCGGTTGGGGAGAGGGTCAGGGTGAGGGGAGAATTATTCCGCCTGCTTTTTCTTGGCTGCGCGCTTCGCTTTTGTCGCGGCAGCGATTTTCTGCGTTTTCGCGGAAGGCTTTTTCGCTGAGCGAGCCTCTTTCTTCGCCGCCTTTGGCTTCTGTTTCTTCTCGCCGCGGAACGCGCTGTCCGGCTCGAAGTTTACCTTTTTGCCCGCCTGGCGACGTTTACCGCTCGCTTTGCCGTTTCCGCCTTTTTTCGCCCTTTCACGCTCGGTTTTACCGACGTTACGCGGTGCGCGCTCGCTGGAGATCAGGCTGAAGTCGATTTTACGGTCGTCCATATTCACGGCTTCGACCTTCACTTCCACGCGATCGCCCAGACGGTAGGTCTGGCCGCCTGATTCGCCAATCAGACGCTGGCCGACCTGGTCGAAGCGGTAGTAGTCGTTATCCAGGCTGGAGACGTGCACCAGACCGTCGATAAACAGCTCATCCAGACGAACGAAGAAACCAAAGCCGGTCACGCTGGCAATCACGCCCTTAAAGACGTTGCCCACCTGATCCAGCATAAAGTCACACTTCAGCCAGTCCGCCACGTCGCGCGTCGCTTCATCCGCACGGCGCTCGGTCATGGAACAGTGCTGACCCAGTTGCAGCACTTCGTCCATGGAGTAGTGATAGCCGCCGGTTTCAGTCGTGTTGCCTTTGTGGCCCTGCTCGTGCGCCAGCAGATACTTGATCGCACGGTGCAGTGACAGATCCGGATAACGGCGGATCGGCGAGGTAAAGTGCGCGTAAGACTGCAACGCCAGGCCGAAGTGCCCCCGGTTTTCCGGATCGTAAATCGCCTGCTTCATGGAGCGCAGCAGCATCGTCTGCAGCATTTCCGCGTCAGGACGGTCGCTAATGGATTCCAGCAGTTCGGCGTAATCGCGCGGCTCAGGCTTGTTACCGCCCGGCAGCTCCAGACCGAGCTCAGCCAGCACGGAGCGGAACGACGTAATGGCTTCCGTGGTCGGCTTATCGTGAATACGGAACAGCGCAGGTTCTTTGGCTTTCTCAACGAAGCGTGCCGCCGAGATATTCGCCAGAATCATACACTCTTCGATCAGCTTGTGCGCATCGTTACGCTGGGTCTGTTCGATACGCTCAATGCGGCGCTCGGCGTTGAAGATAAACTTCGCTTCTTCGCTCTCAAAGGAGATACCGCCGCGCTCTTCGCGCGCCTGCTCCAGCGTTTTGTAGAGGTTATGCAGCTCTTCAATGTGTTTAACCAGCGGCGCGTACTGCTCGCGAAGGTCCTGGTCGCCCTGCAGCATATGCCAGACCTTGGTATAGGTCAGACGCGCGTGCGAGCTCATTACCGCTTCGTAGAATTTGTAGCCCGTTAAGCGCCCTTTGGTGGAGATGGTCATCTCACATACCATACAGAGACGGTCAACCTGCGGGTTCAGGGAGCACAGGCCGTTGGAGAGCACTTCCGGCAGCATCGGTACCACCTGCGACGGGAAGTAGACCGACGTACCACGGCTGCGCGCTTCGTTATCCAGCGGCGTGTGCGGACGAACGTAATAGCTTACGTCAGCAATGGCCACCCATAGACGCCAGCCGCCGCCGCGTTTTTTCTCGCAGTACACGGCATCATCGAAGTCGCGGGCGTCTTCACCGTCGATCGTGACCAGCGGCAGGGAGCGGAGATCCACACGGCCCGCTTTGGACTCTTCCGGTACTTCTTCGCGCAGGTTTTCGATCTGCTCTTCGACCGCTTTCGGCCAGACGTACGGAATTTCATGAGTACGCAGCGCCATATCGACGGCCATGCCGGTGCCCATGTTATCGCCCAGCACTTCGACGATTTTACCGACCGCTTTGGTGCGACGGGTTGGGCGCTGGGTGAGTTCCACCACCACCACAAAGCCCATACGTGCGCCCATCACCTCTTCAGGTGGGATCAGAATATCGAAGCTCAGACGGCTGTCGTCCGGCACCACGAAGCCTACGCCCGCATCGGTAAAGTAGCGGCCCACAATCTGGCTGGTTTTTGGCACCAGCACGCGAACCACGCGCGCTTCGCGGCGGCCTTTACGGTCTGCACCCAGCGGCTGCGCCAGGATCTGGTCGCCGTGGATGCACATTTTCATCTGTTCGGATGAGAGGTAAAGGTCGTCCTTACGGCCTTCCACGCGCAGGAAGCCAAAGCCATCGCGGTGACCAATGACGGTCCCTTTCAGCAGATCGAGGCGTTCCGGCAGCGCGTAGCACTGGCGGCGGGTAAAGACCAGTTGCCCGTCACGCTCCATCGCGCGCAGGCGGCGGCGAAGGGCTTCAATTTGCTCTTCACCTTCAATATTTAATTCAACGGCAAGTTCTTCACGATTGGCGGGTTTTTCGCGTTTTGTTAAGTGTTCAATGATGAACTCGCGGCTGGGGATAGGATTCGCGTATTTTTCGGCTTCGCGTTCCTGGAAAGGATCTTGTGACATGTCGGTTCCTCCGTTGTCAGCTCCGGTGGAAATTTTCTTCATTCCACCAGCAATAATTTATAAAGCGGTTGATTCTCTTCAACCAAATCGGCCAGCGTGTAGTTATCCAGTTCCTTGAGAAAACTTTGCACGGCCTTAGAAAGCGCCTGTTTCAGGCGGCAAGCGGGCGTAATGTGGCAGAACGCGCTGCTGCAGTTCACCAGAGACAAGGGCTCCAGCTCGCGTACCACATCCCCGATACGAATACTCTGTGCCGGTTTACCAAGACGGATCCCTCCATTCTTCCCGCGGACGGCAGCAACGTATCCGGCACGGCTAAGTTGATTGATTATTTTGACCATATGATTACGGGATACACCGTATACCTCTGTCACTTCAGAGATACTGGTCATCTTCCCTTCGGGTAACGACGCCATGTAAATCAGCGCGCGTAAGCCGTAATCGGTGAAACTTGTTAACTGCACATCAACCTCAGGAAAAAGGGAAAACGCGGTTAAACCGCAGAGATATTCATTAATGATGATAAACCAGCCAGATAGTTAGCGGCTAATTTATTTGACAGACGGGGCGAAAAAGCGGAGATCCAGGAGCGGTCGCCGGTTGGCGCTACGCTTATCCGGCCTACGGGTCTCCCCGCAGGCCAGCAGTCACGAAGATTATGCGTCGAACGGGTCGCGCAGGATCATCGTTTCAGTACGATCCGGGCCGGTAGAAATAATATCGATCGGCACTTCGGTCAGTTCTTCAATGCGCTTGATGTAATCCAGCGCCGCCTGCGGCAGGCCGCTACGCTCTTTCACACCGAAAGTGGTCTCAGACCAGCCCGGCATAGTCTCGTAGATTGGCTCAATGCCTTCCCAGTCGTCAGCAGCCAGCGGAGTGGTGGTCACTTCGCGGCCATCTGGCATACGGTAGCCTACGCAGATTTTCACTTCTTTCAGGCCGTCCAGCACGTCCAGCTTGGTCAGGCAGAAGCCAGACAGGGAGTTGATCTGCACTGCGCGACGCACGGCAACCGCATCCAGCCAGCCGGTACGACGACGACGACCGGTGGTCGCGCCAAACTCGTTACCCTGCTTGCACAGGAACTCGCCGGTTTCATCAAACAGTTCGGTCGGGAATGGACCCGCACCCACGCGAGTGGAGTACGCTTTGATGATGCCCAGAACGTAATCCACATAACGTGGACCCAGGCCAGAGCCGGTCGCCACGCCACCCGCGGTGGTGTTAGAAGAAGTAACGTACGGATAGGTACCGTGGTCGATGTCCAGCAGCGTACCCTGCGCACCTTCGAACATGACGAAATCGCCACGCTTGCGCGCCTGGTCCAGCAGATCGGACACATCAACAACCATACCGGTCAGAATGTCTGCAATCGCCATGACGTCATCCAGCACTTTCTGGTAGTCAACAGCGTCAGCTTTGTAGAAGTTCACCAGCTGGAAGTTGTGATATTCCATCACTTCTTTCAGTTTTTCAGCGAAGGTCGCTTTGTCGAAGAGGTCACCGACGCGCAGACCGCGACGTGCAACTTTATCTTCGTAAGCCGGGCCGATACCACGACCGGTGGTGCCGATCGCTTTCGCACCACGCGCTTTTTCACGCGCCACGTCCAGCGCCACGTGATAGTCCAGGATCAGCGGGCAGGCTTCGGAGAGCAGCAGACGCTCACGAACAGGGATACCACGGTCTTCCAGACCTTTCATCTCTTTCATCAGCGCAGCAGGAGACAGCACAACGCCGTTACCGATGATGCTGGTGACGTTTTCGCGAAGAATGCCTGATGGAATAAGATGGAGGACGGTTTTTTCACCGTTGATTACGAGAGTATGGCCTGCGTTGTGACCGCCCTGGTAGCGTACAACATATTTAGCCCGTTCAGTCAGAAGATCGACAATCTTCCCTTTACCTTCGTCACCCCATTGGGTGCCCAGTACGACGACGTTGTTACCCATTTTTTTCAAAATCACCGTTTGCTTAAAAATGGATTCTACCATCGCTTTTTCAGATATACAGCACTTTTTGACCTTAAAATACGCCAATTGCGGCTAGTTTTTGATCAGCCAATCGTTTTCCTCAACATGTAGTAGATAACGATACCGGCAACCACAAGACCACCGCCGAAACGACGCAAAATATTATCCGGCAGCTGGCTCATGGTCGCGATCATACGACGCCACGCGCGCGGATAGAGCATCGGGCCGAGACCTTCCAGCACCAGAACCAGGGCCAGCGCGAGCCAGATCGTTGAATTCATTTTTCATCCTTATAAAAGAAAACCACCGCTCCGTTGGGAGCGGTGGTTTGAATACTCAAACGAGCCTGAGTTTATCGCGTTGCGTTGGTCGGCGTCTTCATATAACGGAAGAAATCGCTGTCCGGGCTGAGCACCATCACGTCCTGGTTGCTCTTAAAGCTATTCTCGTAAGCGCGCAGGCTACGGATAAAGGCGTAGAAGTCTGGATCCTGGCTGAATGCATCGGCAAACAGCTTCGCCGCTTCCGCATCGCCTTCACCGCGCAGGATACGGCCCTGACGCTCTGATTCCGCCAGCGTCTTGGTCACTTCATAGTCCGCTGCCGCACGCAGTTTTTCAGCCTCTTCCTGACCCTGTGAACGGTGACGACGGGCTACCGCTTCACGCTCGGCGCGCATACGGTTGTAGATCGCCTCGGACACTTCCGCTGGCAGGTTGATCTGCTTGATACGCACGTCAACCACTTCGATACCCAGCGCCGCCATACTGTTCGGGTTGATCACCGGCACTTTACCGTTGGTTTCAGCCTGAACGCGTTCGGCCGCTTTAGCAATCGCGTCATCCGCTGCTGGCGTTGCCACTTCGTCTTCGGTGCCCGCTGTACCGGAGTTTAGCGCATCGCGCACTTCCAGGGTCAGACGACCGCGGGAGTCGGTCACAATGTCTTTCACATCAAGACGACCAATTTCAGAACGCAGACGGTCAGAGAACTTACGTTTCAGCAGCACTTCTGCCTGAGAAACGTCACCGCCGCCCGTTGCCAGGAAGTAACGGCTGAAATCGCTGATGCGCCATTTGATGTAAGAATCAACGATCAGGTCTTTCTTCTCTTTAGTCACGAAACGGTCAGCCTGGTTATCCATGGTCTGGATACGCGCATCAAGCGTTTTCACAGACTGAATGAACGGCACCTTGAAGTGCAGGCCCGGCTCGTAAATCACCGGACGTTTGTCGCCATCACGCACGACGCTGCTGAACTGGAATTTGATCCCACGCTCGCCCTCTTTCACCACAAAGATCGAGGTATACAGCACGACCAGTACGATGACGATGATCGCAATAACTGACTTACGCATCCTTATTCCCCCTGACGCTGGTAGTCGTTACGCTGCGCGTTAGCACGGCGTTGGTCCATAATGTCACCATCGTTCGAAGAAGGCGTTGTGTTCGCGCTGGAGCTGCCTGATGAGGCTGGCGGCAGACGCAGCAGGTTGTTCGCTCCGCTGGTGTCTTTCGCTGCCGGTGCAGAACCGCCTTTCAGCATCTGATCCAGCGGCAGAACCATCAGGTTTCCGCCTTTGCTGTCGTTAACCAGCACTTTGCGGGTGTGGCTCAGCACTTTTTCCATAGTCTCGATATACAGACGCTCGCGGGTAATTTCCGGGGCGGCTTTGTATTCCGGCAGGATGCGCGCAAAGCGAGCCACTTCACCCTGAGCTTCCAGGATGGTCTGGGTCTTATACGCACGCGCCTCTTCCAGAATACGCTGCGCCTGACCGTTAGCACGCGGCTGAACTTCGTTGGTGTACGCTTCTGCTTCGCGGATGTACTGCTGTTCGTTTTCACGGGCAGCAATCGCATCGTCAAACGCGGCCTTCACCTCTTCCGGCGGACGTGCAGCCTGGAAGTTGACGTCCAGCAGGGTGATACCCATGTTGTACGGACGAATCGTCTCTTCCAGCTCGCGCTGGGTATCGCTACGAATAACGGTACGACCTTCGGTCAGGATGCGGTCCATGGTGTATTTGCCGATCACACCACGCAGGGCGCTGTCGGTCGCCTGACGAAGGCTGTCATCGGCGCTGGTCACGCTAAACAGATAACGCTCAGGATCCGTCACGCGGTACTGCACGTTCATCTCGACGCGCACCACGTTCTCGTCAGACGTCAGCATCACGCCGGAGGCGGCCAGTTCACGGACGGATTCCACGTTTACCGCAGTCACATCGTCAATGAAGGTCGGTTTCCAGTTCAGGCCCGGCTCAACCAGGTGGCTGAACTTACCGAAACGGGTGACCACGCCGCGTTCTGCTTCTTTAATGGTGTAGAACCCGCTGGCAGCCCAGACGATCACCAGCCCGGCAGCAACGATGCCCACCAGGCGGCCACCTAATTGCGGGCGCGGTCCCTGGCTGGAACTGCCACCCGAGCCAGAACCTTTTCCTCCGCCAAGGCCACCAAGCTTTTTGCTTAGCTTGCGGAAGATATCATCCAGATCCGGCGGCCCCTGCTCGCGACCACCTTTGTTGCCATTTCCCCCAGAGTTGCCGCCTTGATTATTGCTGCTTCCCCACGGGTCGCGGTCTTGTCCGTTATTACCGGGCTGATTCCACGCCATGTATATGCTCCATATTTGTTATGCAAGGGCGAATTTTTCAGGCTTCCCCTTTCTGATCAGACGATATAGTCCGCCAGCGCAGGTTCTTGTTTACAGAGGCGACGCCAGTCAACGATCGGCATACGCACCTGCATCCCCACGCTGCCGTCATCCTCCATCCACTCTTTTTCTATCGCCTGAAGCTGATAAAACCGGCTGCGCAGCCTGCCTTCCTGTGGCGGCAGCCGCAGCGTGTGCTGAGCTACCTCACCGGAAAGACGTTCTGTCAAAGCCTGGAAAAGCAGTGGCACACCGATTCCGGCCTGAGCAGAAAGCCAGACCCGAATCGGTTTGTTCTCTTCATCACGGTCGATACGCGGTTCGAAATCCTCCAGCATATCGATCTTATTCATCACCAACAGGGTGGGAATTTCGTGGGCGTCAATTTCTTCCAGCACCACGTTCACCGCGTCGATGTTCTCCTGCACGCGTACGTCAGCCGCATCAATCACGTGCAGCAACAGAGTCGCCTGACGCGTCTCCTGCAACGTCGCCTTAAACGCCGCCACCAGATCGTGCGGCAGATGGCGGATAAACCCTACGGTATCCGCCAGCACTGTTTCACCCACGTCTGCAACGTCAATGCGGCGCAGCGTCGGGTCCAGGGTCGCAAACAGCTGGTCTGCGGCATACACCTGGGCCTCGGTTATCTGGTTAAACAGGGTGGATTTACCGGCGTTGGTATAGCCCACCAGCGACACCGTGGGGATGTCGGCTTTGGTTCGCGCCCGACGCCCCTGTTCACGCTGTTTCTCGACACGTTCCAGACGTGAGAGGATCTGGGTAATACGGCCACGCAGCAAACGGCGGTCGGTTTCGAGCTGGGTTTCACCCGGACCGCGCAAACCAATCCCGCCTTTTTGTCTTTCAAGGTGGGTCCAGCCACGCACCAGACGCGTCGCCAGATGGCGCAACTGCGCCAGCTCAACCTGCAGTTTCCCCTCGTGGGTACGGGCACGCTGAGCAAAAATATCTAAAATCAATCCCGTGCGATCGATAACACGGCACTCGCAGAGAGCTTCCAGGTTGCGCTCCTGGGCTGGAGACAGCGCATGATCAAACAACACGACTGACGCGCCGGTTGCTTTTACGGCATCCGCAATTTCTACTGCTTTACCTTCACCAACAAAATACTTTGGGTGCGGCGCTTTACGGCTACCGGTAATCACCTGCATTGCTTCGACACCGGCGGAAGAGACCAGAGATTCAAACTCCTGGAGGTCTTCCATATCTTTGTCTTGCGAAAAATAGATGTGTACCAGCACCGCCTGCTCACCGGCATCATAACGGTCAAACAAGCGTAAACCTCTCTAAAAAGATCAGCGGGGAACGCAGGATCCCTGGCTCCCCGTGTGGATAACAGCTAAAACCTTATTCGGTCTCGTCGCTGTCCTGCGCAGGAGCAGAAGAACCCTGCGCGTTGCTGCCATGATGGTAGTTACTGCCTGTGCCGCCGCCAGCGTTATTGCTGTGATGAGAGACCGGACGGGACGGAACAACAGTAGAGATAGCGTGCTTGTAGACCATCTGGCTGACCGTGTTTTTCAACAGGATCACGAACTGATCGAAAGACTCAATCTGACCTTGCAGCTTAATACCATTCACCAAATAAATAGAAACTGGAACACGTTCCCGACGCAATGCGTTCAGGAACGGATCTTGTAAAGATTGCCCCTTAGCCATTCTATCTTTTCCTTATATGCTTGTTTTGTACTTAGAACCTTGCGATTCTGAAAAATTGCGCACGATACGTCTCAATTGTACACATTCAGTGGGCGATATCACCAACAACCTCAATCACATCGTTTAACGCCTGTTGCGGTTTTTCACTGTCTAACCAGTGAACCCCCTCCCAACCGCGCAACCAGGTGATCTGGCGCTTCGCTAACTGTCTCGTGGCGCAAACACCTCGATAAACCATTTCATCGTATGAAATCTCACCTTCAAGATACGACCACATCTGGCGGTATCCCACACAACGAACGGAAGGCATATCCGTATGCAAATCTCCACGGGCAAATAGCGCCCGCACTTCTGCTTCAAAATCTGAAGCCAACATCTGATGAAAACGCTGCTCAATTCGTTGATGGAGCAGTTCACGGCTCGCCGGGGCGATGGCGAACTGATGCACCTGATACGGCAGAGCGTCTCCTGACGTTTGCGTCAGTTCCGTTAAAGTTTTACCCGAAATGAAAAAAACTTCCAGTGCCCGGGAAAGCCTTTGCGGATCGTTTGGATGGATTCGCGCCGCCGCAACCGGGTCAATCTCTGCCAGTTGCTTATGCAATGCGTCCCACCCCTGCTCTGCCGCCTGCTGCTCAATCTTTGCTCTGATTTCAGGATCTGCAGAAGGTAAGGGTGACAAACCTTCGAGCAGCGCCTTGAAGTAGAGCATGGTTCCGCCAACCAACAGCGGTATACGCCCCGCCCCCGTTATCTCGGCCATCTCAGCCAGGGCGTCCCGGCGGAAATCCGCTGCGGAGTAAGCCTCTGCCGGGTCGAGAATATCCAGTAAACGGTGCGGTGCCGCACGCAGTTCGTCTGCGCCGGGCTTCGCCGTGCCGATGTCCATCCCTCGATAGATGAGGGCGGAATCAACGCTAATCAACTCTACAGGCAAAACTTTACGTAACTCAATGGCTAACGCTGTTTTGCCAGAGGCCGTTGGGCCCATTAAAAAAATTGCCTTTGGCAGGCTCGCCTTGCTTACGTCAGTCATGTTTCAGGGCGGTCATCGCCGTTTTTAAATCAACAGGTTGTAATAACCCACCCGGCGGCGCTTTCACCAACTGTGGGCAGAGGCGTTCCACCTCCGCCAGCACGGTAATCGCCTGCGCCATACTCCACGGTGAATGTTCGCTGGCCAGATGGCGGGCGATCCACTGCGCGGTGTTGGCAGCCTCCAACGATGTTTGCTGCGCCAGGTAGCCTATCAGTTCAGGAATCAAGTTTTGTAAATTTTGTTGGCGTAAGGGTAAAGGCACTGCGCGAATTGTCACATGTTGTGGTTCGAGCACAATTTCAATGCCCATTTGCGCCAGCTGGGCCTCTGCACGCTGCAATACCCTTGTTTCTTCAGCGGATATTTTCAGGCGAACCGGGATCAATAACGGCTGCGCACAGGCCGCATGTTCCCCCGGCGTCAGTTGCGCCTGCTTGAGCCAGCGTTCGGCAACCGGCAGCGCCAGAAGCAGCAGTTTGCCGTCGCGCTCAAGCAGGGCCATATCCGGTGCGATAATCGTCAGCACCCGGCCAAAACTCTGGCTATGGCCTTCAAGGGAAGGTGACGCCACCGAAACGTGCTCTTTGCGCTCGACTGCGGGCGTTTCCAGCAGTTTACGGTACAGCGCCCCCTGCTGCTTCTGATAGCCGGGCTGAGCGTTCGGGTAGTTCACGCCCGTCGGACGCGGCGCGGCACCTGCAGAGGAGAAACGCGGGGCGTCTGGTTCACGCGCGACGGCAGGCTCCGCAAAATGGTTGCGGCCCGCAGCAACACGGTTTTCCGGAATGGGGCGCGGTGCGGAGTCTTCTTTTTCCAGCGGCAGCGTGGGTTCAAGCTGCTGTTGCAGCACGCTCAGCACGCCCTGGTAGATAAAATCATGCACCAGACGCGACTGATGGAACCGTACTTCATGCTTGGCAGGATGGACGTTGACATCCACCTGATGCGGGTCGATCTCCAGATAAAGCACAAAGGCCGGTTGCTGATCGGCCCCGAGCTTGTCTTCGCAGGCCTGGCGAATGGCGTGGTTAATGAGGCGATCGCGCATCATGCGGCCATTCACGTAGCAATACTGAATTTCAGAATACGCCGCGCTACTGGCGTTCGGATCGGCCACCCAGCCGCGTAAAGCCAGATCGCCGTGCTGCCACTCGATAGCCAACGCCTGCTCCAGGAACGGCGTCCCGCAGATAGCGCCTAACCGTCGCTCTTTCTGACCACCTTCAGCCACCGCGCGGTACTGGCGCATCACCTTGCCGTTATGGCTGAGGTTGATGGTGACGTCGAAACGGGCGAGCGCAATTCGGCGGATGATCTCGTCGATATGGCCGAACTCGGTTTTTTCGGTACGCATAAACTTGCGGCGGGCGGGAGTATTGTAGAACAGGTCCAGAACTTCCAGCGTAGTACCGACAGGGTGCGCCGCGGGTTTGACCGTGACGTCCATATCCCGCCCTTCAGCGTAAGCCTGCCAGGCTTCCTGCTGTTCAGCGGTGCGGGAGGTCAGCGTTAAACGAGAAACCGAGCTGATACTGGCCAGCGCTTCGCCGCGAAAACCGAGGCTGATAATCGCTTCCAGGTCATCCAGAGAGGCAATTTTACTGGTGGCATGACGCGCCAGCGCCAGCGCCAGCTCCTCTTTTTTGATGCCGCAGCCGTTGTCGCGAATGCGGATAAGCTTTGCGCCGCCGCGTTCGATATCAATATCAATGCGGGTGGCGCCCGCATCGAGGCTATTTTCAACCAGCTCCTTCACCACCGACGCAGGGCGTTCCACCACCTCACCGGCGGCGATTTGGTTCGCGAGCTGCGGCGGCAGAACCTGAATCGGCATGAAATCTCCTTAATTTGTGGCGGTCAACCCACCCGGCTGCGCGGCGCTGGCCGTCTGGGCTGCTCCGCCCTGCGGCGCGGACTGCAGAGGATGCGCCTCAAAATATTTACGTAAACCGTTATAAATCGCTTCGGCAATTTGCTGCTGATAGCTGTCGCTGCCCAGCAGGCGCTCTTCACTGTTATTGCTGATAAAGCCCGTCTCTACCAGAATTGACGGAATATCCGGCGAGCGCAGAACGCCCAGGCTCGCATGTTCAGGGCGGCGCTTATGCAATGCCCCGATGCCCTGCAACTGGTTCAATACGTTAGTGGCGACATCATACCCGACGCGCTGAGAATGACCGAACTGTAAATCCAGCACCGCCTGGCTGAGGTATGGGTCAGACTGGCTGTTTGCCAGCACATCACCCGCGCCGCCTAACAGTTCAGACTGTTTCTCATGCTCTTCCAGCCAGTTGGCCATTTCGCTGTTTGCCCGGCGGTTCGACAGGACCCATACCGAGGCGCCCGTCGCGTTACGGTTCGGCGCGGCATCCGCGTGAATGGAGACCAGGAAATTGGCGTTTTGCTTACGCGCCACGTCTGAGCGGCCCATCACAGAGATAAAATAGTCGCCGTCGCGGGTTAGTACGCCTTTAAACATCGGATCATCGTTTAACAGCGTCCGCAGCTTGCGGGCCACCGCAATAGTGACATTTTTCTCTCGCGTGCCGCCCGGGCCAATCGCTCCAGGATCCTGTCCACCGTGCCCGGCATCAATGGCGATAATCACTTTGTCACCGCTGACCGTACGCCGTGCGCTGACCGCCGGACGCGTTACCGTGTTACTGCTGGTTGCCGCGGTGATGCGATCGTTCTGCGATTTAAACGGATTACGCGCAGGTTCCGATGGGCGAGGCATATACACCGGCTCTTCCACGCGTTTCGCGACAACCGGTGGCGGCGGAGGCGGCGGAACATCGGCATTGATGGTGAAGACCACCGTATAGTTCGCCCCGTTTTGCTGCTTCACCGCCTTCGTTTTGCCCTTTTCGGTCAGATCGACCACCAGGCGCAGCGACTGGCTGTCCTGAGGGGTACCCGAGCGGATACTTTTCACCAGGTTGTTACCGCTGAACCGCAGCGGTAGCCCCTGGATCACGCCTGTCTGTTTGATATCCAGCGCCACGCTGTGGCTGTCTGGCTGTGAAAACGCGTATTCAGGGTCGCCCATAAAGCTGAACGTAATCCGCGCCTGGCTTTCGCCGTTTGACACCTGAATATCCGAAAGGCTTGCCGCCCCGGCCTGCGCGCACAGCAGCACCGTCGCAGCCAACACCCAACCTTTAACGCGACTAATCATCCCGTCATCCCTACTCTTAACCGGCGAGACGCGCCAGTAAGGAACACCCTGATGAGGAAACCGCACTGATGCGAGCCTCACGCCCTTGAGCCTGGTAATCTAAGTGAATTTCGACATCCGGGTCAGGCAGCACACCCGCACCTTGTTGCGGCCACTCCACCAGGCAGATGGCGTCGTTGGCAAAATAATCACGGATCCCCATAAATTCCAGCTCCTCAGGATCCGCAAGGCGGTATAAATCAAAGTGGTACACCATAAGATTGTCGAGGGTGTACGGCTCGACCAGCGTGTAGGTAGGGCTTTTCACGTTCCCGTTATGCCCTAACGCCTGCAAAAAACCCCGGCTGAAGGTGGTTTTACCCGCACCTAAATCGCCATACAGATAAATGACGGTTGCCCCCTGACAGGCCTGCGCCACGCGCTTGCCGAGATCTAAAGTGGCTTGTTCATCAGGTAAAGGAATCGCTCGATTAGTCATTTTCTACGTCAATCACATCCGGGTTAACAACACGCCGCAGCGTGCAAAAGAGATCGGTGGCCAGCATACCGCGTGTCCCCTCCCGCGCAGCAAGCCTGTCAGCTGCCGCGCCGTGGGCCACACAGCCCGCACAGGCTGCATCATAAAGGGGAAGTTTCTGTCCAAGCAATGCGCCGATGATGCCTGAAAGCACATCGCCCATACCGCCGCTCGCCATGCCCGCATTTCCGGCATCAATAATGCCCTGCGTCTCGTCACTGGCGACAACGGTGCCTGCCCCTTTCAAAACGGCAACACCTCCGTAACGTTTTACCAGACGCTGAGCAGAAAGTAAGCGATCGCTTTCAATTTCTGCCACGCTGCAGTTAAGCAGGCGCGCGGCTTCGCCGGGGTGTGGCGTCAGGATGCGATTGTGACGCTTATCCGGGTTTATTGCCAGAAGGTTAAGCGCGTCGGCATCCCACAACATCGGTTTACGAAAATTCTCGACCTTTTGCAGGGCCTGTTTACCCCATGTCTGTTGCCCAAGCCCGGGACCAATAACCACCACATCCGCCCATTCGAGGCTTTCTTCCAGCGTCTGGGGCGTAAGCTCATGGACCATCAGTTCCGGTCGGGCTGTGATGATTGGCGCAATATTTTCAATGCGAGTGAGTACTCGCACTAACCCGGCACCGCCGCGAAGTGCCGCCTCACCGGTCATGCGAACCGCTCCTGCCGTACCGCGATCGCCACCAATAATCACCAGCCTGCCGTTGTCGCCCTTGTGAGACGTTGGGCGGCGCGGCGGAAGCCACTCTTTTAGCTGCGAGGAATCAAAGCGCGACAGGAGCGTTTCCTGTCCAACAAGCCAGCTCTCCAGCCCCAGCGCGTTATGGTGCAATACGCCGACCACATCCCGCGCTTTTCCGGTTAACAGGCCCGGCTTCAGAGCGATAAAGGTCACGGTGTGCGCAGCCTGAATAACGGCGCCAGGCGTCGCGCCGGTCTGCGCGATCAGGCCCGACGGAATATCCAACGCGACTACCGGCGCAGAGTACCCGTTAGCGTGTTCAATAAGCGCGGCAATGTTTTCGCGAGGCGCGCTGCGTAGCCCGGTCCCCAGCAGACCATCAACAATCAGATCAACATCTTCCGGCCAGACGATATCAGGAGCATGAATCACGCCACCTGCGTTCAGCCATGCCTCCCGCGCCGCGCAGGCCTCTTCCGGCAGGGGCTTATCACTCTCCAGCGCCAGCAGGGTAACGCGGAGACCGGCTGCAACGGCAAGACGCGCAACGACGTAACCGTCGCCGCCGTTATTGCCGTGCCCGCACAAAATCAGCCAGTGAGTGGACTGCGGGTACGCGCTGCGGGCAACGTTAAACGCCGCCTCTCCCGCGCGCTGCATCAGTTCATAAAGGGTAATGCCGAGACTGTCTGCGGCCTCTTTTTCGGCGCGCCGGAGGTCATCCGCATGCCAGATGGAATGTGGTATACTTGCGGGGTTTTTCTTCACCGTATGGTCCGTCATGTCACAGCCCCTCGATCTCAATGAATTAGCGCAAAAAATAAAACAGTGGGGTGCTGAGCTTGGCTTCCAGAAGGTAGGCATTACCGATACCGACCTCTCTGCCAGCGAGCCAAAACTGCAGGCCTGGCTGGACAAACAATACCACGGCGAAATGGAGTGGATGGCGCGTCACGGCATGATGCGCGCCCGTCCACATGAACTTTTACCGGGTACACTACGCGTCATCAGCGTGCGCATGAACTACCTGCCTGCCAATGCGGCCTTTGCGCGCACGCTAAAAAATCCCTCCCTGGGTTACGTCAGCCGGTACGCTCTGGGACGTGATTACCATAAGCTTCTGCGTAACCGCTTAAAAAAACTCGGGGAAACCATTCAGCAGCACTGTGATTCGCTGAATTTTAGACCCTTTGTCGATTCCGCGCCTGTTCTTGAGCGCCCGATCGCCGAAAAAGCCGGACTTGGCTGGACAGGTAAGCACTCACTTATCCTGAGCCGCGACGCCGGATCGTTCTTCTTCCTCGGTGAGTTACTGATAGATTTACCCCTGCCGGTAGATGGCCCGGTGGAGGAAGGCTGTGGCCGCTGCGTGGCCTGCATGACCATCTGCCCGACGGGCGCCATCGTTGAGCCTTACACCGTTGATGCCCGCCGCTGCATCTCCTATCTCACGATAGAGCTTGAAGGGGCGATCCCGGAAGAGTTTCGACCGCTTATCGGCAACCGGATCTACGGCTGCGACGACTGCCAGCTGATTTGCCCGTGGAACCGCTATTCACAGCTGACGGAAGAAGAGGACTTCAGCCCGCGTAAAGCGCTGCATGCGCCACAGCTTATTGAGCTGTTCGCCTGGACCGAAGCCTGGTTCCTGAAGGTGACGGAAGGTTCCGCTATTCGCCGTATCGGCCACCTGCGCTGGCTGCGAAACGTGGCCGTCGCGCTGGGCAATGCCCCGTGGGATGAAGCGAATATTCAGGCGCTCGAAAGCCGTAGAGGTGAGCACCCACTTCTTGATGAACACATAGAATGGGCGATTGCGCAGCAAATCGAGAAGCGAAATGCCTGTGTGGTCGAGGTGCAGCTTCCTAAGAAACAGCGGCTGGTTAGGGTGATTGAAAAAGGGCTTACGCGGGATGCGTGATATATTCACAGCCTGTGAATAAAAATAAAAACTCAAGCGCCATCTGGACTTGAGAAGAGGTCAAGTGATCTCAATAACATTTTGAAATGAAATTTTATCCAATTAATACAGTGGTTTGGGAAGATATTATTCACCCTGCTAACTTTCTGTACGGTTTGGGTAAAGCGCGAATTCTGTGGATAACTCTGTTTACAAGACTATTTCAGATGCAATAGAAAACGTCCCCAGCGCGTCTTTTCGCTGTGGATATTTTAGAGATGAAGAAGAATTTGGAGCGGGAAACGAGACTCGAACTCGCGACCCCGACCTTGGCAAGGTCGTGCTCTACCAACTGAGCTATTCCCGCAAATCTGTACTGCTTTTGTTGCTGTCGTAACGTGTAATTCTCTGTCGTTACGGGAGGCGCATTATACGAGAAATCCTTTTAGCTGCAACCCCCCTCAAAGTGATTTTTTCGAAATTCAGTTCAAGTGCTTATTTAATCGGCAAGCTGAACAATTTAACGACAAAAACCCGGCCACGCAAGGTGCCGGATCTCAAAATCACAGCTTAATAAAGTTTTCGCGGTAGTACGCGAGTTCCGCCACGGACTCGCGGATATCGTCCATCGCCTGGTGCGTACCCTGTTTTTTAAAGCCGTCCAGAATTTCAGGTTTCCAGCGGCGCGCCAGCTCTTTCAGGGTGCTCACGTCCAGATAGCGGTAATGGAAGTAAGACTCCAGCTCCGGCATGTACTTGAAGAGGAAACGACGATCCTGACCGATGCTGTTCCCGCAGATCGGCGATTTACCCGCTGGTACCCACTGCTTCAGAAATTCGAGCGTCGCCAGTTCCGCCTCGCGATCGCCCAGCGTGCTCGCCTTCACGCGCTCGACAAGACCGCTGCCGGTGTGGGTACGCACGTTCCACTCATCCATCAGCGCAAGCTGGTCGTCGGACTGATGCACCGCAATCGTTGGCCCTTCGGCAAGGATATTCAGGTTGGCATCGGTCACCAGAGTTGCAATCTCAATAATGCGATCGCGCTCGGGATCCAGCCCGGTCATTTCGAGATCGATCCAAATCAGGTTGTTTTCATCCGCGCTCATGTTATTTTCCACCCTTCTCGCATAACCGGCAGTAGCAGGTTAACTAGTATTAATTAGAGTGTATCATAGAGGTTTTGCCCCTTACGGGCGACCAGGAGCCAGTGCGATTGAGTAAAAATAAACTCTCCAAAGGGCAGCAGCGCCGCGTGAATGCCAATCATCAGCGCCGTCTTAAAACCACTTCGGAGAAGGTCGATTACGACGACAACCTGTTTGGCGAACCAACGGAAGGCGTAGTCATCAGCCGTTTCGGTATGCACGCCGACGTGGAATCCGCTGATGGCGAAATCCACCGCTGTAACATTCGCCGGACCATTCGTTCTCTGGTGACCGGCGACCGCGTCGTCTGGCGACCGGGTAAAGAGGCGGCAGAGGGCGTTACGGTAAAAGGTATCGTTGAAGCGGTCCATGAGCGTACGTCCGTGTTAACCCGTCCCGATTTTTACGACGGGGTGAAGCCGATTGCCGCCAACATTAACCAGATTGTCATCGTATCGGCGATTTTGCCCGAACTTTCGCTCAATATTATCGACCGATACCTTGTCGCCTGTGAAACGCTGCAGGTTGAACCGATTATCGTGCTGAACAAAATCGATCTGCTGGATGACGAAGGCATGGCTTTCGTTAATGAGCAGATGGATATCTACCGCAAGATTGGCTACCGCGTTCTGATGGTGTCCAGCTACACCAAAGACGGACTGAAACCGCTGGAAGAGGCGCTTACCGATCGCATCAGCATCTTTGCGGGTCAGTCCGGCGTGGGGAAATCGAGCCTGCTAAACAACCTTCTCGGCCTCCAGCAGGAGATCCTCACTAACGACGTGTCTGACGTCTCGGGTCTGGGCCAGCACACCACCACCGCATCACGCCTGTATCACTTCCCGCACGGTGGCGATGTGATCGACTCACCGGGCGTGCGTGAATTCGGTTTATGGCATCTTGAGCCGGAACAAATCTTTAATGGATTTGTCGAATTCCATGATTATTTAGGCGCTTGCAAATACCGCGACTGCAAACACGATAACGATCCAGGCTGCGCTATCCGCGAAGCGGTTGAGAAAGGTGAAATCGCGGAGACCCGCTTCGAGAATTACCACCGCATTCTTGAGAGCATGGATCAGGTAAAAACGCGTAAAAACTTTTCTGATTCTGATAACTGACAACTAAGCTAAGCATCGCTAAAATCGTCCCCTTTTTTCAGGTTCCGGCGGCTTACTGCCGGATCAGGAATGACAAAACAATGGCCTGGAGGCTACCTTGTTAAACGCATTTAAACTTTCGCTTCAATACATTCTGCCAAAACTGTGGCTCACTCGCCTGGCGGGCTGGGGCGCAAGCAAACGCGCGGGCTGGCTGACCAAACTGGTCATCGACCTTTTCGTTAAGTATTACAAGGTCGACATGAAAGAAGCGCAGAAGCCGGACACCGCCAGCTACCGCACGTTCAACGAGTTTTTCGTGCGCCCGCTGCGCGACGAAGTGCGCCCGCTGAACACCGACCCTAACGTCCTGGTGATGCCAGCAGACGGCGTGATCAGCCAGTTGGGTAACATCGAAGACGACAAAATCCTGCAGGCGAAGGGCCACAACTACAGCCTGGAAGCGTTGCTGGCGGGCAATTACCTGATGGCGGACCTGTTCCGCAACGGTACCTTTGCCACTACCTATCTGTCACCGCGCGACTACCACCGCGTACACATGCCGTGTAACGGTATCCTGCGTGAGATGATCTACGTGCCGGGCGATCTGTTCTCCGTGAACCACCTGACCGCGCAAAATGTACCGAACCTGTTTGCCCGTAACGAACGCGTCATCTGCCTGTTCGATACTGAATTCGGCCCTATGGCGCAGATTCTTGTTGGCGCGACCATTGTCGGCAGCATCGAAACCGTCTGGGCTGGCACCATTACCCCGCCGCGTGAAGGCGTGATCAAGCGCTGGACGTGGCCTGCCGGTGAAGAAGAAGGCTCTGTCGCCCTGCTGAAAGGCCAGGAAATGGGTCGCTTCAAGCTGGGCTCTACCGTCATCAACCTGTTTGCGCCGGGCAAAGTGAAGCTGGCTGAGCAGCTCGAAAGCCTGTCGGTCACCAAACTGGGTCAGCCGCTGGCGGTCTCTACCGAAACCTTCGTGACGCCGGATGCAGAACCTGCTCCGCTGCCGCAAGAAGAGATCGACGCCGAGCACGACGCCAGCCCGCTGGTTGACGACAAAAAAGACGAAGGCTAACAACAGAAGGATCGCTGACGTGCGCCCGATTATCGTTCTACTGATGGCCTGGTGCCTCAGCATGGGGGCGTACGCAGCGACAGCCCCCGACGCCAAACAGATAACCCAGGAGCTGGAGCAGGCGAAAGCGGCTAAACCCGCTCAGCCAGAGACCGTTGAGTCACTCCAGTCCGCACTGAACGCGCTTGAAGAGCGGAAAGGCTCGCTTGAGCGCGCTCAGCAGTATCAGCAGGTTATCGACAACTTCCCTAAACTCTCGCAAACGCTGCGCGCGCAGCTCGCTAATCTGCGCGATGAGCCGCGCGAAGTGCCGGAAGGCATGACCACCGACGCCCTGAACCAGGAAATCCTGCAGGTCAGCAGCCAACTTCTGGAAAAGAGCCGCCTGGCTCAGCAGGAGCAGGAGCGAGCGCGTGAAATTGCCGACTCCCTCAGCCAGCTTCCGCAGCAGCAAACCGACGCCCGCCGCCAGCTTAACGACGTTGAGCGCCGCGTGGGTACGCAAAGCGGCAACACGCCGCAGGCTCAGGCGCAAAATCTGGGTCTGCAGGCGGAATCTGCCCGTCTGAAGGCTCTTGTGGATGAGCTGGAGCTGGCGCAGCTTTCCGCCAACAACCGCCAGGAGCTGGCGCGGATGCGCTCTGAACTCGCTCAGAAGCAGAGCGAGCAGCTGGATGCGTACCTTCAGGCCCTGCGTAATTTGCTTAACAGCCAGCGCCAGCGCGAAGCCGAGCGAGCGCTTGAAAGCACCGAGCTGCTGGCGGAAAACAGCGCCAATCTGCCGGAAGGTATCGTCGATCAGTTTAAGGTCAACCGCGAGCTTTCTGCCGCCCTGAATCAGCAGGCGCAGCGTATGGATCTGGTTGCCTCCCAGCAGCGTCAGGCGACGAATCAAACCCTGCAGGTGCGCCAGGCGCTCAACACCCTGCGCGAGCAGTCCCAGTGGCTCGGGTCATCAAACCTGCTGGGCGAAGCGTTACGCGCCCAGGTCGCGCGCCTGCCGGAAATGCCGAAACCGCAGCAGCTGGATACCGAGATGGCCCAGCTGCGCGTGCAGCGACTGCACTTTGAAGATCTTCTCAATAAGCAGCCGCAAATACGCCAGATCCGTCAGGCTGACGGACAACCTCTGACCAGCGAGCAAAACCGTATTCTGGAAGCCCAGTTGCGCACCCAGCGCGAACTGCTGAACTCCCTGCTGCAGGGCGGGGATACGCTGATTCTGGAACTGACTAAGCTCAAGGTCTCTAACAGCCAGCTGGAAGACGCGCTGAAAGAGGTGAACGAGGCTACGCACCGTTATCTCTTCTGGACATCCGACGTACGTCCAATGACCTTCTCGTGGCCAATTGAGATCGTTCAGGATCTGCGCCGCCTGATTTCCCTCGACACCTTTAGCCAGCTCGGACAGGCCAGCGTGATGATGCTGACCAGTAAAGAGACGATTTTCCCGCTGCTGGGCGCGTTGGTTCTGGTGGGCTTCAGCATTTATTCGCGCAGACATTTCACCCGCTTCCTGGAGCGTTCCAGCGCGCGGGTGGGGAAAGTCACTCAGGATCACTTCTGGCTGACGCTGCGCACCGTGTTCTGGTCGATTCTCGTCGCCTCTCCGCTACCGGTGCTGTGGATGACGCTTGGCTATGGCCTGCGGGAAGCCTGGCCCTATCCGCTCGCGGTCGCCATTGGCGATGGTGTCACCGCCACGGTACCGTTGCTGTGGGTGGTGATGATTTGCGCGACGTTCGCGCGGCCTAACGGCCTGTTCATCGCCCACTTTGGCTGGCCTCGTAACCGCGTGGCGCGCGCCATGCGCTATTACCTGATGAGCATCGGGCTGATTGTGCCGCTGATTATGGCGCTGATCATGTTTGATAATCTCAACGACCGGGAATTCTCAGGCTCGCTGGGCCGCCTCTGCTTTATGCTGATCTGCGGCGCGCTGGCCATCGTCACGCTCAGCCTGAAACGCGCGGGGATACCGCTCTATCTGGATAAATCCGGCAGCGGCGACAACATGTTCAACCGGCTGCTCTGGAACCTGCTGCTGAGCGCTCCTCTGATTGCGATGCTGGCAGCGGCGGTAGGTTACCTGGCAACCTCGCAGGCGCTGCTGGCGCGACTGGAAACGTCGGTGGCGATCTGGTTCCTGCTGCTGGTGGTGTATCACGTGATCCGGCGCGGGATGCTGATCCAGCGCCGCCGTCTGGCCTTTGACCGTGCCAAGCACCGCCGGGCAGAGATCCTCGCTCAGCGTGCCCGTGGCGAGGAAGAGCCAACCCATGTCAACAGCACGGAAGGCACGATGGATGCGGACGAGGTCGAACTGGATCTGGATGCCATCAGCACCCAGTCTCTGCGCCTGGTGCGCTCCCTCCTGATGCTGATTGCCCTTCTGTCGGTGATCTTCCTGTGGTCGGAAATTCACTCCGCGTTTGGCTTCCTGGAGAACATCTCTCTGTGGGACGTGACGTCCACGGTGCAGGGCGTTGAAAGCCTGGAGCCGATCACCTTAGGCGCGGTGCTGATTGCCATTCTGGTGCTGATCATCACCACCCAACTGGTGCGTAACTTCCCGGCACTGCTGGAGCTGGCGCTGCTGCAGCATCTGGATTTAACCCCCGGCACGGGATACGCCATTACGACCATTACGAAATACCTGATACTGCTGTTTGGCGGAATGGTCGGGTTCTCAATGATTGGTATTGAGTGGTCTAAACTGCAGTGGCTGGTGGCCGCGCTGACGTTTGGCCTTGGCTTTGGCATGCAGGAGATTTTCGCTAACTTTGTATCCGGCCTGATCATCCTGTTTGAAAAGCCGATTCGCATTGGCGATACGGTGACGATCCGCGATCTGACCGGGAGCGTAACGAAGATCAACACCCGCGCCACCACGATCAGCGACTGGGACCGTAAAGAGATCATCGTGCCGAACAAGGCATTTATTACAGAGCAGTTTATCAACTGGTCCCTGTCGGACTCCGTCACGCGCGTGGTGCTGACGGTACCGGCGCCGTCGGATGCCAACAGTGAAGAGGTCACACAGATCCTCTACACCGCCGCTGAACGCTGTACGCTGGTGCTCGATAACCCTGCGCCGGAAGTATTCCTGGTTGATCTACAGCAGGGGATCCAGATTTTCGAGTTGCGTATCTACGCCGCCGAAATGGGGCACCGCATGCCGCTGCGCCATGAGATCCACCAGCTGATTCTGGCGGGCTTCCGCGAGCATGGTATTGATATGCCGTTCCCACCGTTCCAGATGCGTCTGGAAAGCATGGACGGACGCAAGATGGGTAAAACGCTCACGTCGGCGGCTAGATCGCGCCCGGCGGGAAGTCTGTAATCGTTCTCCCCTCCCTTTCGGGAGGGGCATTTTACCGCTACGCCACTTCTGTGACGTACGCCATTGAGCGCCGGCGGTAATTCTCATAAATCCCCATCGCCAGCAGCGAGAAGAAGACTGGCCCACCGACCATCCACAGCGCGCTGTTCCAGTCGTTCGCCTCAACCACGGGCTGAATAACGGTAAAGATGTTGGCAAACGCCACGACCAGCACCACCACCGTGGTCGCCAGCAGCGTTGCCGCGCGGGTTTTGAAGATCACAAACGGACGCTCAAGATCCCGCTTCGCCTTAAAGAACGGGAACGCCAGCGTCAGGAACAGGTACGGCAGCGTCATCGACACGTTTGCCATCAGGGTCAGCTTGTTATAGAACGCAGACGCGGTATCACCGCCAAATGACACCAGCAGAATGAACACGCACACCAGCAGACACTGCATCCACATGGCGTTGGCAGGCATGCCTGCGGTATTGAGCTGCGTCATGCGTGCCGGCCACAGCGCTTTTGGCGTACCCTGGATGATTGCTTTCAGCGGCGAGTAGATTAGCGTGAAGAACGCGCCGGTATAGGCAAGGAACATCGACAGGCCGGTAATGCGCGCAAACCAGATCCCCAGGGTGGCCGATGCTTCCGGCGTCAGGTGCATGGCGTTACCCAGCGTCATTCCCAGGCTTTTCATCAGCACGTAGGTGATGTTCCCGAGGTTAGTGGTATTGTTACTCAACACTTGCTGCCAGTTAGTGCTAACGCCCCAGAGGAAAATCGCCAGCGAATAGCCGATGGAGATGACGATGGCGGCAAAAATAATCCCTTTGGCAAAGTTTTTTTCCGGGTTCTCGGTCTTATCGACCAGCCCACCTACCGCTTCAATACCGCCGTAGGCAAAAATGGCAAATACCACGAAGGAGAGCATGGCCAGCCCGGACTGATAGCCCGGATTAGGCGATGAAACGAAGTTCACCTCCTGCGCGAAGTGTCCGCCGTTCAGGCACAGAATGGCGATACTCACCAGCAGCAGCACCAGGTTCAGGCACATCACGGAAATACCGCCAACGGCAGTGATACGGGCAATTTTGTTGATGCCTTTTGACGCCACCAGCGTCACCACCACCATCCAGCACACCGCCAGAATTCCGACCACCTGCGTGGAGCTCAGCCCGGCTAAAGACCAGACCTGCGTTTTATCCGCACCGAAAAGAAACGTGGAGAACGGCACCCAGACTTTGGCCGCCGTGCTGACCATCCAGACGACGTAGGAGGAGAACCACATAAACGTGCCGATAAACGCGTAGCGCGGGCCGATGCTGTTGTTCATCCATGAATAGATACCGCCCTCTTCTTTCCGGTAAGCCGAGCCCATCTCCGCCATCATCAGCGCAAACGGGATAAAGAAGAACAGAGCAGAAACGATATAAAACGGCGTCGCGCTGTAGCCCATCAGATAGAAAGCCGACGGGCTGTTGGCAAAGCCAAAAACTGACGTAAAAATCATCAGGATGAGCCCGGTGAGGGTCATCTTTTTGAGTGACTGGGACATATAACCATCCGAAGAGGAATTAAACTGCGCGGATGGTAGCAGATGACCAGACTAATATTGTGGCTATACGAGGCAATTTAAGAAAAAGACCCGTGTACAGAGAAAATGGCAGTTTTTAATGTTGCGGAGAAGAAATGGAAAGGAATATTGCCACAGATACTATATGCCGGGTAAGCGACAGCGCCACCCGGCCATTCTTTAGGCGCGATCGACCGTAAAGGCAATCACATCGCCCAGCTGCTCGGCGCCCAGCGCCAGCATGACCAGACGATCCACGCCCAGCGCCACGCCGGAGCAATCCGGCAGACCGGCTTTTAATGCTTCCAGCAAGTTAACATCAATCGGCTGCTGCGGCAGACCGCGCGCGGCGCGCTTACGGTTGTCCTGCTCGAAACGCTGCTGCTGTTCACGCGCGTCGGTCAGCTCGTGGAAGCCGTTCGCCAGCTCGATGCCTTTGTAGTAAACCTCAAAACGCTCTGCTACGCGGTGATCTTCGGTGCTGATCTGCGCCAGAGACGCCTGGCTTGCCGGGAAGTGATAGACAAACGTCGGGCGATCTTTGCCAATCTGCGGTTCCACGCCGAAGGTGAACAGCAGCTGCAGCAGCGTGTCACGATCCTCTTCGGTATCCGCCACGTTGCTCAGATCCAGTTTTGCCGCCACTTCACGCAGCTGGGCTTTGTCCGCCGACAGCGGATCGATTTCCAGATGGCGCTGGAAGGCCTGCTGATAGGAGAGCGTTTCGGCTTCTGAGCAGTCCAGTACCTGCTGCAGCAGATCGTCCACCTCATTCATCAGGCGGTACATATCATAGTGCGGGCGGTACCACTCCAGCATGGTGAATTCCGGGTTGTGGTGACGCCCCATCTCTTCATTACGGAAGCTGCGGCACAGCTGATACACCGGACCACACCCCGCCGCCAGCAGGCGCTTCATGTGGTATTCCGGGCTGGTCATCAGATACAGATTCATGCCCTGGGAGTGGCCTGGGCCAACAAAACGGGTTTCAAACGGGACCAGATGAATATCCGTTACCGTTGCCTGACTCATGCACGGGGTTTCCACCTCCAGGACGCCGCGGTCGGCAAAGAAACGGCGGATCTCCGTCATAATTGCGGCGCGTTTTAACAGATTTGGGATGGATGCGCTCGGCTGCCAGGTGGCCGTTTCGCTCATGAGTTTTTCTCCGATTTCAGACAAGGGCACGAAGTCTACTCGTTAGCAGTGGCAGAGACAAATTTTGCGCAGTAAAAACGCGTATTTCATTTATGTGGATTATTCTGTGATGCATTTCATCAATCACGATGATAAATCACCGCACAGAACAGCAAAAAAATCGAACACGTCAAATTTCCCTCACATCTACGCGGTTATACTGTTATACCCATAAAGGAGCAGTGGAATCGCTTCCGCAATCGCCCGTTCGGGCAGGTGAACTTCCTTTAGTGCATCGCATTGCGGGAAAACAAAAATCTGGAGGAATGTCGTGCAAACTTTTCAAGCCGATCTTGCCGTAATAGGCGCTGGCGGGGCTGGATTACGCGCTGCAATTGCTGCGGCACAAGCCAACCCGAACGCTAAAATCGCATTGATTTCAAAAGTCTATCCGATGCGCAGCCACACGGTGGCAGCAGAAGGAGGATCCGCCGCCGTCGCGCAGGATCATGACAGCTTCGAATACCATTTCCACGACACGGTTGCAGGGGGCGACTGGCTTTGCGAACAGGATGTCGTTGACTACTTCGTGCACCATTGCCCAACGGAGATGACCCAGCTCGAGCAGTGGGGATGTCCGTGGAGCCGCCGCCCGGACGGGAGCGTCAACGTCCGCCGCTTCGGTGGCATGAAGATCGAACGCACCTGGTTCGCCGCCGATAAGACCGGCTTCCACATGCTGCACACCCTCTTCCAGACCTCCCTTCAGTTCCCACAAATTCAGCGCTTCGATGAACATTTTGTCCTCGACATTCTGGTCGACGACGGTCATGCACGTGGCCTGGTGGCGATGAATATGATGGAAGGCACGCTCGTCCAGATCCGCGCCAATGCGGTGGTGATGGCAACGGGCGGTGCGGGACGCGTCTATCGCTACAACACCAACGGCGGCATCGTCACCGGCGACGGGATGGGCATGGCGCTGAGCCACGGCGTGCCGCTGCGCGATATGGAGTTTGTGCAGTATCACCCAACCGGCCTGCCGGGCTCCGGCATTTTGATGACGGAAGGCTGCCGCGGTGAAGGCGGTATTCTGGTCAACAAAAACGGCTACCGCTATCTGCAGGATTACGGCATGGGCCCGGAAACCCCGCTCGGCGAGCCGAAAAACAAATACATGGAGCTCGGCCCGCGCGACAAAGTTTCTCAGGCCTTCTGGCACGAGTGGCGCAAGGGCAACACCATCTCAACGCCACGCGGCGACGTGGTCTATCTCGACCTGCGTCACCTGGGCGAGAAGAAACTGCTGGAGCGTCTGCCGTTTATCTGCGAACTGGCAAAAGCCTACGTGGGCGTCGACCCGGTGAAAGAGCCGATACCGGTACGCCCAACCGCGCACTACACCATGGGTGGGATTGAAACCGACCAGCAGTGTGAAACCCGCATTAAAGGGCTTTTCGCGGTGGGCGAGTGTTCCTCCGTCGGCCTGCACGGTGCCAACCGTCTGGGCTCTAACTCACTGGCAGAGCTGGTCGTCTTTGGCCGCATGGCGGGCGAGCGCGCTATGGAGCGTGCGGCGACCGCAGGCGAAGCAAACGGTGCGGCGCTGGATGCGCAGGTCACAGACGTTGAAAAACGCCTGAAGGATCTGGTGAACCAGGAAGGCAACGAGAACTGGTCGAAGATCCGCGACGAGATGGGCCTGTCGATGGAAGAAGGCTGCGGTATCTACCGTACGCCGGAACTGATGCAGAAAACCGTCGACAAGCTGGCGGAGCTTCAGGAGCGCTTCAAGCGCGTGCGCATCACCGATACCTCCAGCGTCTTCAACACCGACCTGCTCTATACCATTGAGCTTGGCCACGGCCTGAACGTCGCGGAATGTATGGCGCACTCTGCGCTGGCGCGTAAAGAGTCTCGCGGCGCCCACCAGCGTCTGGACGAAGGCTGCACCGAACGTGACGACGTCAATTTCCTGAAACACACTCTCGCCTGGCGCGATGCGGATGGCACCACGCGTCTGGACTACAGCGACGTGAAAATCACCACGCTGCCACCGGCTAAACGCGTGTATGGCGCAGAAGCAGAAGCCGCCGAGAAGAAGGAGAAGGCGAATGGCTGAGATGCAAAAATTGAAAGTTGAAGTGGTGCGCTACAACCCGGAAGTGGATACCGCCCCCCACAGCGCTTTCTACGAAGTGCCTTATGACGAGCAAACCTCCCTCCTGGATGCGCTCGGCTATATCAAAGACAACCTGGCGCCGGACCTGAGCTACCGCTGGTCCTGCCGCATGGCGATCTGCGGCTCCTGCGGCATGATGGTCAACAAGGTACCGAAGCTGGCCTGTAAAACCTTCCTGCGTGACTACACCAAGGGCATTAAGGTTGAAGCGCTGGGCAACTTCCCAATCGAGCGCGATCTGGTGGTCGATATGACCCACTTTATCGAAAGCCTGGAAGCGATTAAGCCGTACATCATCGGCAACCCGCGCACGCCGGACCAGGGTCCGAACACCCAGACGCCGGCGCAGATGGCGAAATACCATCAGTTCTCCGGCTGCATCAACTGCGGCCTGTGTTACGCCGCCTGTCCTCAGTTTGGCCTGAACCCGGAGTTCATCGGCCCGGCCGCCATTACCCTGGCGCACCGCTATAACGAAGACAGCCGCGACCACGGCAAAAAAGAACGTATGGCGCAGCTAAACGGCCAGAACGGCGTCTGGACCTGTACGTTTGTGGGCTACTGCTCCGAAGTCTGTCCGAAGCACGTCGACCCGGCCGCCGCAATTCAGCAGGGTAAAGTGGAAAGCTCGAAAGACTTTCTTATCGCTACCCTGAAACCACGCTAAGGAGTGCATGATGACGACTAAACGCAAAGCCTACGTGCGGCCTGTGCCGTCCACCTGGTGGAAAAACCTGCCGTTTTATCGCTTCTATATGCTGCGTGAAGGCACGGCGGTCCCGGCGGTCTGGTTCAGCCTTGAGTTAATGTATGGCGTTTTTGCCCTTAAACACGGGCCGGAAACCTGGGCGAACTTTGTCGGTTTCCTGCAAAACCCAATCATCGTGGTTCTGAACCTGATCGCGCTCGCGGCGGCGCTACTTCATACCAAAACCTGGTTTGAGCTGGCGCCAAAAGCGGCAAACATCATCATTAAAGACGAAAAAATGGGGCCGGAGCCAGTCATTAAAGGGCTATGGGCAGTGACGATCCTGGTCACGGTTGTCATTCTGTTTGTCGCACTGTTCTGGTAAGGAGACTACTGTGATCAATCCAAATCCAAAACGTTCTGACGAGCCGGTCTTCTGGGGCCTGTTTGGCGCAGGCGGCATGTGGAGTGCCATCATCGCCCCGGTAATCATCCTGCTGGTCGGCATTATGCTGCCGCTGGGGCTGTTCCCGGGCGATGCGCTGAGCTACGAGCGCGTGCTGGCGTTTGCGAGCAGCTTTATTGGCCGCGTGTTCATCTTCCTGATGATCGTCCTGCCGCTGTGGTGCGGCCTGCACCGCATTCACCATGCGATGCATGACCTGAAAATCCATGTGCCGAGCGGTAAATGGGTGTTCTACGGGCTGGCAACCATCCTGACCGTGGTGACGCTGATTGCCGTGGTCACTATCTGACGCTTCTGGCCCGCCATCCGGCGGGCCTTTTATTTCTGCATCTTTCCCACCAGCCACTGGGCAAATTCACGCATTGCGGACGTTTCAGCCCGCGACTGCAGTCTCGTTAACCAGTAACTGCCCAGATCAATTTGCGTTGTAAACGGCTGCACGATGCGCTCGCAGTTCAGCAAATGGGTAAACATATCGACAGGCGCAATGGCAATGCCCATACCTGCCTGTGCGGCTTCCAGCATGGTGACAGACGAATCAAACACCATCACCCGGTGCGTTGGCGACGGAGGATGCTCGCCTGCCGCCTGCATCCACGCCGACCATTCGTCGCGTCGGTAAGAGCGCAGCAGGGTAAACTTCAGGATGTCGGCCGGAGACTGGAGCACGGCGGCGATTTCGGGCGAGCAAAGCGGCGCCAGCGGCGCAGGGCACAGGAATTGCGCCTCGGTGCCGTGCCACGCCCCTCCGCCGTAGCGGATCGTATAATCAAGCCCTTCAGCAGCCGGATCGACGCGGTTGTTATGGGTGGAAAGGTGAAGATCGATATGCGGATAACAGCGGCGAAAGTCCGCGAGATGAGAGAACAGGATACCCGTGGCGAAAGTCCCTACTACGCCAATTTTTAGCTTCTCCTGAGCGCGCTGGCTGGCAAAGCGATCCAGCATTCCGGCGATACGATCGAATGAATCATTCAGCACCGGCAGCAGATTTTCACCCTCCGTGGTCAGCATCAGGCCGCGCGAGACGCGGACAAACAGCTGGCAATTCAGATGCTGCTCCAGCGCCTTAACGTGCTGGCTGATGGCGGAATGGGTGACGTTCAGCTCTATCGCTGCATGCGTAAAACTGAGGTGCCGGGCGGCCGCTTCGAAGGCGCGAAGCGAATTAAGCGGAAGATAGCTGCGGGTCATTGTTCCATCCGTTAGAAAAATTAACAGCTCATGCTAAATTTAACCGTTTGTCAGCCATAGTCAAATCTAACAGACTACAGCGGTCTGCCGGGCCCGGACACTCCCTTGACCTGCTATTATGGAAGATAATTGATGATGAAAAAATTCCTTTGCTGCGCCCTGCTGCTCAGCACATCCTGCTCTGTACTCGCCGCGCCGATGTCGGAAAAACAGCTGGCTGACGTGGTAGAACGCAACGTTACGCCCCTGATGAAAGCGCAGGGTATTCCAGGCATGGCGGTGGCCGTGATTTATCAGGGCCAGCCACACTACTTTACCTTTGGAAAGGCCGATATCGCGGCGAACAAACCCGTCACCCCGCAAACCCTGTTCGAGCTGGGCTCTATAAGTAAAACCTTCACCGGCGTGCTGGGGGGCGATGCTATTGCCCGCGGCGAAATTTCGCTGGGCGATCCGGTAACCAAATATTGGCCTGATCTGACCGGCAAGCAGTGGCAAGGGATTCGCATGCTGGATCTGGCAACCTACACCGCCGGTGGCCTGCCTTTACAGGTGCCCGATGAGGTCACAGATAACGCTTCCCTGCTGCGCTTCTATCAAAACTGGCAGCCTCAGTGGAAGCCGGGCACAACGCGTCTTTACGCCAACTCCAGCATCGGTCTTTTTGGCGCGCTGGCGGTCAAACCTTCCGGCATGAGCTATGAGCAGGCCATGACGACGCGGGTCCTTAAGCCGCTCAAGCTGGATCATACCTGGATTAACGTTCCGAAAGCGGAGGAGACGCATTACGCCTGGGGATATCGTGACGGTAAAGCGGTCCACGTTTCACCGGGCATGCTGGACGCAGAGGCATATGGCGTGAAAACCAACGTGCAGGATATGGCGAGCTGGGTGATGGCCAATATGGCCCCTGACGCACTGCAGGATACGTCCCTGAAGCAAGGCATTACGCTGGCGCAGTCTCGCTACTGGCGCGTGGGTGCCATGTATCAGGGGTTAGGTTGGGAGATGCTTAACTGGCCGGTCGATGCCAAAACCGTCGTCGGAGGCAGTGATAACATGGTGGCGCTGGCACCGTTGCCTGCGAGAGAAGTGAGTCCACCCGTTCCCCCGGTTAAGGCCTCATGGGTGCACAAAACGGGCTCAACCGGCGGGTTTGGCAGCTACGTGGCCTTTATTCCTGAAAAGCAGCTCGGCATTGTGATGCTGGCGAATAAAAGCTATCCGAATCCGGCGCGAGTTGAGGCGGCATACCGTATCCTCGACGCGCTGCAGTAAAACATTGCCGGGTAGCGCTGCGCTTACCCGGCGAAACACACCGCACAAAAACCACATTTTCCTTGCCGTCATCTACACTTAACAAAAAAACAGTAAGGAAACTCCTATGCGCATTTTGCCTGTTATCGCCGCGGTGACAGCCGCGTTTTTAGTGGTGGCCTGCAGTTCCCCTACCCCACCTCCTGGCGTTACCGTCGTCACGCCTTTTGATGCACAACGCTTCCTTGGAACATGGTATGAAATCGCGCGCCTCGACCATCGGTTTGAGCAGGGCTTAGAGAAGGTTACTGCTAATTACAGCCCAATGGATGATGGCGGTATTCAGGTGATCAATCGGGGCTATAATCCCGATCGGGAGATGTGGCAGCAGTCGGTCGGGAAAGCCTACTTCACTGGCGACCCGCGACGGGCCGCGCTCAAAGTCTCTTTCTTCGGCCCGTTTTATGGCGGCTATAACGTGATAGCGCTCGACAGAGAGTACCGTCACGCGCTGGTCTGCGGGCCGGATCGCGACTATCTGTGGATACTTTCCCGCACGCCAACTATTTCGTCAGAAATGAAACAGCAGATGCTGGACGTCGCGACCCGACAGGGGTTTGATGTGTCGAAACTTATTTGGGTAAAACAGCCCCGTTAATGGGTACTGAGCTTCAGCCCAATGATACCGGCAACAATCAGAGCGAGGCTGGCAATGCGCGCCAGGCTCGCTGACTCACCCAGCAGCAGAATGCCGGTAATCGCCGCGCCTACGGCACCGATCCCCGTCCAGACGGCATAGGCCGTTCCCACGGGCAGAGAACGCATTGCCCACGATAGCAGAACAATGCTCACGATCATCGCCGTAACGGTAATAACGCTGGGCGTCAGGCGGGTAAATCCGTGGGTGTACTTGAGACCAATCGCCCATACCACTTCGAGCAGACCAGCAATAAAGAGAATAATCCAGGACATCTCGGGCTCCTTAACTTAAAAACAGTTGGGGCCGTCCCCGATGAAGGAAGCGCTTACGGGTCGTCCCGCAAGGCAGATAACACCCCATATTTTGGTTAGCGTGTGATTTTTTTTCAATCATTTTCTGATGAACGCGTTAAGCCCAGAAATAGCCGCAGTATGGCGCGGAGTTCAGGCATTTATAGCTCATCGGACTTCTCTATGATGATGTGCTTTCTGATGGCAGGAAGCCAAACCACTAGCCGACTGCGAATAAAATATGTTCAAGATTCTTTTGATTGACCGTTGTCACTTCACCCGCACCGGGTTTGAAGCATGGCTCAATCATTCCGGTTTGTTCCCGGGGCACTACGTTGTGACCGGGCTGAACAATCTATTCCTCGCCAGAGAGCACATTCTGCAATGGAAACCTGAGCTGGTCATCGCTGACCTGCATGGTTTCAGGCAGGATATTCACCATTTCCAGCAACTCTCTTCCTTGCTGAATGCCAGCGAAAAATTACCTTTTATTATGCTGCAATCGGGAGAGGACAAGGACCTGGCGACCTGGCTCGGGAACTTCCCGGTCTGGTCTTCGCTAATGAAAAATGCCCCTCTTGAGGAAATCGCGACGGTTATCAATGACGCGTTAATTTCGCGCGCAAGCACGTACCGCCCGACGGTGGCCGCCCCCTTGCTGACACGACAGGAGGAGAAAGTGTTGACGTTATGGATGGACGGCGCGAGCAACCAAAAGATAGCCGCTCACCTGAGCATTAACGGAAAAACGGTTTATACCTATAAACGCAATATCCGCATGAAGCTGCATATGGATACACGCTTTTCACCGTTTTTATCCCTGCAGGAAGCAGAGAATTGACGGTACGGTGAAACTCACGTGCCGTACCGTCCATGCTTCATTAGTTCTGAGCTTTAGTTGCTGCACCAGAAATCGCGTTACCACCGTCGGAGATATCTTCCCCTACGCCGCGGGTGGTATTACATGCAGTCAACACGGAGGAAAGCACGAGGACAGAAAAGATCGCTGCAATTGTTTTCTTAACCATAATATCTTCCTTTTATAGCCAAAGTTGTTTTGTGTATAGCAACTTAAGAATAGACAAGATCCCGCCGATTGACGGAAAAGGAAGCAATTTTAGGAAAATTAGACGGACTTAGCTGGCTGCGTGAGAAATGATATGACCGAGGTCCTGGATATCTTCCCCCATGCCACGGGCGGTGTTACAGCCGGAAAGCAGTACGCTGGAGAGCGCTAACAGAAGCAGAATTTTAACGGTACGTTTCATCATCCCTGCCTGCAAAAATCAGGCGCAGCGGACGCTGCGCCTCGAATCATGACGTAAATTACTTCACGCGGGATACGTATTCGCCGGAGCGAGTATCCACTTTGATCACTTCACCGATCTGTACGAACAGCGGTACTTTCACCACAGCGCCGGTGGAGAGCGTTGCTGGCTTGCCGCCAGTACCCGCGGTGTCACCTTTCAGACCTGGATCGGTTTCAACGATTTCCAGCTCAACAAAGTTTGGTGGGGTAACGGCGATAGGCTGGCCGTTCCACAGGGTCACGATGCACTCAGCCTGATCCAGCAGCCACTTCGCGTTATCGCCAATCGCTTTCGCGTCAGCAGACAGCTGCTCGAAGGTTTCGTTGTTCATGAAGTGCCAGAACTCACCGTCGTTGTACAGGTAAGTCAGGTTCATATCGACAACATCAGCGCCTTCAGCGGAGTCAGTAGATTTGAAGGTTTTCTCAACACGGGTGCCGGTCAGCAGGCGGCGCAGCTTAACGCGTGCGAATGCCTGACCTTTACCTGGTTTAACGAATTCGCTGGCTTCAACCGCGTACGGTTCGCCGTCCATCATGATTTTAAGACCAGCACGAAAATCGTTGCTATAGTACGTTGCCATAAGGCCCTCTAAATTTGTTAACTGGTAGCTAAGCCACAAAATGGCGCATATTGTAACCCTAAACACCCCATCCAGAGAAGAATGGTTATCGCAACTTGCCGATGTAATCACCAGTCCTGATGAATTGCTGCGTCTTTTAGACCTCGATCAGCATCCGGAGTTGCTTGCTGGCCGTGAGGCAAAGCGACTTTTCGCCCTGCGCGTTCCCCGCGCGTTTGTTGCGCGCATGGAAAAAGGCAACCCTGACGATCCTTTATTAAAACAAACCCTTACGTCGCAGGATGAGTTTATTACAGCGCCGGGCTACAGCACCGATCCGCTGGAAGAGCAAAACAGCGTGGTGCCGGGTTTACTGCACAAATATCTCAATCGCGCCCTGCTGCTGGTAAAAGGCGGCTGTGCGGTAAATTGTCGTTACTGCTTCCGTCGGCACTTCCCGTATGCCGAAAACCAGGGAAATAAGCGCAACTGGCAGGTTGCGCTGGACTATATCGCCGCCCATCCAGAGCTGGATGAGATTATTTTTTCCGGCGGTGACCCGCTGATGGCAAAAGATCATGAACTGGACTGGCTTTTGACGCAGCTTGAAGCCATCCCGCACATTAAGCGTCTGCGCATTCACAGCCGTTTACCGATCGTCATCCCGGCGCGTATTACCGACGCCCTGGTCACGCGCCTGGAGCAGTCACGTCTACAGGTGCTGCTGGTAAACCATATCAACCACGCGAATGAAATTGACGCGGACTTTCGCGCGGCGATGGCGCGGCTGCGAAAAGCGGGCGTGACGCTGCTCAACCAGAGCGTGTTGTTGCGCGGCGTGAACGACAGCGCACGGGTGCTGGCCGATCTCAGCAATGCCTTGTTTGACGCAGGCGTAATGCCCTATTACCTGCACGTACTGGATCGCGTGCAGGGCGCGGCGCATTTCATGGTGACGGATGAGGAAGCCCGACAGATTATGCGCGAGCTGTTAACGCTGGTTTCAGGTTATATGGTGCCGAAGCTGGCACGCGAGATTGGCGGAGAGCCGAGTAAGACACCGCTGGATTTGCAACTGCGGCAGCGCTAAAAGGCAGGTGGCGCTACGCTTACCTGCCCTACGAGGTGGGGCGCAGCGCCATCAGCAAGTAAACTCAGTTCGGGCACTTATAGACCTGGCCGCTCATCTGGCTGGCCGTTGGCACGAAGCTGGAGAGCATTCCTTGCGTCGGGCTGCTCACGCCGTAAATCACGTTCCCCCCCATTGCAGCAGCCTGGTTACGCAGGGCATTCGCCGCGCCGCGCATAGAGCCACCTTCTTCACCGTGCTGACCCGACATCCAGTTACTTTGTTCACCGGTGGCCGTGCCTAACAGCTGGCATTCGCTGCCTGGCTTATCTTCCACAAAGCGAACGCCCTGGCCCGCTGCCGACAGTTCATTGCTGGAGCTACAACCCGCCAGCAGCAACGCTGCTCCTACGATCCCTGCACAGACTTTTACGCGCATGTTATTCCTCGTTTTCAATAAGCTGGACAGTAATTGTCCGTGTGTAAATCTTATACCTAAAAGATGACTAAAAGAAAAATCCCCGCGCATTTCTGCGAGCCGGATTCCGTACATCACTCCTCCGACATCTTAAATGAATTCTGATAATGCCCTTTGGGATATCGTGTTTTAGCCCTCGATCGTTTTTAGTGTTGCGACGTACAACTTTTGTACGCGATTAAAACAGGGGGTTTCATGAGTGCATCATCCTCAGGAGAGGAAAAGGTAACATGGGTGGGCTATCTGGCGTTTGTGCTCACCATCGTATTTTTCTCAGGCTTTTTCGCCAAAAGTACCGAATGGTGGCGCGTGCTGGATTTTACCGTCCTAAACGGCAGCTTCGGTCCGGTGAACGGCGCGCTCACGTTTCGCGGTGAGGGCGGCACGGGGGCGAAAGACGGTTTCTTGTTTGCCCTTGAACTGGCGCCTTCGGTCATTTTATCGCTCGGGATCATTGCCGTCACCGAGGGGCTGGGCGGGCTGCGTGCCGCGCAACAGCTGATGACGCCCATTTTGCGCCCGCTGCTTGGCGTACCGGGCGTCTGCTCTCTGGCCCTCATCGCCAACCTGCAAAATACCGATGCCGCAGCAGGGATGACCAAAGAGTTGACCGACGAAGGGGCTATTACCGATCGCGAGCGCGCCATTTTCGCCACCTTCCAGACCAGCGGTAGCGCCATCATTACCAACTATTTTTCTTCCGGCGCCGCACTATTCACGTTTATTACCGTCCCGGTAATCACGCCGCTGGCCGTCATACTGATGTTTAAATTTGTTGGCGCGAACCTCCTGCGTCTGTGGATCGCTCACATGGAAGATCGTCGTATTCAGGAGGAAAAAAATGATCGCCCAGCCGCGTAAAAATATCATGGACATGTTTATCGATGGCGCCCGCCGAGGCTTTACCATCGCCACTACCAGCCTGCTGCCGAACGTGGTTATGGCGTTTGTCATCATTCAGGCGCTCAAGGTGACCGGCCTGCTGGATATTGTTGGCAATATTTGCGAGCCAATTATGGCCCTGTGGGGGCTTCCGGGCGCGGCGGCAACGGTCCTGCTGGCCTCAGTGATGAGTATGGGCGGCGGCGTGGGGGTTTGCGCCAGCCTGGTGGCTGCCGGCACGCTCAACAGCCACGATGCCACCGTTCTGCTGCCCGCCATCTATCTGATGGGCAATCCAGTGCAAAACACCGGCCGCTGCCTGGGCACCGCAGGCGTTAACCCGAAGTATTATCCACACATCATTACCGTCTGCGTCATTAACGCCCTGCTCTCAATGTGGGTAATGCAGCTACTCTTCTGAGGAGATAAAAATGGATTTTTCAGTGCTGGAACCCCATCTTTTCCGCAATGTGCACCTTTACGCGCCGGAGGATCGGGGACGTTGCGATCTGCTCATCGCCGGGGGAAAAATCGTCGCGATTGAAAAAACGGATCGCGCAGCAATGCGGCTTAACTGTCCTGAAACCGATCTCGCCGGGGCGGTGGTTTGCCCGGGCTTTATCGATCAGCACGTACACCTGATCGGCGGCGGCGGTGAAGCCGGTCCGCACACCCGGACGCCGGAGGTACGGTTGTCCGCGCTGGTGGCGGCGGGCATCACCTCCGTTGTTGGCCTGCTGGGTACCGACGGCGTGACCCGCCACCCCGAATCTCTGCTGGCAAAAACGCGGGCGCTTGAGCATGAAGGGATCAGCGCGTGGATGCTGACAGGCGCGTATGGGCTGCCTTCTCCGACGATTACCGGCAGCATCGAAAAGGATGTGGCGCTGATTGATAAAATCATCGGCGTGAAATGCGCGATTTCCGACCATCGCTCTTCCGCACCAGCGGATGGCCAGCTCGCGAATATGGCCGCCCAGTCGCGCGTCGGCGGGCTGCTGGGCGCCAAAGCGGGCATATCCGTGTTTCACCTCGGCAACAGCCCGAAGCTGCTGGAGCCGCTGCTTAACATCCTGAAAAACGCCGACGTGCCACGCACGAAGCTGCTGCCAACCCACGTTAACCGCGACCAGGCGCTGTTCCTCGCCGCGCTGGATTATGCACGTGATGGGGGCTATATCGACATCACCACCAGCATCAGTGAGCCCATTGATGCCGCCACCGCCATCGCGACGGCCCGTGAAGCGCAGGTGCCGTTTAACCGGCTTACGCTCAGCTCGGACGGTAACGGCAGCCAACCGAATTTTGACGCGAACGGTAATCTGGTGGGCATTGGCGTAGCCGGGTTCGAATCTCTGCCTCAGACGCTGCAGCAACTGGTCAGCCGGTATCACCTGCCGCTGGAGGAGGCGCTTCTGCCGTTTACGCGTAACGTAGCGGAGTTTCTCGGGCTGGAGCATAAGGGGCGGCTCGCGCCCGGATGCGATGCCGATTTCCTGGTGCTGACGGATGACCTGAAGATCCGCGAGGTCTGGGCGAAAGGCCGCCAGATGGTGCGCGAAGGCGCAGCATGCGTGAAGGGAACATTTGAGTAGCGGCAATAAAAAACCCCGGACATTTCTGCCCGGGGTTCGTTCTGAGAGGTTCAGAACAACATGATTACATCATGCCGCCCATTCCACCCATGCCGCCCATACCAGCAGCACCTAAGTCAGGCGCGTCGCCTTTTGGCAGGTCGGTTACCATGCACTCGGTCGTGATCATCAGGCCAGCTACAGATGCCGCGTACTGCAGAGCAGAACGGGTCACTTTAGTTGGGTCCAGGATACCGAAGTCGATCATGTTGCCGTATTCTTCAGTTGCCGCGTTGTAACCGTAGTTACCTTCGCCCGCTTTCACGTTGTTCGCAACCACAGATGGCTCTTCACCGGCGTTGGAAACGATCTGACGCAGAGGAGCTTCCATTGCGCGCAGCGCAACTTTGATACCCACGTTCTGGTCTTCGTTCTGAGCGGTCAGGCCAGCCAGCTTAGCGGCTACACGTACCAGCGCGACACCACCACCAGCAACTACGCCTTCTTCTACCGCAGCACGGGTCGCGTGCAGGGCATCGTCAACGCGTGCTTTCTTCTCTTTCATTTCAACTTCGGTCGCCGCACCAACTTTGATTACCGCAACGCCGCCCGCCAGTTTCGCTACGCGCTCCTGCAGTTTTTCACGGTCGTAATCGGAAGTGGCTTCTTCGATCTGCTTACGGATCTGACCAACACGGCCCTGAATAGCGGCTTCTTCACCCACACCGTCGATGATGGTGGTGGTGTCTTTGTTGATCACAACGCGTTTCGCCTGGCCCAGGTCTTCCAGGGTCGCTTTTTCCAGCTCCATACCGATCTCTTCGGAGATCACGGTACCACCGGTCAGGGTAGCGATATCCTGCAGCATTGCTTTACGGCGATCGCCGAAGCCAGGTGCTTTAACCGCAGCCACTTTCACGATGCCGCGCATGGTGTTAACCACCAGGGTCGCCAGCGCTTCGCCTTCAACATCTTCAGCGATGATAACCAGCGGCTTGCCTGCTTTCGCAACGGCTTCCAGCACTGGCAGCATTTCGCGGATGTTGGAGATTTTCTTGTCAGCCAGCAGGATGAACGGGCTTTCCAGCTCAACAGCGCCAGTTTCTGGCTTGTTGATGAAGTATGGGGACAGGTAACCGCGGTCGAACTGCATACCTTCAACCACGTCCAGTTCGTCTTCCAGACCGGTACCGTCTTCAACGGTGATCACGCCTTCTTTACCGACTTTATCCATCGCTTCAGCGATCAGTTTACCTACGGTTTCGTCGGAGTTAGCGGAGATAGTACCAACCTGAGCAATGGCTTTAGAGTCAGAGCACGGTACGGACAGCGCTTTCAGTTCTTCAACAGCGGATGCGACAGCTTTGTCGATACCACGTTTCAGATCCATTGGGTTCATGCCCGCAGCAACGGCTTTCAGGCCTTCAGTGATGATAGCCTGCGCCAGTACGGTCGCGGTGGTGGTACCGTCGCCTGCAGCGTCGTTCGCTTTAGAGGCAACTTCTTTCACCATCTGCGCGCCCATGTTTTCGAACTTGTCTTCCAGCTCGATTTCACGTGCAACGGAAACACCATCTTTGGTGATGGTTGGCGCGCCGAAGGATTTATCCAGCACTACGTTACGGCCTTTCGGGCCCAGGGTCACTTTAACTGCATCTGCCAGTACGTTTACGCCGCGGAGCATTTTTACACGAGCGTCGTTACCGAATTTTACGTCTTTAGCTGCCATGTTCTTATTTCCTCAAATTCTCGTGCGTAAATTACGCTTCAACAATTGCCAGAATGTCGCTCTCGGACATGATCAACACTTCTTCATTGTCGATCTTCTCGGATTTCACGCCGTAGCCATCGTTGAAAATTACGATGTCACCAACTTTAACGTCCAGCGGCTGCACAGTTCCGTTTTCCAGGATGCGGCCCTTACCGACAGCGATGATTTCGCCACGCGTTGATTTGGCTGCTGCAGAACCGGTCAGAACGATGCCGCCAGCAGACTTGGTTTCAACTTCTTTACGTTTGACGATCACACGATCATGTAACGGACGAATACTCATTGATAGCTCTCCTTTGAGAAAGTCATTATCAGTTATGGATGACGCCGGCCCGCATGCGGTTTTCCGACTAGTGCCCTGAGAGATGGGGATAGCTTTTTACCCCTTCAAGGGGGAATCGAAAAAAAATTTGCGAAAGTGTTACCATCCACTCTCTTTTGATGGTGGCAGGGCAAGGTAAATGAGTGGACTCAGGCAGGAGCTGGGGCTGGCGCAGGGCGTTGGCCTTCTTTCAACCTCCTTGTTAGGTACCGGCGTGTTTGCCGTACCGGCACTGGCGGCGCTGGTCGCCGGAAATAACAGTCTTTGGGCATGGCCGGTGCTGATCCTGCTGGTGTTCCCGGTGGCGATTGTGTTTGCCATACTCGGACGGCACTTCCCCAGCGCGGGCGGCGTGGCGCATTTTGTCGGCATGGCGTTTGGTCCGCGCATGGAGCGTGTAACCGGCTGGCTGTTTTTGTCGGTAATACCCGTTGGCCTTCCGGCAGCCCTGCATATCGCCACCGGCTTTGGACAGGCGCTGTTTGGCTGGCACGACGAGCAACTGCTGCTGGCTGAGTTGGGTACGCTGGCGATCGTCTGGTGGGTGGGCTCGCGCGGAGCCAGTTCAAGCGCGAATCTGCAAACGCTGGTTGCAGCGTTGATCGTCGTGCTGATCGTCGCCATCTGGTTTGCGGGTAACATTACCGTAGCAGATATCCCCTTCCCTGCGATAAACGATATCGACCATTCACAGCTTTTCGCTGCGTTATCCGTCATGTTCTGGTGTTTTGTTGGACTTGAAGCGTTCGCTCACCTGGCATCCGAGTTTAAACAGCCCGAGCGTGATTTTCCCCGCGCTCTGATGATTGGTTTACTGCTGGCGGGCACCGTATATTGGGCCTGTACCGTGCTGGTGCTGCACTTCAACGCGTTCGGCGAAGATAAAGCCGCCGCCGCATCGCTACCGGGTATCGTGGTTAAACTTTTCGGCGTGAAGGCGCTATGGGTGGCCTGTGTGATTGGCTATCTCGCCTGCTTTGCCAGCCTCAACATTTATATCCAGAGCTTCGCCCGTCTGGTGTGGTCACAGGCGCGCTACAAACCTGAGAGCCGCCTCGCGCGGTTGTCTAAACGTCAACTCCCGATGAATGCGCTGAATGCCGTGCTGGGCTGCTGCGTCCTGAGCTCGCTGGGTATTTATCTTCTCGACATCAACCTTGATGCTCTAATTATCTACGCCAACGGTATTTTCATCATGATCTACCTGCTGTGCATGCTGGCGGGCTGTCGTCTGCTGAAAGGTCGCTATAAAGCCCTGGCGGTCGTCGGGGGCGTGCTGTGCCTGCTGTTGCTGGCGATGGTGGGATGGAAGAGTGTGTATGCCATCGTCATGCTGGCGGGGCTGTGGGCGTTTTTACCGAAGCGGAAAAATCCGTAGGCCCGGTAAGCGAAGCCACCGGGCAAAAAAATTATCGATCGTCTTTATGGTCTAAACGGTCGCGCTGTTCATCCTTGCGCTGATACTCCCCTTCGAAGGTATCGCCTGGCCCTGTGCTGAACCCGCCGCCCGGCATGCGGCTGAAGCGCAGGTGCGGCAGCAGCTTCATGGTCAGGTGCTTCTGCACCGGCGGCAACAGCAACAGCAGGCCGAGGAAGTCGGTGAAGAACCCCGGCAGGATCAGCAGCAGGCCAGCAATAATCAGCGACACGCTTTTGATCATCTCTTCTGCCGGGCTTTCGCCTGCGGCCATCTTCTGCTGCATTATCAGGAAATTTTTGAAACCCTGATTACGCACCAGCGACATGCCGATGACGGAGGTGAAGATCACCAGAATCAGCGTCAGCAGGACGCCCAGCACGTGAGCTACCTGAATGAAAATAGAAATCTCAATGTAAACATAGAGAAAGAAAGCAATAAACGGTATCCAGCGCACTGGCATCTCCTGTGTGGCAGGTGCCATCTGGCCCCTGTCTGAATGTGTTCGCGTCACGCGTCTGTAAGAGATGGAGACGGTTAGCCAAAATTCAATCGGTTTGCACGGATATTTTTTTCGGAAATATTAAAGCGGTGACACATTTCACAGATTAATAATTATCATGGAATCGGGTCGATAATAAGTGATCCAGCTTACGGCAATTCGCTATCATCAGCATATGATCTCGAACATCTGGCCGATTGAGGGAATAATCGTCGGTCAGAAAATATTCAAAACCACATATATGTTGTGTGTTTAGTACAATCCATCGGCAGCTTGAAAAGAAGGTTCACATGTTAAACAACATTCGTATCGAAGAAGACTTGTTGGGTACCAGGGAAGTTCCAGCGGATGCCTACTATGGTGTTCACACTCTGAGAGCGATTGAAAACTTCTACATCAGCAACAGCAAAATCAGCGATATCCCTGAGTTTGTCCGTGGCATGGTGATGGTGAAGAAAGCCGCAGCGCTGGCGAACAAAGAGCTGCAAACCATTCCTAAAAGCGCGGCAAATGCGATTATCGCTGCCTGCGATGAAGTGCTGAACAACGGCAAATGCATGGACCAGTTCCCGGTTGACGTCTATCAGGGCGGCGCGGGTACCTCCGTCAACATGAATACCAACGAAGTACTGGCAAACATCGGCCTGGAGCTGATGGGCCACCAGAAAGGTGAATACCAGTACCTCAACCCGAACGACCACGTTAACAAATGCCAGTCCACCAACGACGCCTACCCAACCGGCTTCCGTATCGCGGTGTATGCCTCCGTGGTCAAACTGGTCGACGCGATCAACCAGCTGGGCGATGGCTTCCAGCGTAAGGCCGTTGAGTTCCAGGACATTCTGAAAATGGGCCGTACCCAGCTGCAGGACGCGGTGCCAATGACGCTGGGTCAGGAATTCCACGCGTTTAACGTGCTGCTAAACGAAGAGACCAAAAACCTGCTGCGCACGTCCGAACTGCTGCTGGAAGTGAACCTGGGCGCCACCGCCATCGGTACGCGTCTGAACACCCCGGATGGCTATCAGCAGTTGGCGGTTCAGAAGCTGGCGGAAGTGTCTAACCTGCCGGTGGTGCCTGCGGAAGACCTGATTGAAGCCACATCCGACTGCGGCGCGTACGTAATGGTACACAGCGCTCTGAAACGTCTGGCGGTGAAACTGTCCAAAATCTGTAATGACCTGCGCCTGCTCTCCTCAGGCCCGCGCGCTGGCCTGAACGAAATCAACCTGCCAGAGTTGCAGGCGGGTTCTTCCATTATGCCAGCCAAAGTTAACCCGGTAGTGCCAGAAGTGGTGAACCAGGTTTGCTTCAAAGTCATCGGTAACGACACCACCGTGACCATGGCCTCCGAAGCCGGTCAGCTGCAGCTGAACGTGATGGAGCCGGTGATTGGCCAGGCGATGTTTGAATCCATTCACATCCTGACTAACGCCTGCTACAACCTGCTGGAAAAATGCATTAACGGTATCACCGCGAATAAAGAAGTCTGTGAAGGCTATGTTTATAACTCCATCGGGATCGTTACTTACCTCAACCCGTTCATCGGCCACCACAACGGTGACATCGTTGGTAAGATTTGCGCCGAAACCGGTAAGAGCGTGCGTGAAGTCGTGCTGGAGCGTGGACTGTTGACCGAAGCCGAGCTGGACGATATCTTCTCGGCCCAGAACCTGATGCATCCGGCATATAAAGCGAAACGATATACCGATGAAAGCGAACAGTAACAGTTCAGGCTAGGCTTCCGAAAGGCACGTCACTTGTGACGTGCCTTTTTTCTTTTTAGGCGTTACCTAAATACAACAATTCAATATCAACTTGTTAATAAGCAAGGCAGGTCTTTATGTTTGGAGCAGAACTCGTCATCGTCCTGTTGGCGATTTATTTGGGCGCGCGGCTCGGGGGTATCGGCATTGGTTTTGCCGGCGGTCTCGGGGTGCTCGTACTTACCCTTATCTTTCAGATTAAACCCGGCGCAATCCCTTTTGACGTTATCGAAATCATCATGGCGGTTATTGCCGCTATTGCGGCCATGCAGGTGGCGGGCGGTATGGACTACCTGGTGAGCCTGGCGGAGCGCATGCTGCGCCGCCATCCGAAATACATCACCTTCCTTGCCCCGCTGGTGACCTGGTTTATGACCATTCTCGCGGGAACCGGCCACACGGCGTTCTCCACGCTGCCGGTGATCACCGAGGTGGCAAAAGAACAGGGGATTCGCCCGTCTCGTCCACTTTCTATTGCCGTGGTGGCGTCGCAGATTGCGATCACCGCGTCGCCAATCTCAGCCGCCGTAGTCTTCTTCGCGGGTATCCTTGAGCCGATGGGCGTGAGCTACCTGACGCTGCTGGCGATCTGTATTCCAGTCACGCTGATTGCGGTGATGATTACCGCCGTGCTGTGTAACTTCCTGGGTGCCGAGCTGAAAGACGATCCGGTTTACCAGGAGCGTCTGGCAAAAGGTGAAGTGAGCCTGCGCGGTAGCCAGGTCTTCGAGCTGAAGCCGCACGCGAAACGCTCCGTGCTGCTGTTCCTGATCGGTATCGTCGCCGTGATGTTCTACGCGACCGCCATCAGCGACACCGTGGGGCTGATCCAGAACCCGGTGCTGCCGCGTAACGAAGCGATTGTGGTATTCATGCTGACCATCGCCACGCTGATTAGCATCACCTGTAAAATCGACACCAGCGAAGTGCTGAACGCCAGCACCTTCAAATCCGGTATGAGCGCCTGCGTGTGCGTACTGGGCGTGGCGTGGCTCGGTGACACCTTCGTGAAAGCGCACATCAGCGACATCCAGACCGTTGCCGGCGACCTGCTGCACAACTACCCGTGGCTGCTGGCGGTGGTACTGTTCTTTGCCGCGACGCTGCTTTACTCTCAGGCTGCCACCACCAAAGCGCTGATGCCTGCGGCACTGATGCTGGGCGTGACGCCGCTGACGGCGATTGCCTCTTTTGCGGCGGTTTCTGCGCTGTTCGTTCTGCCAACCTACCCAACCCTGCTGGCCGCGGTTGAGATGGACGATACCGGCTCCACCCGCATCGGTAAGTACGTGTTTAACCACGCGTTCCTGATCCCGGGTGTGGTGGCGATTACGCTTTGCGTCGTCCTCGGCTTTATCATCGGTGGCATTGTGCTGTAAACGGTTAGCCGTTGTAAAAATAGTTAAAATCGGGCCGCTCTGCGGCCCGTTTCATTAATGACCAATCGCATGGCGTGATATAGTGAAGACTTTCGTGATGAGGAGGTCGACTTGTGAACACGCCTGATGCTGTTGTCGTACTGTGTACCGCCCCTGATGAAGCCTCTGCCCAGGATCTCGCCGCCAAAGCGCTGGCCGAAAAACTGGCAGCCTGTGTCACGCTGCTCCCCGGCGCGACCTCCCTCTATTACTGGGAAGGCAAGCTGGAGCAGGAGTATGAAGTCCAGATGTTGCTCAAAACCAATCTGACCAACCAGCAGGCGCTCCTCGACTGCCTCAAGTCTCATCATCCATACCAAACCCCGGAGCTGCTGGTGCTGCCAGTGGTCCACGGCGATAACGACTATCTCTCATGGCTCAACGCTTCTTTACGCTGATCCTGCTGCTGTGCAGCACGTCAGTATTTGCCGGGTTGTTTGACGCGCCCGGCCGTTCGAACTTTATTCCCGCCGACCAGGCGTTCATTTTCGACTTTCAGCAAAACCAGCACGATCTCAATCTGACCTGGCAGGTGAAAGAGGGTTACTACCTCTACCGCAAGCAGGTCAGCATCACGCCGGCAAAGGCTAACGTTGGCGCATTGCAGATGCCCGCTGGCGAATGGCATGAGGACGAGTTCTACGGTAAAAGTGAAATTTATCGCCAGCGCTTAAGCGTGCCCGTCACGGTGAATCAGGCGGATAAAGATGCCACGCTGACGGTTACGTATCAGGGCTGTGCCGACGCGGGCTTCTGCTACCCTCCTGAAACGAAGGTCGTTCCGCTTACTGAAGTTAAAGCGGCTGCCTCCCCTCTCCCCTCAGGCGAGAGGGACAGGGTGAGGGATGAAGGCGAAGCCAAAGCTGCTTCCGATCTGCCGTTCTCAGCACTTTGGGCCTTACTGATTGGTATCGGCATTGCCTTTACCCCTTGTGTCCTGCCGATGTACCCGCTTATCTCCGGGATTGTACTGGGCGGCAAACAGCGTCTTTCTACCGCCCGGGCGCTGCTCCTGGCCTTTATTTATGTGCAGGGCATGGCGCTCACCTATACCGCGCTCGGCCTCGTGGTCGCCGCGGCCGGACTGCAGTTCCAGGCAGCGCTTCAGCACCCTTACGTGCTAATCGGCCTGTCAGCCGTATTTATTCTGCTGGCGCTGTCAATGTTTGGCCTGTTCACGCTTCAGCTGCCCTCTTCGCTGCAAACCCGCTTAACGCTGATGAGCAATCGCCAGCAGGGTGGGTCTGCGGGCGGCGTGTTCGCAATGGGCGCCATCGCCGGGTTGATTTGTTCCCCCTGCACTACAGCTCCGCTGAGCGCTATCCTGCTGTACATCGCCCAGAGCGGTAATATGTGGCTCGGCGGGGGTACGCTGTATCTTTACGCGCTGGGGATGGGCCTGCCGCTGATTCTGGTGACGGTGTTTGGCAACCGCCTGCTGCCGAAGAGCGGCCCGTGGATGGAGACGGTGAAAACCGCGTTCGGCTTTGTCATCCTGGCGCTCCCGGTGTTCCTGCTGGAGCGCATCATGGGTGACGCGTGGGGTTTGCGCCTGTGGGCCATGCTCGGCGTGGCGTTCTTCTCCTGGGCGTTTATCGTCAGCCTGGGGGCAAAAAAAGCGTGGATGCGTCTGGTGCAAATTCTCCTGCTCGCCGCCGCGTTGGTGAGCGTGCGCCCGCTTCAGGATTGGGCGTTCGGCTCGCCTGTGGGCCAGACGCAGGCACATTTAAACTTTATACACGTTAAGAACGTCGATGAGCTCAACAGCGCGCTGGCGCAGGCAAAAGGCAAACCGGTGATGCTCGACCTCTATGCCGACTGGTGTGTTGCCTGCAAAGAGTTTGAAAAATACACCTTTAGCGATCCTCAGGTGCAAAATGCCCTGAAAGAGACGGTACTCCTTCAGGCAAACGTCACAGCCAACAATGCGCAGGATAAGGCCCTGCTTAAACACCTTACCGTACTCGGGCTGCCAACCATTCTGTTCTTCAATGAGCAGGGCGAAGAGCTGCCAGAACAGCGTGTAACCGGGTTTATGGACGCAACGGCATTCAGCGCGCATTTGCGCAATCGCCAACCGTAAACAACACTTTAGACGGGACATACCGTTGGGAATAGCGGAGGAGATAACCGTGCAACGCGAAGACGTACTGGGACAAGCCCTGCAACTACTTGAGATTCAAGGGATCGCCAGCACCACGCTTGAGATGGTAGCCGACCGTATCGATTACCCTCTGGATGAGCTTAAGCGCTTCTGGCCGGATAAAGAGGCGCTGCTTTATGATGCCCTACGCTATCTTAGCCAGCAGGTGGATGTCTGGCGCAGGCAGCTAATGTTGAATGAAGAGCTGACCGCTGAGCAAAAACTGTTAGCGCGCTACACCGCCCTGACAGAGTGCGTCAGCAACAATCGTTATCCAGGCTGCCTGTTTATTGCTGCCTGTACGTTTTATCCCGATCCTGGCCATCCAATACACCAGCTGGCGGATCAGCAAAAACGTGCGGCGCATGACTTCACCCACGAACTGCTGACAACGCTTGAAGTGGATGACCCGGCAATGGTCGCTAAGCAGATGGAGCTCGTACTGGAGGGTTGCCTGAGCCGCATGCTGGTGAACCGTAGCCAGGCCGATGTGGATACGGCGCACCGCCTGGCGGAAGACATTCTGCGCTTTGCCCAGTGTCGTATGGGCGGGGCGTTAACCTAGACCAGCATGCCCGCCCAGGCGGAGACGAGCAGACATAGCGCCATCAGGCGCTGAAACCGCACCATCGCCACGGTGGTGCGAAACACCCGGTTTACCGCCTTCCCCAGCCACGCCCAGCACATCAGGCACATCACAGAAATCAGTAAGAACCATAGCGCCATCAGCGCAATATCTCTTAACGGATGAATGCTCGCGGGAGCAAAAAGACTCACTACTGCCAGCGCCATCATCCACGTTTTCGGATTCACCATCTGCAGCAGCGCTGCGGCTTGCGCGGTGAAGCGATGAGGCGTCTTCTCAGAGAGATTCGCCGCAGGCGCCCGATACAGTTGCCAGCTCATCCAGGTTAGCCACAGCACGCCCGCCCAACTCATTGCCTGGCGTATCAGAGGAAACTGACGCAGCACCTCCCCGGCGCCGGCCCCCGATATCAGCACAATCAGACTCGCCGTAATACATCCACCCAAAATGGCGGGAATGGTATTTTTAACACCAAAGTGCTGGCTGTTAGTGAGAACGAGGATATTCGTCGGGCCGGGCGTTATCGACGCGACAAAGGCAAACAGCAGATAAGGCATCAGACTCACAGATGGCTCCTTTTTTGTTAGAGCCATTACTGTGCCGCTATTTTCTGGAAACGTCTGGAAGGTTTGTGCACAACCGGCGGTAGTGGGCAGGGGAAATGCGGTATGCACGCTGGAACCAGCGTCCCAGATGGCTTTGGTCGGCAAAACCGAGCGCTGTAGCCACATTAACAGGCTGTTCGCCGTGCGCCAGCAGCTGTCGCGCCTTTGCCAGACGCAGCTGAATAAGCCAGGCGTGCGGTGCCAGGTTGAACTCGCGCTTAAAACAGCGCGTCAGTGTAAAGCGATCCGTGCCCGTCTCGCGCGCAAGGTCTGACAACCCCACGTTCTCGCCGATATGCGCATAAAGATAGTCGCGTGCGCGGTGCGCCACGGCAGCGCTCTGTAGCTGCGACGGGAGTTTCTTACGCCAGTGGCAATGGGAGGTGATCTGAGAGAGCAGCTTATCCATTGTGCTCTGCTGAACAATTTTCATCTCATCGCTATGCAACGCGTTAAACGTCTCGCCGATAGAACGGACCAGCTGAGGTTCTCGCGTTAGCGTTTGAGCAAAGTGAAGCGAGTAGCGATCCGGCGTGGCTTCATATAATCCACGGAGGGTACGCGTCAGCCACTGCTCGTCAAGATAGAAGGTGAGATAGGTAAAGCCTCCTTCCACAGGCGCGTCGCCGTCGTGAATTTCGCCCGGCTCCAGTAAGAACGCATCACCAGGATGGCTGCGGTGGCGTTCGCGACGACAGTGGAACTGCTGGGTGCCTGAAAGGGTAATCCCGACCAGATAACTATCGTGCCAGTGGGGATCGAAGGCATGGCCTTCGAAGTGCGCTTTAATCGTTTCAATGCCGGTATCCGCATGCTGACGGAGCTCAAGCCAGTCGTTTGCCATACTGCCCTCCTGTTGTCATCAGCATTGCCGCACGGCCCGGTATTGTCTGGAAGATTTGTGCATTTTCACGGTGAAAACGTACAGATTGCCGCAAACTTAAGCAGTTGAACAGCTTTTCCTGAAATAATGTTGACGATAAGGCGCGATTGCGGTTTAATGCGCTCCGTTGCCCGGATAGCTCAGTCGGTAGAGCAGGGGATTGAAAATCCCCGTGTCCTTGGTTCGATTCCGAGTCCGG